>JAODBI010000136.1 GCA_025463875.1 Actinomycetes bacterium
CTCCACGCCGAGGTCGACGATGCCGCGCAGCGCCTTCCAGCGCGTCCACGGGTCGGCGTCGCGTAGCGCGCGTTCGAGAAGCGCCCGCAGCTCCGGGCGCTCGGCGTCGACCATCGCGTCGACGGCCGCCCGCCGCACACTGCGGCTCGGATCGTCGAGGAGGCGGCTCCACGCGCCCTCGGCGACGCCGGCGTCGGCATCGGCGACGAGGCGGGCCGCCACCTGGCGCGTCGCCCGGTTCGTCGACGACACCGCGGTGAGGATCCGGTCGAGGTCGCCGGGCTCCGCGGCTCGCAGCGTTCCGAGCTCCTTCCAGGCCTGCTCGAGCGCGCGGCCACCACCGTCGGAGTCGGACTCGGCGCGGGGCCGCGGCAAGGCGCCGCTCGACTCGGCCTCGGCTGTCCCGGGGTGCTCGGGCTCCGACGCGACCGCGGTCGACGCGAATTCAGTCGTGACGACGCGGAGCATCCCTTCGAGGAGTTGTTCCCAGCGATCAGGACGGTGGAGGCCGACCGCGACGAAGTCGGGACCGACGAGGACGTTCGCCACGTCGTCGAACTCGGTGAACACTCTTCGCACGCGCGCGTCGTCCGCCTCCGCCGCCGACGCGTACCACCGGCTGGGACCGTCGTGGATGGGCGGAGTGACGAATCGGATCGTGCGCGGATTCGGGGTCGCTTCGGGAACGACGGGTCCGGCGAACAGCTCACCGCCGACGGCGCGTGCCGGAAGCTCCATGCGGAACGCGCCGTCGCGCCAGCCGAACTCCAACTGGAAGTCGTCGTCGAGATCGTGTCGCCACCAACCCGTCCCCGACCCGACGAGACCGGCCAGCGCGTTGTCGTCGTCTGCAGTCCACGGCTCAGCGGAGAAGAATCGCTTCAGGAGCTGCTTGACCGGACCCAGTTGGGCGAAGTCAATCGTTGCGAGCGCGTCGCGTGTGAGGTGAGTCACCGCGACCGGTGTGAGCCCGCGCTGCGCAACTTCGCGTCGGGCGTCGTCGCGGACGAGGTCGGGCATACCCACCACCGTACGCGTGCTCAGCCCCGGGTTCGTCGTCTTCTCGAGCTGGTCGGGACGCGGGCAGCGGGACTACAACGGTTCGTAACCGGTGGCGGGAGTGCCGGGGGGATGGACCGCGCCGTCGTGCGAGATCCACAGCAACACCTCGCCTTCGAGACCGTCGGGATCTCGGAAGAAGACACTGTGCGAACGTCCGAAGTCGGTAACGAACCCGTCGCTCGCGCCGTTGGCGACGAGACGCCGGCGAATCTCGACGAACGCGTCGTGGTCGGCAGCTTGCAAGCCGATGTGGTCGATCGGGCCGTGCCCGAACATCGACCCGCGCGCGAGATCGGGGGCGGCCGCGCCGCGCATCTCGAAGACGTTGAGCTCGGTGCGCGGACCGATGTCGACCATCGTCAGTGTGCCCGGCCCGATCTGTTCGCGGTGTGACACCGTCGCGTCGAACACGTCCCGGTAGAACCGCACGAACCGTTCCGTGTCGTCGGTGATGACCGCTACATGATTCACGCCGGCGAGCAACATCGTCCCCTCCTTCACAGCAAGCGCTCCGTCGAGCGCTACCGAGATTATGGTCCGCAGCGCAGGACACGTCACGGGACGGGGAGTACACGTGCAGCGGACTGATTCGGGATCGCCTGCGAGTCGCCTCGCGGCCCTGCTCGACCTCGAGGTGCTCGACCGCGACCTCTTCCGCGGCGAGAACGAGCCGGGCGCCGGGGCGCGCATGTCCCTGTACGGCGGTCAGGTAGCCGCGCAGGCGCTGCGGGCGGCGGGCGCGACGGTGCCGGCCGACCGGTTGCCGCATTCGTTGCACGGTTACTTCCTCAGGCCGGGTCGCGTCGATCGGCCGGTGATCCTGCACGTCGAGCGCGACCGCGACGGTGGCTCCTTCTCGGCCCGCCATGTCCGCGCGGTTCAGGACGGCGAGGTCATCTTCTCGATGGTCGCGTCGTTCCACGCCCGCGAGGAGAGTGCGACCTTCGATGCCGTGCCTACGAGGGGCGCACCCGACGCGTCGACGCTGCCGCCTCGTCCTTCGCCGTTCCTCGTCGAGGTCCGCGAAGTGACGCCCACGCGCATCGGCAACGGACAGGTTCGCCACTCCGATTCTCTCTGGGTGCGCGCGTCGGCGGCGCTCCCCGACGATCCGTTGGTGCACGCGTGCGCGCTCGCCTACGTGTCCGATCTCGGTTCCGGCTTCGGACAGGTCGAGGTCCCGGGCCTTCCCGCAGGCGGTCCGAGCATCGATCACAGCCTGTGGTTCCAGGATCCGATCCGCGCCGACGAATGGATGTTGCTCGAGCTGTGGCCGTTGAAGGCAAGCGGCTCGCGCGGCGTCTACAGCGGATCGCTCCGCAGCGAGGACGGCCGTCTCGGGGTGCTCCTCACACAGGAGATGCTGTTGCGTGACCGCGAGCTCGCACCCGCGATGCTCCGTCGCATCGCCGAGTACCTCGGCGTCACGCCCGAGTAGGTACGTCGTGCTCAGTGGCGAGTCGTCGCGTTGGACCCGATCCGAATAACAGGATTACGGTGTGATCACATTGCGATGGTTGGGCGGTGGTCGGGCGATCGGCCGGCGATGGGTCGGGGCGACGAGCTGGGGCCGATGAGGGTCGGGCGAGAGGAGCCGCAATGGCGTGGGACTTCGAGACCGAGCCGGAGTTCGAGGAACAGCTCGCGTGGATGCGGGCGTTCATCGACCGGGAGCTGATCCCGCTCGAACCGATCTTCGACCAGATCACCGCCGACGAATGGCTGCCGGTCAAGCACCACCTGCAGGACCAGGTGAAGGCGCAGGGATTGTGGGGCGCGTTCCTCGACCCGAAGCTCGGGGGGAACGGACTCGGGCAGCTGAAGCTCGCACTGATGTCGGAGATCATCGGTCGCTGCATGATGTCGATGACGATCTTCGGCGTGCAGGCGCCCGACAGCGGGAACATGGAGCTCCTCGCGCACGGCGCGACCGACGCCCAGAAGGAGCGTTGGCTCTGGCCCAACCTGCGGGGCGAGATCTCGAGCGCCTTCGCGCTCACCGAACCGTTCCTCGCGGGCGCCGACCCGACCGTGATCGGCACCACCGCCGTGAAGGACGGCGACGAGTGGGTCATTGACGGTCACAAGTGGTTCATCACCAATGCCTCCGTGGCCGACATCGTGTTGGTGTTCGCGGAGACGAATCCGGACGGACGGCCGCACCGTCACGCGTCGGTGTTCGTCGTGCCCACTGGGACCCCGGGCATGAAGATCGTGCGCGATATCGGCACGATGGCGCATCCCGAGGTCGAGTACGGGCGTGTGGGCAACCACGCCGAGATCGTGTTCGAGAACTGTCGCGTGCCCGCCGACCATCTGATCGGTGAACCCGGCGGAGGGTTCATGCTCGCACAGCAGCGGCTCGGCGGCGGGCGCATCCACCACGCGATGCGCTGGCTCGGCCAGGCGCAACGATCCCTCGACATCATGTGCGAGCGGGCGGTCTCGCGCACCTCGCACGGCAAGCTGCTCGCCCAGCACCAGATGGTCCAGGACTATGTCGCGCTGTCGCACATGGAGATCCAGTCCGCCCGACTGCTCACGTTCCAAACCGCCTGGAAGATGGACAAGTACGGCGCCGCCGCAGTCCGGGCCGACCTCGGGATGATCAAGGCGCACGTCTCCAAGGTCGTGCTCGGCGTGCTCGACCGGACGATCCAGGTGTGTGGCGCGCTCGGCTATTCGAGCGACCTGCCCGTCGAGTCGTGGTACCGGTCGACCCGATTCGGTCCGATCGGTGACGGCCCCGACGAGTTGCACAAATCGGTGCTCGCCCGCACCTTGTTGAAGAACTACTCCCCCGTCGAGGGTTGGCCGACGGAGCACCTGCCCAGCCGCCGGCCCGCGGCCGAGGCGAAGTGGGCCGAGCTGCGCGCGCTCACGGGCGTCGCCTGAACCCGTGCCGATGAACCCGTGCCGATGAATACCGGACCGACCACCGACACCGCGCCGCTGGAGCAATACCTCGACGACGCGCTCGGCGACCGCGTGCCGATCACGGTCACCGCGATGACCGGTGGCGGTTCGTGCGAGGTGTTCGCACTCGATCGCGGGCCGGCGCGCTGGGTGCTGCGGCGCGCACCGCGTCATGCCAGCTCGGCCACGGCGCACGACGTGCTCCGGGAGTTTCGCATCCTCGATGCCATCAAGGACGAGCCGGTTCCGATTGCGCGCCCGATCGCGGCGTGCGCGGCCGACGAC
Source organism: Actinomycetes bacterium (assembly GCA_025463875.1). Classification (GTDB taxonomy): domain Bacteria; phylum Actinomycetota; class Acidimicrobiia; order IMCC26256; family PALSA-610; genus PALSA-610. Next base: position 4,264 of record JAODBI010000136.1, read on the forward strand.
GTGTTCGGCGCGCCGTTCTATGTGATGGAACGGATCGCCGGGCGCCCCATCCTCCAATCCGTGCCCGACGCGTGGGCGGCCGCGCCCGAAACGCACGGGCGAGCGCTCGAAGAGCTCTTCGACGCGCTCGTCGCGATCCACGCGGTCGACTGGCGAGCGTGCGGGCTCGGCGACCTTGCGCACACCGACGACTACCTGGCGCGCCAGCTCACCCGTTGGCTGTCGCAGCTCGACTCGTACCGCGGCCGAGACCTTCCCGCCGCGCGCGACGTCGCCGGGTGGCTCGACGCACATCGCCCGGCCGATCAGCCGAGCGCGCTCTGCCACGGCGACTACAAGCTCGACAACGTCCTCTTCGCGCCCGAGGCGCCGCCGCGGCTTCTCGCCGTCGTCGACTGGGAGATGGCTTCGATCGGCGATCCGATGATCGACCTCGCATGGGCTCTTATCTTCCATCCCGGGCCGGACGGCACGATGCCGTTGGGCACGACGAAGGAGCCGAAGTTCGCGCTCGAGCATCTTCCCGACCGCGCCGCCTGCATCGAGCGTTACGCCGCGCGCTCGGGCCGGGACACGACCGCCATCGGTTGGTACGACGTGTTCGCGCGCTGGAAGCTTGCCATCGTTTTGGAAGGCAGCTTCGCCAAGTTTCAACGCGGGCTCTCCGACAAACCGATCCACGAGTTCTTCGGATCGCAGGTCGACCTGCTGCTCGAGCGCGCCGGCGAATTCGTCGAACGAGGAGGCGCGGCCTGATGCGCGCATGGCAGGTGCAAGGCGCAGGCGAGCCGATCGCGGTGCTGCACGAGGTCGAGATCGAGGCGCCCGAGCCCGGACCGGGCCAGGTCCGCATTCGAGTGGCCGCCGCCGGCATCGGTCTGCCCGACGTGTTCATGTGCCGCGGCACCTACCCGCTCACTCCCCCGCTCCCGTTCACGCCGGGCCAGGAGGCAACGGGAACCGTCACCGCGGTCGGCGAAGGAGTCGACCTCGCGATCGGCGACCGCATCATGTGCGTCAGCGCGTTCTGGACCGGACACGGGTCGTTCGCCGAAGAGTGCCTCGTCGCGGCCGACTCCGCATTTGCCGTTCCCCACGGACTCACCGACGCGCAAGCCGCGGGCTTCTGGATCCCGCACCTCACCGCGTGGATCGGACTCGTCGATCGCGGGCATCTCGAAGGCGGCGACTGGCTGGCCGTGCTGGGCGCGGCCGGCGGCAGCGGGATCGCCGCGGTGCAACTCGGACGCGCGCTCGGCGCGCACGTCATCGCGGTGGTGAGTGACGAGGAGAAGGCCGCGTTCTGCCGCGAGCTCGGCGCCGAGATCGCGATCAACCATCGCGACGGGCCGCTCGAGGCCGCATTGCGTGCCGAGGCCGGCGGGCTCGGCGTGGATCTCGTGTACGACCCGGTCGGCGGTTCGCTCGGCGAAGATGCCGCCCGCGCGCTGCGGCGCCACGGCCGGTTGCTCGCGGTCGGCTTCGCCAGTGGCACATGGCCGAAGATCGCCGCGCACGACCTCGTCGTGACCAACACATCGCTCGTCGGCGTCTTCGCGGGCGGGTACTCGCGTGCCGAGCTCGGCAACATCTACGCGCAACTCGACGAGCTCGTCGCCGAGGGACGATTGCGCAACGCCGTGCGCGCCGAGGTCCCGTTCGCCGATCTGCCGGCCGCGCTCCAGCGCATGGCCGACCGCGCGGTGATCGGCAAGCTGGTGATGGTGCCGTGAAGGCGGCGACCCGACCCTCCGAGCTCGATCTCGACGCCGAGGAGATCGTCACCGCCGCGGTCGAGATCTTCGAGGAGTCGGGACTCGACGCCGTCAGCATGCGCAGCGTGTCGGCTCGACTCGGTGTCTCGCCCGTCCCGCTCTACAGCCGCATCGGCAACAAGGAAGCACTGCTCGACGCCATCGCCGATCGACTGCTGGCCGATCTTGCCCCACCGGCGAACGAGGACGAACCGTGGGATGCCTACGCCGCGCGCTGGGCGCGCGAGCTGCGCATTCGCTCGCGCCGGGTGCGAGACAGCCGTCTGCTCCTCTGGCCGGGACGCGACGCGTACGTCGAAGCTTCGCGCCCGCTCGTCGACACGATGCGACGCGACGGATTCGCCGCCGACGCGGCCGTGCAGGCCTGCCGGCTGCTGATGTGGGCGACGGTCGGCTTCGGCGCGATCGAGAGCGGCGTCGAGCCGCCGCGGCGCGGGCCAAGACGCACCCGGCCGGGCGGCGACCCGGGCGGCGTGAGCCCGAACGAGGCCGAGGCGCTGTTCGATCTTCATATCCGCTACCTGATCGAAGGCATCGGCCGGGACGCCGTGTCCGCGCCCCGCCGAAGGAGTCGTCGGTGAGCATCCCGAGCCTGGACGCGACCGGCAAGGTTGTTGTCGTCACCGGCGCCAGCAAGGGCCTGGGCCGGGCGATGGCGTTGGGATTCGCGGAGGCCGGCGCCGACGTCGTGGTGGCGAGCCGCAAGCTCGCGCCGTGTGAAGCCGTCGCCGACGAGGTGCGGGCGATGGGCCGGCGGGCGCTCGCGGTCAGTTGCCATGTCCGCGACTGGGACCAGTGCGCGACCCTGATCGATGCGACGGTCGCCGAGTTCGGGCGGATCGACGTGCTGGTCAACAACGCGGGCATCGCACCCGTCCCACCGTCGCTGATCGACGTCACCTCCGATCTCTTCGACAAGACGATCGCGGTCAACCTCAAAGGACCGCTCCGGCTCACGGCGCTCGCCGCGGCGCAGATGACCGCGGGCGGGTCGATCGTCAACATCAGCTCGAAGGCGTCGCTGCACCCGACGCCGTTCACGGTCGTGTACGCGGCCGCGAAGGCCGGGCTGAACGCGCTCACCAAGGCGGCGGCAGCCGAGTTCGGGCCGCGCGGCATCCGCGTGAACGCGATCGTCTGCGGCACCTTCCACACCGACAGCCTGCACGCTTCGATTCCGACCGAGGAGATGCAGAGCGAGATGGCGTCGAACGTCAGCCTCGGCCGGATCGCCGACGCGGACGAGATCGTGGGAACCGCGCTCTTTCTCGCGAGTGACGCGTCCTCGTACCTGACCGGAGAGCTGATCTCGCTCGACGGCGGCTGACCACGCGTGTGCCACGACGCGCACGGAAACGAGCACCAAAACCTTGGGGGAAACAACATGACGATGTCGCCGCACGACGTGATCGGTGCCGGACGGGCGGCGGTGGTGACCGGTGCAGCCAGTGGCATCGGTCGCGCCGTCGCCGAGGCGCTCGCGCACGCCGGTTCGGCGGTCGTCGTTGCCGACCTCGACGGCGACGAGGCCGAGGTGGTCGCGAGCGGCATCCGCGCCGACGGCGGCGACGCCGAGGCGGTGACGGTCGACGTCTCGAGCGCGGACGCGGTCGAGCAACTGGCGAAGACGACACTGGATCGGTTCGGCCGCGTCGACGTGTTGTGCAACAACGCCGGGGCTTCGACCTTCAACCTTCTGCGCGACCAGACGCTCGACGACTGGCGGTGGGTGTTCGGCGTCAATCTCTGGGGTGTCATCCACGGCGTACAGACCTTCGTGTCGATCATGCGCGATCAGGGGACGCCGGCACACATCGTCAACACCGCGTCGGTCGCCGGGCTGCTGAGCGGCGTCGCATTCATCGGCCCCTACTCGGCGACGAAGGTCGCGGTCGTCTCGATCTCCGAAACCTTGGCGCAGGAGCTCGCGATCGACGGAGTGCCGATCGGCGTGAGCGTGCTGTGCCCGAGCTCGGTCGACACCCGCGTCATGGAGTCCGAACGCGCGCGCCCGTCCGCATTCGGCGTCGAGCACCGAACCGAGGTCGCAGAATCGGTTCGGCTGGCCATCCGCGACTCGTTCACCGGACCGTCGGGCCTGACGCCGGCGCAGGTGGCCGACCACGTACTCGATGCCATCCGCAGCCGACGGTTCTGGATCATCACCCACCCCGGCGAACGTCCCGTCTTCGAAGCCCGCGTGACCGAGATCCTCGCGAACTACCCCGAGGCGTGACGCCGGCTAGTCGATGCAGGGTCGCAGCCAGAGCTCGCGGTCGGGTCCGTACGCATGCGCCAGGCGGTAGCCGACGGCGGCAATGGCCGACCGCAGCCCGGCCAGCTGCACCCCGAACCCGCCCGGCGTGATCACGACCGCGCACGTGTGCGCGGACGCGGCCGCGTCCGCGACGACCCGAGTCGTGAGCTGACCCTGGAACACGCGCATGTCGGTGGTGTCGTTCATCTGCGCCGGCGTGGCGAGACCGGCGCGCCAGACGAGACCCGGATCGTCGGCGATTGCCTCGGCGCCACGCGGTAATTCGTGCAGCCGCGCCACGACCTGCGCGTCGACGCCGGTCATGTGAGGCGGCCACAGGATGTCGCGCTGGTTGACGATCTCCCAGGGCACGAGCACCACGAGGGCAATCGCGAGCCACCGCCGCGGCGGCGGGCGGACGGCCGCCAGCAGCCCGAGCGGCAGGATGATCGTCGCGACGTGATTCGCGTACATGGCCTTTTCGAACACGAGCACGATCGTCGTCAGCCCGACCCAGATTCCCAACAGTCGAACGTCGGAACTTGCCGACGCTCGGCGACCGGAGCGCGCCGCGGCGACCAACCCGAGCACGACGGCGACCACGACGATCGCGTCGCGCGTCGCCAGCGTATTCAGCAACTTCTCCAACTGCCCGAGCGGCGCGTAGCTCGGACCCGCGCCCGTGTGGTACTCGACCGATTGGCGCCAAACGCGGGCCAACCCGAACGGCGCCGCCGCGGCCAGCCACACACCCACGACGGCAAGCGCGGCCGAGAACACGTGTGACGGGCGCCGCGGCGCGAGGAGCCACACCGCGAGCGGAACGACCGCGGCGATGGCGATCGGTTTGGTCGCGAGTGCAGCACCGACCAGCGCGCCCGCGAGCACGGCGCGCCACCAGCGCGGGTCGTCGCGGTATACGACCGCCGCCCACGCGGCGAGCGCGGTCAGCGCCGCCGCGGGACCGTCGCCGGTGATCTGGCCGGTCGTCCACAGCATCGTGCCCGTCGTCGCGACCAGTAGTCCGGCGACTGCCGCGGGAAATGACGCCGCTCCGAGTCGCCGCGCGATGGCCCAGATCGCGATTGCAGTGACGATGCCCGCCACGAGGGGTGTGAGGCGCGGCGCGTCGATCGTGTGGAGGCCGACCACATCACCCGCGTAGAGCAGCGGAAGATGCAGCGGACCCTGCGACGAGAAGAGGTCGCGGTACGGGATCAGCCCGCGCCGCATGTCGACGACGCTCGCGCCGTAAACCCCGTCGTCGAAGGACAGTGTCCGCGATGACAGAAAGGTCGGCAGGCGAACGATCGCGGCGACGACTGCGAGCACCACGGGTACACACGGCAGCGCGGCTCGGCTCGCACGAGAACTCGGGGGTGCGGCAAGCATGCAACTTCACGGTATGACAACCACGATCGCTCCCTCCCACGGCGTCGTTCGCACCCACGATCGGGCAGCTTCGGGGTGCGCGCACATCACGTGCCCGCGTAGTCATTCGGGTCGACATCGTCCGTGTCCGGCTCATACGGGTCAATGCCGCCGAGGCGTTGGAGACGAAGTCGAATCGCGGCGAGCTCGCGCGCGAGGTAGTCGGTGTCCGCCTCGGTTCGGGCCGCCATCTCGCGGTCGCGCTCGATCTCGGCCCGATCTCGTTGCTCCTGGCGATACTCCGCGAAGACGATCAAGGGAGCCATGTACGTCGCCTGAACCGGGCGGTTCTCTCCGAGAAGCGCGCGAAGGCTTCGGGGTCGTAACTAACGGAGACCCAAGGGATTTGCGGCCGGGCGCGGGGCGCTGAGGGCGGCCGTCGACTTCATGCATCGGTCCGATCGTGCGAGATGAGGTGTCCGATCACATCCGAGACCATGACGGCGCCGAGCAGCCGCTGTGCCCGCCACGACCTCCGCAACTCGGCCGAGCCGCGCGTCACGGTCGTCGAGAAGAGCAAGGCGCAGGACCCGTGACACGTATACGAGCCGATCGTCGTCGCTGGTGACCTCAACGTCCGATGTCGTGTCCTCGGTCGGTAAATCCTGCCGACTTCACTCGCTTGGCGGGCGCGGGACGATGAGCACCGGCACCTGACTGTGGCGCACCATCGACGACGAGACGCCGGCGAGCACCTCGTGCCGCATCTCCAGTCGCACCCTCGCGTTCAGCGCGACGAGCGCAGCCCGGTTGCCCCAGAGGTAACGGCGCAAGCCCGATGCCGGACTGATCGGGTCGTAGACAGCCTTTGTTTCGACCTCCTGACCCTGCTCACGCAGGGGCCGCGCGACCCGTTCGAGATACCAGTCGACATCGTCGTCGGGTCCGAATTTGCGACGAACTGGTCCGGCAGTCAGCGGCGGCGGAACCGGCTCGGCCACGGTCATGACGGTGAAGATGCCGCCGAGCAGCTCCGACCACTGCGACGCGACCGGAAGCACCTGGGTCGACCGAGGGTTCTCGTCGACGCAGGCCACTACTCGCCGACCGAGTCGCTCCCGCTCGAAGCTCGGTCCCACGACGATCGTTGGCTCCCGGCGACGACCAACGACCTCGTTGGCCACCGATCCGAGAAGTGCCGCACTGCGACCTCGGCCGTGGCTCGCGACGCACGCAACGGCATCACCCAGATCACGAATCACACTGTCGATCGCGTCGGCGGGATCCGGATCCGGAAGCACGTCGATCTCTGTCGGGATATCGCGCGGCCGCAGCTCCGCCAGCCTCCGAATGCGTTCATCGCTCTCCTCTTCGCGCGCGACCGCGCTGAGCAGGAAGAGTCGTGCTCCCATCATGGCGGCGAGGGGCACGGCCGCCTCGAGCGCACGCTCCGAGAAAGTCGAGCCGTCGAGCCCGACGAGGATCGTGCGAATGCGCTGGGGCTGCGCGCCCGCCACAGGCGCGAACTCGCGTTTCATGCTTGAACCGACCGCATGGAGCCTCTGTCGGGCGAGCGGATCCCGTGCTCGATCTCGCGCTGCTGCCAGCCGACGACGAAGAGCAGTGCCGCGAACAGGACCGCGTACCAACCGATCAGCCAGGTGATGACCAGCGCCCCCGGTCCGGGCGTGATCAGCAGGAGGACGCCGAACAGGATCGACAGCACGCCGAGGAGACCGAAGAGCCACGCGTGGGGAACGACGCCGCGCGCCTCGATCGCGATCCAGAGCCGCACTGCTCCGACGACCACTGCCCAGACCGCGATGAGAAAGAGGAGGGCGAGCGCTGTGATGGACGGCCACGCGAAGGTGATGACGCCGGCCGCAATCCCGGCGATGCCTTCGACGATGGCCCAACCCCTGTGTGCACGGGTCGCCGGATCACCCCGTACCACGTCGACGAGCGTGAACACGCCGTCTACGAGCACGTACGCACCGAACAGGGTCACGAGCACGAGCAGCGTGAGCCCGGGCCAGACGAGCGTCAGCACACCGAACGCCAGCGCTGCGAGAGCCCGCAACATTGTGAACCGCCAGTCGAGGAGGAACTGAGTGAGCATGTTGGCTCCGTTTCAAGTTGATGCCGCGCCGCGCGCGACCGGTTCGCGGGTTACTCCGTTTCGGCTTCGTCCGGGTTCTCGTAGCTCACGACGAGCTCGCCGTCCCGGACTTCGACGCGGATGGTTGCGCCGTCGACGATTTCACCCGACAGCAGCGTCCGCCCGATGCGCGTCTCCACGTCGTGTGCGATGAACCGGCGGAGAGGTCGGGCCCCGTAGACGGGATCGAATCCTGCTCGGGCGATGAGACGACGAGCCTCCTTGGTGACCTCGATGTTCATCCGTCGTTCGGCGAGACGGGCGCGCAGCTCGTCGAACATGAGATCGACGATCTGTTCGATCTCACCCTGCGTCAACGGCTTGAACAAGACGATGTCGTCGACCCGGTTGAGGAACTCCGGCCGGAAATGCCGGCGGAGCTCGCTCATCACCATCGTTCGCGCTTCCGGCTTGATCTCGCCGCTCGGGGTGACGCCCTCGATGAGATACTCGGAGCCGATGTTCGACGTCATGATGACGACGGTGTTCCGGAAGTTCACCGTTCGGCCCTGGGCGTCGGTCAACCGGCCGTCGTCGAGCACTTGCAGGAGCGCGTTGAAGACGTCGGAGTGTGCCTTTTCGATCTCGTCGAAGAGCACGACCGAGAACGGTTTGCGGCGTACCGCTTCGGTGAGCTGACCGCCTTCGTCGTAGCCGACGTAGCCCGGGGGCGCGCCGACCAACCGGCTCACGGTGTGCCGTTCCTGGTACTCGCTCATGTCGAGGCGGACGATGTTGTCCTCGGTGTCGAACAGCGCGGCGGCCAGCGTGCGCGCCAGCTCGGTCTTGCCGACTCCGGTGGGGCCGAGGAACACGAACGAGCCGATCGGCCGACGAGGGTCCTTGATGCCGGAACGAGCACGGATGATCGCATCGGCGACCAGCCGAACCGCTTCGTCCTGGCCGATCACGCGTTCGTGAAGGACCTCGTCCAGCTTCAGGAGCTTTTCGCGCTCCGATTCTTCGAGCCGGCTCACCGGGATCCCCGTCCACCGCGACACGATGAGCGCGATCTCGTCCTCGTCCACGACCTCGCGCAGGAGTGCTCCACCCCGCTGCTTGGCGGCGAGTTGCTCCTCCTCGGCCTGCAAGCGGCGCTCCAGCTCGGGGATGTCTCCGTGCCGCAGCTGCGCGGCGCGGGTCAAGTCGTATTCGCGCTCGGCTCGTTCGGCCTCGCCGCGAACGCGCTCGAGCTCCTCGCGCAGCTCCTGCACCTTGCGCAACGCCTGCCGTTCCGCTTCCCACTGCGCGCGCATCGCGTCGGCCTCGGCGCGCGCATCGGCCAATTCCTTGCGGAGCTCCTCGAGGCGCGTGATGCTCGCCTTGTCCGTCTCCTTGGCGAGCGCCGCCTCCTCGATCTCGAGTCGCATGACCCGTCGTGTCAACTCGTCGAGCTCGGCGGGCATCGAGTCCATCTCGGTACGGAGCATCGCGCACGCTTCGTCGACGAGGTCGATGGCCTTGTCGGGAAGGAAGCGATCGGTGATGTACCGGTGGCTGAGCACGACGGCGCCGACGAGGGCGCGGTCCTGGATCTTCACGCCATGGAAGACCTCGAGCCGTTCGCGCAACCCGCGGAGGATCGAGATCGTGTCCTCGACGCTCGGCTCGTCGATCAGCACGGGCTGGAAGCGGCGTTCCAACGCCGCGTCCCTCTCGATGTGCTTGCGGTACTCGTCGACCGTGGTCGCGCCGATCATGTGCAGCTCACCGCGGGCAAGCATCGGCTTCAGCATGTTGCCAGCGTCCATCGCGCCTTCGGCGGCACCGGCCCCGACCACGGTGTGGAGCTCGTCGACGAACAACAGGATTCGGCCCTCCGCACCGCGCACCTCGCTCAACACAGCCTTCAGGCGCTCCTCGTACTCGCCCCGATACTTCGCGCCGGCGATGAGCGACCCCATGTCGAGCGCGAAGACGGTCCGGTCGCGCAGCCCCTCGGGAACGTCGCCGCGCGCAATTCTCTGAGCCAACCCCTCGACGATGGCGGTCTTGCCGACACCCGGATCGCCGATGAGCACCGGGTTGTTCTTCGTCTTGCGCGACAGGATCTGGATGGTGCGACGGATCTCGGTATCACGTCCGATCACAGGGTCGAGCCGGCCGGAACGGGCGTCGTCCACCAGGTCACGTCCGTACTTCTCCAGCGCTTCGTAGGCCCCCTCCGGCATCGCGGAGGTCACCCGCTGGTTGCCCCGGATGCTGGTCAGCGCCTCGAGAAAACCTTCGCGAGTGAGCCCCTGTTCGTGGAGGCGGCGGCCCGCTTCCGTCTTCGTTCCCTCGTCGAGCAGCGCGATCACGAGGTGTTCGACCGAGACGTATTCGTCCTTCATGCGGGTCGCCACGGCTTGCGCGGCATCGAGCAGCCGCGACGCGCGCTGGGTGACCCGGATGTTGTCCGGCGCGACGCCGGGACCCGTGCTCCGCGGTCGTCGCGCCAAGTCGCTCTCCAGGTCGGCGCGCAACCGCTCGGGATCGGCGCCGGCGCTCGCGAGCAACCGCGGGACGAGCCCTTGCGGCTGATCGAGCAGAGCGAGCATCAGGTGCTCGCCGTCCACCTCCGCGTGACCGAATCGCAGCGCCTTGGTCTGCGCGTCGTGCAGCGCTTCTTGCGATTTCTGGGTGAGGCGGTTCAGATCCATTGTCGACCTTCCGTCGCAGGTGTCCGTCTCCCGAGTCGCTCCAGTTCGGCGACTCGGTCCAGGAGCGCGGCCACGAGGCCGATCGCCGCGTAGTTCAGGGCGAGGCTCTCGCGCAGCCGCCGGATACGCGCTACGGCCGCGAGCTGATCTCGAGCGAACGACAGATCGGCATCCGGACCGGGTGTCGCGTCGAGCAGTCCGAGCGTGACGAGTCTTCGTACGAGGTCGGGATGCAACCCGGCCGCGCGCGAGAACGTCTCGAGATCGAGTGAACTCCGGCGCACCAGCACGTCGGTCATTCGTGACTCCTCGGATCGAATGTCGAGGTTGCCGCGAGTTCCTCGAACAGCCGTCGTTCGTCGGCGCTCAACTTCGGCGGAACGACGATGCGGACCTCGGCGTAGACGTCGCCCGCGCGACCGCGCGGGTTGGGGAGTCCCCGCCCGCGCAGACGCAGACGCTTTCCGGAGGAGGTTCCGGGGCGCACGCGCAACTTCGCCTCGCCGCCCGGCGTGTCCACCGCCACCGTCGCACCGAGCGCGGCCTCCCACGGAGTGAGGGGCAGGTCCACGTAGATGTCGCGGCCTTCGACCCGAAAGTGCTTGTCGGGTGCGATGCGGACGACGAGGTAGAGGTCGCCGGGCGCCGCGCCGCCCGTCCCGCGTCCGCCCTGGCCGCCGAGCCGGATGCGCTGCCCGTCCGTGACACCTGCCGGCACGTTCACGTCGAACGTTCGCGGACCCCCCGGCCCACTCAACGTGATCTTGCGCTTGCCGCCGCGGTAAGCGTCGTCGAGGGAGAGCGTGATCTCCACTTCCTGGTCGGCGCCGGTCACCGACGACGACCGCCCGCGCGTGCGCGAGCTGAAGAGGTCCCCGAACAGATCGCCGATGTCGATGTCGAGGTCTCCGAAGTCGGATGTGTAGAACGTGCCCGACGCGCCCCCGGGTCCCCCGGGACCGGGTGCGCCCGGTCCGCCTCGTCCCGCGCGCGATCCTCTCGGGGGCGGCCGCCCCCAGGCGTCCGGATCCGCGTCCTCGGGCACGCGCCGGAAGTCGGCTCCGAAGGCGTCGTATCGCTTGCGGGTTTCGGGGTCCGACAGGACGTCGTAGGCCTCCGAAACCTCCTTGAAGCGTTCCTCCGCCGCCGGATCCTTGTTGACGTCCGGGTGGTAGGTCCGCGCGAGCTTCCGGTAGGCGCGCTGGATCTCGTCGGGTTGCGCGCCGCGTGCGACACCCAGCACCTCGTAGAAGTCGCGCGGGGCCATCAGCCCGGCTTTTGTGCGTCCGGCGTCCCCGGTTGCGTCGACTGCGCGACCACGACGCGTGCAGGACGGACCGTTGCGCCGTGGTTCTCGTATCCCGCCTGCGCGGTTGCCACGACGGTGCCCGCCGGCGCGTCGGCGTTGACGACACCGACGGCATCGTGGCGCTCCGGATCGAACTTCCGACCCACGTCGTCGAACCGTTCGAGCCCGAGGCCGGCGAGGAGCGCGACCGCGTGGTCGTACACCGCCCGGACGCCCTCGATCACGCGCGCCGGATCGCCCTCGGAGTGCTGCAACGCACGCTCGAGGTCATCCACCACCGGAAGCCACAGCGACAGCACACGCAGCCGTTCCTCTTCGGCCGCGGTTGCGAGACGACGCTCGTAGCGCTTCCGCACGTTGTCGAGATCGGCAAGCGCGCGCAGCAGGAGCGGATCCGGTTCGTCCGGAGTCGACGAGTCGACGCGCGGCTCGTCGGTCTCCGGGGGCGCCTTCGCGTCACTCATGATGCTCAGCTGACCGTGAAGTCGGCGTCGATGACATCGTCGTCGGCCGGCGCCGCGCCCGAGCCGTTCTGCGCCGCATTGTCGGAGGGCTGCGACATGCTCAGCGCTTGCAGCATCTGTTGCAGCTCCGACGAGAGCGAACGCAAGCGATCGAGCGGCACCGACTGGTCTTGTACGGCCTCGCGCGCGTCGTTGACCAACATCTCGGCCCGGGCCCGGTCGTGCGCGGCGACTCCGTCGCCCAGCTCCTGCAACCGCCGCTCGACGTGATGCGCGACGCTGTCGAGCTCGTTGCGCGCATCCACCAGCTCGCGGATACGGGCGTCCTCGGCCCGGTGTGCCTCGGCATCCTTGATCATGCGTTCGATCTCGTCCGGATCGAGGTTCGACGTCTGGGTGATCGTGATCTTCTGCTCCGCGCCCGTCGCCGTATCGCGCGCCGACACATTGAGGATCCCGTTCGCATCGATATCGAAGGTGACCTCGATCTGAGGCACGCCCCGTGGTGCCGGCCGTATGCCCTCGAGCCGGAAGCGGCCCAGCACCCGGTTGTCGGCCGCGAGCTCACGCTCGCCTTGTAGCACGACGATGTCCACCGCCGACTGATTGTCCTCTGCGGTACTGAAGATCTCGGTGCGACGCGCGGGGATCGTCGTGTTGCGTTCGATGATCTTCGTCATGACTCCGCCCTGGGTCTCGACGCCCAGCGAGAGCGGCGTGACGTCGAGCAGCAGAACGTCTTTGACCTCGCCCTTGAGGATCGCGGCCTGGATCGCAGCCCCGATCGCGACGACCTCGTCGGGATTCACGGTCATGTTCGGCTCTTTGCCGCCCGTGAGCCGGCGCACGAGTTGTTGGACGGCCGGGATGCGCGTCGAACCGCCGACGAGGATGACCTCGTCGATGTCGGCTTCGGTCACCTTGGCGTCCGACATCGCCTGGCGAACCGGGCCGAGGCAGCGCTCGACGAGATCGGCGGTCAGCTGCTCGAACGTCGCCCGGTTGACGGTCGTGGTGAGGTGGCGGGGTCCGCTCGCGTCCGCGGTGATGAAGGGCAGGCTTACCTGGGTCTGGGTGACGGACGAGAGCTCGATCTTGGCCCGCTCCGCAGCCTCGAAGAGCCGCTGCAATGCCTGCGGGTCCTTGCGCAGATCGATCCCGTTCTCCTTTTGGAACTCGTCCGCGAGGTAGTCGACCAGTCGTCGGTCGAAGTCGTCGCCGCCGAGGTGCGTGTCACCCGAAGTGGCGCGCACTTCGACGACGCCGTCGCCGACATCAAGGATGCTGACGTCGAAGGTGCCGCCGCCGAGGTCGAAGACCAACACCGTCTCACTGGCCTTCTTGTCGAGGCCGTACGCGAGTGCCGCCGCGGTCGGCTCGTTGATGATGCGCAGCACCTCGAGGCCCGCAATGCGCCCGGCATCCTTCGTGGCTTGTCGCTGGGCGTCGTTGAAGTACGCGGGCACCGTAATGACGGCCTCGTTCACGCGTTCGCCGAGGAACTTCGCTGCGTCCTCGGCCAGCTTGCGCAAGATGAGCGCGGAGATCTCCTCGGGGGTGTATTGCTTCCCGTTGACGACGATGCGCACCATGCCGTCGTCGCCCGCGACGACGTCGTAGGCGACGGTGTTGATCTCGCTCTGCACTTCGTCGAAGCGCCGGCCGATGAATCGCTTGACCGAGGAGATGGTCCCCTTCGGGTTGAGGATCGCCTGCCGCCGCGCCAGCTGTCCGACGAGCCGGTCGCCCTGATCCGTGAATGCAACCACCGAAGGTGTCGTCCGCGCGCCTTCCGCGTTCGGGATCACCTGAGATTGGCCGCCCTCCACCGCCGCGATCACGGAGTTGGTGGTGCCGAGGTCGATGCCGACTGCTTTTGCCATGGTGCTCCTCCCGGTGGTCTCAGCAGACCGTCGCATTTTCCGAGGCGGGGCACATCCCGAGGTCGCGTGGGTTCCGCGGCGAAATCCGATACGCGAGCGCGTGATGCCGAGCGGTTCGAGCCGGCGCAAGGTCGCGGGATCAGAGGAAGTAACCCGTCAGGAGGAGTAGGCAATGACGCTCATGCGAAAAGAACGGTTCGGCCTCGACGTGCCGGAGATCTGGCGTCGGATGTTCGAGAACGACCTCGAAAACGGCGGCTGGCTCAGAGTCGAGGAATTCCGCGACGGCAACGAGTTCGTGATCCGTTCGGAGCTACCCGGCATCGATCCCGAGCGTGACGTAGAGCTCACGATCAACGACGGTGTGTTGCGGATCACGGCCCGGCGCGAGGAGCGAGACGAGCAGCGCGAGAAGGACGGTTTCCGCTCCGAATTCCGCTACGGAACCTTCGTCCGCAGCATCGTCCTCCCCCGCGGCGTCGACGAAGACGACATCAAGGCGTCGTACAAGGACGGCATTCTCGAGATCAGGATCCCCGCCGCCGCGGCGAACCCCGAGCCCAAGAAGATCGCCGTCACCAAGCAGTGACGGCGATCTCGTCTGCGCGCGGAGCTACGTACGCGGACGACCCGGTCGCGAACTCTCACGTCGAGGGTTCGTGCTCCATAGCAAGGCGCACCAGCGCGACGCGCGAGGAGATGTTGAGCTTGCGATAAGCCTGCCGCAGGTGCGAGTCGACCGTATGACGCGAGAGGAATGCGCGCTCGGCGGCCTGGCGGTTGGTGAGTCCTTCGGCGACGAGTGCGACGACCCGTCGCTCACCGTCGGTCAGACTCTCCCAACCTTCCAGCGGCCGCTCGATACGAGTACGACGTTCGGTGCGGGCGGTTCGGATCCGGGCGCGGACGCGGCTCGCGTCGCGCTCGGATCCGGCCGATAGGTACTCGGAGACCGCGAACGCGAAGTGGCTGCGCGACTCGTCGCCGCGGCCGAGCTCGGCCAGCGCAACGCCCGCGTCCTCGGCGGCCGAGGCGCGCGCCCATGGTTGGTAGTGCAGGGATGCGGCCTGTTGCAGCGCGCCGACGTCACGGTCGAGAAGTCCGCGCGCGTGCAGCGCAATCGCGCTGATGCACGCGTACGGCCGATTGTCGGCCGCAAGCTTCTCGGCCGCGGCAACAACCGATTGGGCGCGTCGACGGTCTCCCTGTGCCAGCGCGAGGCGAACCAGCCACGCGGCCGCTCCCGGCTCCTCGAGCAGGGTCGGGAGATACATCGGCAGGTTTGCGTACATCGGCTCCAAGGCCTCGAACGCGCGTTGCCGGCCGAACGTCGCTTCGAGGACCCGAGCGCGGATCCACGAGACATGGTTCTCGATGGGATGGGCCGGGACGTTTCCCAAGTCGTTGGCGCACGCAGCGAACTGTGTACCCGCGGCCCCCGAATCGTCGCGAAGGAGCGCGATCATCGCCGACGTCGAACGCACGACCGCCGCGAGGAACCCGGTTCCGAGTTCGTCCGCCAATGCCAGGGCACGATCGTTTTCGCCGATCGCATCCTGGATGCTGCCACAGGAGAGGTGCGTACGCGCGCGGAGCCCGGCCAGCGCGATGCTCCACGCGGGGTCGTCCAATGCGTCCTCGTCGTCGGTCGCCAGGACATCGGCACCCGCTCCATCGCCGGTCGCCATTCGCATGCGTGCAAGTTGCAGACGCACGAACGCGCATTGACCCCGGTACGCGTCCGCATCGACGCGTCCCGCGGCACCGCGCATCAGGCTCAGGGCATCCGCGGTGTGCCCGGCGTTCCACGCGTTCATGGAAAGGTCCGTGAGTGCATTCGCCAGCGCGGCATCGCCGCGGTGTGTGTACTCGCCGGCGAGCGTCGCCTCGGCCGAGTGGCGCGCCTGCGCGAAATCTCCTGCTGCCAACCGCGCGAGCAATCGTGTCGACTCGGCGGCGGCGTAGACGTTGACGGCCAGATCCGGTTCCCGAACCACGGCGTCGACCTCGGAGACCGCGGCCGTGGCATCGCCGGACAGCACCAGTATCGACGCCAACTTCAGGTGCAGGTCGCACGCGAAACGAACCGGAGGATCCTCGTGGATGAGCGCGCGCGCGAGCGTCACCGCGTCTTCCCGCCGATCCGCGGCTACGAGAGTCTCGACGGCGACGATCCCGCGCGCGAAGCGGTCGTCGCTGTCACGCGCCGTCAGGTCGAGAGCGCGTCCCGCGAAGTACGCCGCCACGCCGGGCGACGACTCGAGCACTTCCCGCGTCGCCCGGTCGAGAACGGCGAGGACCCGGGCGTCGCCCGGCCATGCCGCATGCGCCAGGTGATGCGCGGCCGGCGCGACGGGACCACCGCGTGCGAGCAGTCGTGTCCCGATCTGGCGGTGGAGCGCGAGGCGCACCGGCTCGGGCGTGCTCTCGTACAGCGCGCCGTGTGTCGCCTCGTCGCGGAAAGCGAACTTCGCGCCGTCGGCGGTCACGAAGCCTCGCGCCATGATCTCCTGCATCGGCCGGAGCAAGCTCCCCGGTTGTTCGCACAAGATCTCGCCGACCTCGTCGAGGGCGAACTGCAAGCCCAGGACCACGGCCGCCGACAGCACTCGGGTCGCTTCCGGCGAGATCGCATCGGAAACCGGCGTGACACCGACGGCTCCGTCTGGTCCCTTCGGCACGAGACGGCTCCGGTCGCCATGCGGCGTCGACTTGCGGCGGGGCCTGACTTCGTTGCGAGAGGTCATCGTCACAGCGACAGTGTGCGAGTGCGGGATACGCGGTTTCCATGTCCCGTCGGGACGAAACGCGAAGAGCAACTTGACTTCGACGGCCACGACGCACGCTTGCCGAGGGTTGGCGCATCGGACACATGGGTAGGCGCGATCTAGGATAGTTGCAACTGGAAAACACCGGTTTCTCCCGACGACGGCGACAACCCACCGGCGACGAGTCGTCACTCCTCTCAGACACGCGGGCCCTTCTCCGGCGTGCACTCGCAGAGGACGACCCGAAAGAAGGCACTGTGGCAGATGCTGACCGCGTCGACCTCGGCCTGCCGGGAGTCACCGTGAATCCCGGCGACCACATCTGCGCCTTCTTCTTCGGAGTCGAAGAGCGCGACGCGGTGTTGCTGCCGTTCCTGCGCGCCGGCTTGCGCAGCGGCGAAAAGTGCATGTGCATCGTCGACGCGACCGAGCCGTCAGTCGTTCTCGAGCAGCTCGAGGCCGACCTGCCGCAAACCACGAATAGCCACAACTCTGCCGCAGCACAACCCGTCGAAGTGCTTCACGCGACGGAGACCTATCTCCGCAGCGGTGCGTTCTCGACGCGCGACATGATCGCCTTCATCTCCGACTCGATCGAGAATGCGAGCAAGGCCGGCTACGAGCGCACCCGACTTGCGGGCGAGACGACGTGGCTGTTCCAAGATCCGCCCGGTTCGGAGCAGTTCATCGAGTACGAATCCGAGCTCAATCGATTCGTCCCCGAGCACGATCAGGTCGTGCTGTGTCTCTACGACCTCGCTCGCTTCGGCGGCGGCATGATGGTCGATCTCATGCGGACGCATCCACGGCTGCTGCTCGGCGGGATGGTGATCGACAACCCGCACTACCTCACTCCGGACGAGTTCCGACTCGCACGAACGTGAGCGCTGCGCCGCTCGCGTCCCGAAACGCTTCGGACATCGGGGCGCGTGACGAGCTCTCGAGCCTGCGGGGCATGCTCGCGCTCTTGATGCTCATGACCGAGCGCGGCGACGAACGTGAGATCGTCGCATTGCTCGCCTCCTCGGTTCCGTCGATCGCGCGCTGCCGGCTGGTAGGTATCCACGAAGGTGAGTCGGGGTGGCAACCGTGCGGTCCCGCGCCGCTCGGCGTCCCCGATCCCGCCGAGCAGATCGCCGGGCTCGACAGCTCCGGCGGCCCGATCGACCCGGGTCCGACCGCGTGGGCATACGCGCTCCCGCTCCGGAGCTTCGGCGGGATCTTCGGCTACGCGGTCGTGGCCGCCGACGAAGAGCCGTCGTCTACCGATCAGCTCCTGCTGCGCTTGCTCGCGCAACAGACCGGGATCGCGCTCGCCAATGCGCGCCTCCACGAACGCGAACGGACCGCCACCTCCGAGCTGCGCAGCACCAACATGGCACTCGCCGAGACGTTGGGTGCACTCGAGCTCAGCACTGCGATTCACGCTCGTCTGACCGACGTCGCTGCCGCGGGCGGCGACCAATCCGCTATCGCGCAAGCCGTCCATGACCTCACGTCGTATCCGGTGACGATCGAGGACCGGCACGGCAACCTCCGGGCGTGGGCCGGCCCCAATCCCCCGCCCGACCCGTATCCCAAGGATCTACCGCGCGTCCGGAGCGCGATGTTGCGCCGCGCCATGAAGGCCGGCACACCGATTCGTGAAGGCGATCACCTACTGGTGATTGCGAGTCCCCAGGACGACCTCCTGGGTGTCCTCGCGCTCGTCGATCCGTCCGGTACCGCGGGCGAACGCCAATGGACGGCGCTCGAGCACGGCGCGACCGTCCTCGCGATGGAGCTCGCACGGCTGCGGGCCGTCGCGGAGACCGAGTTGCGCCTGGGACGAGACCTTGTCGACGAGCTTCTCTCGAGTGCAGACGAGGAGCGGACGCTCGCCCGGGCCCAAGGTCTGGGCTACGACCTTCTGCGATCCCATCGCGTAGTCGTCGTGACGATCGAAGACGATCGCGAGACGGAGGGCTTCTTCCACGCGGTGCGCCGGGCGGCGCTCGACCTCGGGGTCGGCAGCCTGCTCGTCGCACGCGCCAACTCGGTCGTCGTGATCTCCGATGCCGACGGCGATTGGGATCGGATGCGCCAAGAGGTCGACCGCGCGCTCGGCGGCGGACGATGCCGGATCGGCGTGGGCGGCCGTTGCAGCCGTCTCCGCGATTTCCCGCGCTCGTACCGCGAGGCGCGCCTGGCGCTGAAGGTGCAGAGCGCGGCCGGGCGCGAGACCCAATCAACCGAGTTCGACGCGCTCGGCGTGATTCGCATCCTCGCCGAGTCCGAGGAGCTCTCGGGCATCGAACGCTTCGTCGATCTCTGGCTCGGCGCGCTGCGCGAATACGACGATGCGCACGGCGCGCCGCTGGTCGAGACCTTGAGCCAGTATCTCGAGCAGGGCGGAAACTACGAGGCGACCGCGCACGCACTCTCGACGCATCGCAACACCGTGAAGTACCGGCTCCAACGCATCCGCGCGATCTCCGGCCTGGACCTCGCCGATCCCGACACGCGTTTCAACCTGCAGCTCGCGACGCGCGCGTTGCAGACGATGAACGCTCTCGGAAGCTGAACGACGACGAGCGCTCGCATGACGAGATCGTCGGGTAGCTGATCGGGCAAGTCCACGCGATCACGGGATGTGATCGGTCGTCGGTCGTGCGCAAACTGCGTGCACAACTACATCACCGT
Source organism: Actinomycetes bacterium (assembly GCA_025463875.1). Lineage (GTDB taxonomy): Bacteria > Actinomycetota > Acidimicrobiia > IMCC26256 > PALSA-610 > PALSA-610. Next base: position 23,573 of record JAODBI010000136.1, read on the forward strand.
GAGCGCTGCGGCCTCGATCGCCCGCCTCACGTACGCCACGGGAACCCAGCCCGCGTCCCCCCCGCGGTCTGGGTTCCGGTGGCCGGCGCATCCCCGCGATGCGCCTCTCGGTCCGCTCCGACGAGCCCGGCCACGAGTTCGGCCTACTCGTCGGAGTCGGACTGACGGACAGCCTCGACCTCGATGTCGACCTTCAGCCATTTGCCGACCAGGAAGCCACCGGCCTCCAGGGCCTGGTTCCAGGTGATACCGAAATCCTCGCGGTTGATTTCCGTCCAGGCCTGAAATCCAGCGCGCACGTTGCCCCAGGGGTCGTTGACCACACCGCCGAGCTCGACCTCGAGCGATACCGGCCGGGTCATGTCCTTGAGTGTCAGCTCACCGTCGAGTTGCCAGCGGTCGGAATCGCCGTCCTCGGTCAGGGGAATCCGGCTCAACGACACCGACACGAAACGCAGGACCGGATATCGCTCGACGTCGAGGAAGTCCGCGGATCGCAAGTGGTCGTCGCGCTGTGCGTCGCCCGTGTCGATACTCGCGGCGTCGATCGTGGCTTCGACTGCGGAACGCTCGGGAACCTCGTCGATGTAGACGACCCCCGACATGTCGCGGAATCGACCGCGCACCTTCGAGACCATCATGTGTCGAGCGGTGAATTCCACTCGCGAATGAACGGGATCGATGAACCATGTACCTGCTATTGGCAGCTGGGTCCGACCGACCTCGCGCGTGATCTCGCTGTTCATCACCATCTTTCACCGCCTTTGCTCGTGATTGTTTCTCAATGCACGATGGGCCGAAGTCGGTATTCCTCCATCACGCGTTCACGCGATTGTGAGCGTCCGCTCGCGCGCGCCATGAGATTGAGTGCCAATCGAGGGATATCGGTCGACGATGCAACGCGGACAGATCGGTCCGTCTCTCCTGTGTGGACCGCCGGCGCTACAACACGCGCGCGAGTGCACACGCGAGTCGACGCACTCGTCACCCGGCGCCGCATTGTCATCCCGCCCGCCGACGACGCACTTTGCATTGTGTTCACCGTGCGGTGAAGCGCGATCTCATCGACGCGGCGATGCGTGCATCCGAACGCGCTCGGGCACCACTCACCTTGAACGTTGCGCGGTGATTGCGCGAGCTCCAGGCCAAGTACGAGATCTGGAGCAAGGAACCCGCGCTGCTTCGCGGAATTCTCGGCGATTCGTGGGACGAGGGATGAGTGCCGACGCGTAAGCCTGCATAGTCTGACGTCGTGCAATCCAGGAGCGGTGGCGAATCTGGAAAAGACGCCCCCGCCTCCGAACCGACCGCTTCCTCGGAGTCCTCGGAGTCAGGACCGCGGCAACGCATCTTGGCGGCCGCGAGCGATCTCTTCTACCGCAATGGAGTACACGCAGTCGGAGTCGACACGATCATCGCTTCGGCGCGCGTCGCCAAAGCGAGCTTCTACTACCACTTCCGATCCAAGGACGACCTCATCGTCATCTGGTTGTCGTCGGAGAACACGCGCTGGCTGGAACACGTCATCGCCGAGATCGAACAGCGCTCCGATGATCCCAAGGTGTTGCTGCTCGCGTTCTTCGATGTCCTGCGCGACATGGTGGAAAGCAACGACTTCCGCGGGTGCCCCTATCTCAATACGGCGGCAGAGCTTCGAAGTAGCGACGGTCCCGCCCGCGAGGTCGTCGCCGACTTTTGTGGCGACGTTCGCTCCTATCTCCAGGGTCTCGCCGTATCGGCCGGTCTGCGCACACCGCACGAGCTCGGCATCGCTCTGCACGCCTTGGTGACCGGGGTGTTCGCCGGGTCGCTCGCCGTCGGCGACAGCTCGCCGGCCGAGGGGGCACGGTTCGCGGCCGCGGAGCTCGTAGAAGCCGCTTCGTAGAGACAATCGAGATCCACGCGTGTACGTGATCTCGCGCCGCGACACGCGAACGTGCCGATCATGGCCCGGCGCGCGGGCTACATGGAGTACGTGGGCAACCTCGCGCGGTGGCTCGCCGGACCGGTCATACCGCCGCCGCGCGAGCGAGTTGCCGGGTCTCCTGTCAGACGTCTCACGGAGACAACTCGACGTTGGTGAAGATGTCGGTCTCTCCGATGCCCGTCTGATTGACGGCGTTGGCCGAGCCGTCGGTCCACGATGGATAGACGGCCGTCGTGTTCGCAGCCAGACCGCTGTAGTCGCCGATGAACGCACCCGACTTGAAGAAGCCCTGGTCCGGATTCCAGAGCCCGGCACCGATGCGGAAGTTGAGCCACGTGCGCCCGTCATCGGTCGAGGTGGCCTGGAACGTCGTGATGTTGTGATTGTTCGGATCGGCGCGACGGTCGAGCCAGATCGCCTGGAACTTGCCGTGCCCGTCGACGGCTATCCACGGGAAGAACTGATTGTTCGCCGCGAGCGTTCCGTTCGGATTCACGCTCACCGGCACCGGATTCGACCAACCGAACCCGTTGTTGCGCGAAAGGCTCACCTCGATGTCGCCGTTGCCGCGACCCCGCGCGTAGTTCGTGTAGATGAACGCCAGCGTTCCGGTGGTCGGACTCATCGCCAGTGCGATGGTGTTCGGGGCGCGGAACGCCGTACCGGGGAGCAGGTCGGCTGCGTCCGGGCTGTCGACCCACGAAGTCCCCTTGTTCACCTGTACCGGCGTGGCGAGGAACGTCACACCGCCGTCCGTCGACCGCTGGAAGCGCAGGCCGTGGTCGAGCGACGAGTTGCATTCCTCGAGGACGTACCCGATGTCGACCGCGCCATGCGGCCCGATCACGGGGACAGAGAACTGGTTCGCCGATTCGCCGAGCCCGTGCGACGCGCGTCGATCAGGGTTGACATCGCTGTGCTGCCAAGTGGCGAGCGACGGGTCGGTGCTCGGGATCGAGTCGGAGTACGCCAACTTGATCGGACACGTATCGGACGCCCCGGTTGCGTCCAGGTGGAATCGGGTGTACGTGACGTACAGCCTGCCGTAGTGCGGGCTCGTCGGCGTGTTGTCGATCGCGATGTAATCCTTGTCGTTGAACAGCGTGTCGTTCACCGTGCCCGTCGACGGCGAGTAGTTCGACGCCGCGACAGACGCGAGCCGGCCGGGCGTCCACGTCGCGCCATTGTCGAGCGACTTGTAGATCTGCACCTCGGACGGCGCCGAGCTACGGAAGAAGCAGAGTTGCGCGAGATAGAACGCTTTTTCGCGACGGCTGTACGCGACGGCGGGATCGCCGCCCTGACACGTGTCGCCCGTCGGCCGGAACACGGGCACGACGCGAGTGCTCTGCCAGTGCTGACCACCGTCGACCGTGCGCATGACGACGGTGCCGCCGCTCACGTAGTCGTTCGCACCCGCGACCGCAACGAGCGGACGGTCGATGCTCGCAGCGACGCTCTCCTCGTTCTGCGGCAGTGGCGGATACGAGTCGTCATTCGTCTGTACGTTGCGGATCGCCACGGCGCTCGCCGAGGGCGCGGCCGCGGAGCTGGCACTACCCGACGGGACGGTTGCGAGGTGCCGTCCCTGCGCCTGCTGCACCGCGGCATCCAGCGACGCCCGGACACCGTTTGAGATCCCGCCCTGGAAGTTGCGGACGTGCTTCACCCACAACGGCTCGCTCGATACGGCGGCACCCGCGGCGGCACCCGCGGCGCCGCCCGCGATGCCGGATCCGAATGGCACTGTCGCAGCGGCCGATACGACCACGGTGACGATCAGAAGACGAAGCGGCTTCACGCTGGGCTCCCTTGCTCGCGGCTGGCGCTCGGTGGCGGTCCCCCCGGGGGGCGTCCAACGCAACCTTGCGCATGAGGCTTATTGAGTCAAGGAGTCGAAGCGTTGGCAGGACGTCATGACCGGCCGCCGTCGCACCGCGTCAGGAGGTCAGCTCGGTTGCGCGGCGCGGCGCGTCGAAGCGACTTCGAGCGCCTTTTCGAGCCAGGGCCGCAACACTTGTTCCGGTGCGGCGCCGACGTGTTCGCTGACGGCCGCACCGCCGCTCAGGACGAGTAGCAACGGGATCCCGCGGGCCTGGAACCGTTGCGCGATGGCCGGAGACTCGTCCACGTTCACTTTGACGAGCTTGACTCGTCCGGCGAACTCGCGCGCGAGGGATTCGAGGACGGGGCTCACCGAGCGACACGGTCCACACCACGGCGCCCACAGGTCGACGAGCACAGGGATCGTCGCCTGGTCGGCGACTTCGGCAAACGTGGTGTCGTTCCCTTCGACGATCCACGGCAGAGGCCGGTGGCAATTGCTGCACCGCGGCGTGCCGTGCGCGGCGGCCGGCACCCGGTTCTTCCGTCCACAGTTCGGGCAGACGACGATGGTCGGCGGAATCGTGCTCATCGAGGCAGCTCCTTCGCGGTGCAAGACGCGGCGCCGGCAACCGTGACAGCAGACACTCCATCACATCAATAGCTCGAAGAGCCTGAACGCGCGCTCCCAGTGCTCACTCGACGGGTTCACCACCTTCGGGTCGATGATCTTGAAGCTTCGGGCCAGCGCAACAGCCAGTCCGCCGGCGACCGCCGGAATCCGCTCCTGCGTCTCCTCTCCGAGCGCCACGTCGAGTTGAGGCCGGGCCGCGAGATCGCCAAGGAAGGGCTCCAGCTCGATGTCCTGGTCGAGCTTTTCGAATTCATGCACGCATTCCTGCAGGCCTTTGGTGATCGGCAGGTCCCAAGGCTCGATCACGTCCCGCAGGTTCGCCTTCGCAGTCGCCTGCGCCATGATCAGCATGTCGTAGACCTGTTCGAAGACGAAGTTGCTGAATCGCTTGAGGTCGTCCTTGTCGACGTCGATCTCCGCGACCGAGCGGAAGAACCGCTCGTACCTCGGTATCGCCATCAAGCCCATCGCCATCGAAGTCTCCTCGCTCGTTCAGGGGTGTGCATACGAAGGCACACCGTCGACGAAGAACATGACGTCGTCGTCGTAGCACCACCACCAGTCCTCGCCGGGCTCGTACGACTGCACGATCGGGTGCGCGACGTCGCGCCAATGCGCGCGTGCGTGCCGGTGCGGGGAGCTGTCGCAGCATCCGATGTGGCCGCACGTCATGCACATACGGAGATGCAGCCAGGTCGAACCGATCGCGAGGCACTCTTCGCACCCCGTCGCCCGCGGCTCTACGGTCGGGTCCACGACACCCAAGTGGCTGCACACGCGTGTGCTCATCGAAGGCCCGGTTCCGGCGCCGATCGCGGTCGCATGCAGCTCAAGATGACGGTCAGCGTGTACGGCGACAACACGCGCTCGCGTGGTTTTGCCAATTGCCACGGGGGGATCACTCGGGGCCTCGCTATGCTCCGCGCGTGGCCAGAGATCGGGCGTTTCTCCAGATGTACCGCGAGCGGATATCGAACGTCCCCTTGTTCTCCGGACTGTCCGATCGGGAGCTGCGCAGCCTCGCGCAGCGCGCCGAACAGGCCTCGGTACCCAAGGACACGACACTCGTGACCGAAGGGGCGACGGGCGTCGAGTTCTTCGTGATCCTGTCGGGAGCCGCCAAGGTGACGCGGCGCGGAAGGACCGTACGCAAGCTGGGACCCGGCGATTCCTTCGGTGAGCTCGCGCTCATCGCGGGCACACCGAGACGAGCAACGGTGACGACGACCGAACCGAGCGAGATCATGGTGCTCGTGCGCCGCGACTTCATCGCGCTGCTCGACGACTTTCCCCGCATGACCCGCAAGCTGCTGGTCTCCCTCGCGGCCTGGGTCGCCGAACGCGAAGACTGAGAAGACTGCAGGAAGTCGACGCGTAGCCTGGCTCCGTAGACGACATCCTCCGCGCGCCGGCCGCGCAACACCTCGAGCTCGCGGAGCTCATCGACGCCCATATCAGATGACCATCCGCGAGGGCGACAGTGTCACGTGGGTGAACAACGACACCGACGATCACACCGTCGTGAGTGACGATGCGTTCAACTCTGCGGGACACCGTGGCATCGATCACCTCATCCCCGGCACTGTTGCCAACCACGGGAAGCCCCGAACGTTCACAGTGCGCTTCCGTGAGGCGGGCACCTTCGTGTACTACTGCCGGTTCCACGCGCACCTCGACGGGGACAACCAGCCGGTCGCACCGGGACCCGACGGCGGCATCCAAGACGCGAAGGGCAACTTCGGCACGCCGATGTCGGGCGTGATCACCGTCGTGTCATCTCACCGGGACGGCTGACGACAACGGAGTTGCGGGTGGTTGGAGCTCTCAACCGGGCTCCGACCGCCTGGCGTTTCACCCGCCGGCCCGCTCTGGCACCATGCTGAGCGATGGATGCGATTCTGGTCACGGTTCGCGCGCCACAACGCCAGCCGTTCACGTTGGTCCTCGACCGGCGCCTGGAGTTCGGGCGAGAGGGCGACAGAATCGTTGTTGCCGACGCCCAGGTATCGCGGCGCCACGCGGCCTTGCAACCGGAATCCGACGGCGGGGTTCTCGTATACGACCTGGGCAGTTCGAACGGTACCTCCGTCGACGGCGTGCGGGTCGAGGCGCCGGAGCTTGCGATCGCCGGCGCCGTGGTCCGCATCGGAAACACGCTTCTGGAAATCGGCAACGCAACGTTCGAGGCCCGACCGGCCGACTACACCCAGATCGACGATCGGCCGCCCGATCACCCTCCGACTTCGATCGACATCGTCGCCGAGTCGGTCGGCGCAGGCGTGCCCGCCCACGTCCTCGGCGTCGAGCACGAAGCCGGCACCCTGACCATCGTCTTCAGCGACATCGAGTCCTCGACGACGATGGCCGTCGCGCTCGGCGACCGCGCGTGGTTCGACCTCCTGCGCGATCACCAGGCCTTGGTCAGCGCGCACGTCGGCGCTCACCGCGGTCGGATCGTGAAGCACCAAGGCGACGGCTTCATGATGTGCTTCCGCAGCGCTCGCGCCGCGCTGATGTCGAGCATGGGCATCCAACGGGATCTCGCAGGTCAGGCAGAAGCAGAGCCGAGCCGCGCCATCCTCGTGCGCATGGGACTGCACACGGGCGAGGTGTTGGTCGGCGACGACGGCGACCTGTTCGGCAAGCACGTCGTGGTCGCGGCGCGCATCGCGGGCCTCGCCGAGGGTGGAGAGATTCTCGTGTCCTCACTCGTACGTCAGATTGCCGAGGCCCGCGGTGACCTCCGATTCGTCGCGTCACGCGAAGTCCAGCTGCGAGGTATCGGCGGAGTCGAGACGGTCTCCGGAGTCGACTGGAGCGCGTTCTCAGCTGATCACATCGCCCGAGAGCACCGGTGACGTGACAAGCCCCCGCTGGTAGCCTGCGAAAATGCGAAGCGGGTTGGCTGGGTTCGCATTTGCGGCCCTGAGTACCGCCGTGCTCTTGACCTCCTGCGGAGGAAGCGCCTCCACGTCGGGATCGGCTGCGTCCACTTCTACATCCGCACCGGTGACCTCCTCGTCGGCGGGCGGCTTGCAACAAAACGCCTGCCCCGTCGACGGATGTCGAGTCGAGATCACGAACGCCAAACACGTGGGCAACCAGGTGCGCCTGACGTGGAAGACCAACTTCAAGCCCGACTTCTCCAAGAACCATGTGCACGTCTTCTGGAACATCTACACCGCTGATCAAGTCAGCAACGACGCAAAAGCGCGCGGTGTAGTGCAGGGCGAATGGGTTCCGACGGACGACTATCCCGCCTACGTCACGGGCGGGGCTGTATCGACAGCCAAACGCGGTAAGTCCACGACCTTGTGCGTCACCGCGGGCGACCGCCTCCACAACGTGATCGATTCGTCCATCGTCGACTGCCGCGACGTCACCAAACAGCTGTAGGCCTACGGCGAAGCGCGGTGCACGGGCTTCCCGACCGAATCGGTCGCTACGAAATCAGGGCGATGCTCGGCATCGGTGGTTTCGGCACCGTTGTGGCGGCGTTCGACCCGGCACTCGACGCGCAAGTGGCGTTGAAGATCCTTAACGCGCAGTACTCGAGCGACCTCCGCATCCGCGATCGCTTCGTGCAAGAGGCCCGGCTGCTCCGACGCGTCCGCAGTCCGTACGTGGTCAACATTCACGACATCGGTGAGACCGACGACCACCTGCCCTACTTCGTCATGGAGTTGGCCGACGGCGGCGTGTTGGCGGACCGGATGCCGGTCGGCGAAGTCGACGCGGAGGGGTTGCGCGACACGATCACGGCGCTGGCGGCGGGGTTGAGCGCACTCCACGCGGCCGGCATCGTGCATCGCGACATCAAGCCGGCGAACCTTCTGATCACGGGCGGTACCCAAAGCCCCTCCCGCAGCCGGTCGGCGACGCTGGTCCGGCTCGGGCTCCTCGGGTCCGACGAGCGCATCGTCATCGGCGACCTCGGTCTGGCCAAGGACGCGGATCGCACGTCGGTGGATCCGACGATCATCGGCGGCACGCCGCAGTTCCGCGCTCCGGAGCAGGTTCGCCGCGGCGCGACGATCGGCCCGGCAACCGACATCTATGCCGCCACCGCCGTGCTGTGGAATCTGCTCACCGGTTCCCCGCCGCCCGACGCGGCGGAGCTGCGGGGACAACTTCCCCAGCTCCCGGCGACGTGGAGGTTCGTGCTGAGCCGCGGGCTCGCCGAGAACCCCGAGGAGCGATACGCGTCGGCGGTCGATTGGGAGCTCGCGGCGCTGGACGCGCTCGACGCGGCGACGGACACCGTCCGGGTCGGCTTCCGAACCGCGATACCGGGAACTACGTGCCCGTACAAAGGCCTCGCCTCGTTTCAGGCCGAGGACGCGCCGTTCTTCTTCGGGCGCGAAGCGATGGTCGATGACCTCGTCCGCCGGCTCCAGCTGTCGTCGACCCTCGTCATCGGAGGGCCGTCCGGGAGCGGCAAATCCTCGCTGCTGCGCGCCGGCCTGATTCCCGCGCTCTCGGCCGGCGCCCTTCCCGGCAGTCAGCACTGGCAGATACTGCTCTTCAGCCCGGGCCCGGACGCACTCGAGGAGCTCGCGAGCCAGCTGGGTCGCCTCGATCCCAACCGATCGGCGCCTTCCACCGAATCATTGCGTGCAGATCCCCGATCGGCACGCCGGTTCATCCCGCCCGGCGCGCATGTGTTGCTCGCCATCGATCAGTTCGAGGAACTTCTGACCGGCGTCGACAGCGTGAGCAAGGCCGAGCGCGAGACGTTCCTCGACGTGCTCGCCGCGTTCCACGCGGATCGCGAAAGCACGGTCCGGGTGGTGCTTGCCATCCGCGCCGACTTCTATGCGGCGTCGGCTACTGATCCCTGGCTTGCGGAACGGATCAGTACCAACCAGGTGCTCGTCGGGCCGATGCAGCAACCGGAGCTCCGTCGCGCGATCGAAGGACCTGCACAGCGCGCCGGGCTTCGCCTGGAAACGGGCCTCGTCGCCGCGATCCTCGATGACGCCGGCACCGAGCCGGGCTCGCTCCCACTCGTCGCGCACGCGCTCATGGAAACCTGGCTTCGCCGGCGCGACGGTCTCCTCACCGTCGAGGGATTCCGTGCGGCCGGGGGTGTCTCGGGCGCGATCTCTCGATCGGCCGAGCAGTCGTTCCACCAGCTGGACGAGGACCAGCGGCCCGCGTGCCGGCAACTACTACTCCGACTCGTGACTCCGGGCGACGGCACACCCGACGTGCGGCGCCATCTGCAGTGGCGCGAGGTCGGCGACGATTCCGCCACGAGGACGGTGATCGATGCGTTCGCCGACGATCGGTTGCTGACGCTCGACGATCGGGGCGTGCAGATCATCCACGAAACGCTGATCTCCACTTGGCCCCGCTTGCGGGAATGGATCGACGAAAGTCGCGACGACCTTCGGATGCGGCAGAAGGTCGCGGCCGCCGCATCCGAATGGCAATCGAACGACCGCCACCCCGATCTCCTCTACCGCGGGTCGCCACTGACGGCCGCGCTCGAGTGGTTCGTTCGAGGTGGCGACGAACCCGGAAGCTTGTCCGCGGAGTTCCTCGAGGCCGGTCGCAAGGCCCTCGAGACGGAAGTCAACGCCGCGCACGCGGACGAGCGCCGGCGGCGGCGCGTCCGGCGCGTGGCGTTTACCGCGTTGACGACCCTGCTCCTCGCGGCCGGGGTGGCGTCGGTGATAGCGCTGCTCGCCCTGCGGACATCGCGCAAGAACGAGACGCTCGCCCAAGCGCGATTCGCACGCGCGCTTGCGACTCAGGCGGATTCGCTCGCATCGACGCAACCGAAGCTGGCGCTGCTTCTCGCGGCCGAGAGCGCGGCGCGCAGCGATCCGGTCTCGCGCGAGGCACGCGATGCATTGGTCGACGCGCGCGTCACCCTCGCCCAGTCCGACATCACACCGAGCGAGTCGCCTATCCCGGTCGGCGACGTGCAGAGCGTCGCGCTGACTTCGGACGGAGCCACGCTGTTCGCCGGTGCGCGCGACGGAACCATCACGTCGTGGGATATCGCGACCGGCCGCCGGACCGCCGCGTACTCGGGCTCGGCCGAAGGGATCGAGCATGTCGCGTTGGACCCATCGGACCGCTGGCTGATTGCCGTCGGCGCCGGTGGCGTCCGGCGATGGGATCTCCACGCTCGGCCCTCGACGAAAGGTGAAGTCGTGGCCGAGGCCGGCGATCCCGTCTGGTCGGTGGCGTTCTCGGGCACCGGTTCCACGTTCGCGACCTCGACCGAGAACGGGAAGGTCCAGATCTACGACACTGCGACCGCCACACCGCTCGGACCGCCCTTCACCTACCCGATCGATTTTTTGAGCGTGGCTCTCTCCCGGGACGGCTCGAAGGTGCTCGCCGGAACAGGCGACGGGCGCGTGTTCATCTGGGACGTCGCGTCGCGCGAGCTCTCCGGCGCCCCCATCAGCGCGCACGGCACGAACGATGTGTGGGAGCTCGCCATGAACCCGGACGGAGTGCGCTTTGCAACTCGTGGCAGCGATGGCATGGCAAAGGTTTGGTCTCTCGCGAGTCACAACGAGGTGGCGAAGCCCTTCGCGGACGCGGCCGGGAGGTCGACCGTCCGGAAGGTTCAGGGACTCATCTGGAGCCATGACGGCGATGTCCTTCTCGCCGGCGCCGACGACGGGCGCGTCCACCAATGGAACCTCGCCGCGGCGCGCGAGATCGGAGTCACTACGGCCGGTCACACTGATCAGGTTCTTGCTTCTGCGACTTCGGGCGCAGGAAACATCATGGTCACGCTCGGGCGCGACGCGAGCGTTCGAACGTGGGATGTCGCGCCGCGCCGACCGGTGGCCACGGTGCTAGCCGCGCCGAAGAAGCCGCAGTGGGGACTCGCCGTCAGTCCCGACGGCACACAAGTCGCGGTCGGAGACGATGCGGGTGTCGTCACCGTCTACGACGCCGGCACTGGGGCAGCGAAGATCCGTCTCCACGGTCCGAGATCGCGCGTGTTCGCGCTCGACTTCGTCGACGACAAGAGGTTGATCGCAGGGAACGACCGAGGTGACTTGCGCGTGTGGGACATCTCGACAGGGACCGAGTTGCGCACTCAGGCGGGCGCACATGCGGGGGGGGTGACGAGTGTCGCGGTGAGCCCCGATCGCGAGCTCGTCGCCTCGTCCGGCGCCGACGGAGTGGTCCGGATGTGGCGCGGTGCCGACCTCGCGGCATCGGCGTCGGCGACCCGACAACCGGGCGCCGTGAACGACGTCGCATTCACGCCTGCGGGCGATGTCGTCGCCGCGGACAACGACGGCACCGTGCGGTTCTGGCGTCCCGACGGAAGCCCGCGTCGTGAGCGCTTAGTCGCCGATCCCTCGGGCGACGCCATCCGCAGCGTCGCAGTGAGTCCCGACGGCAAGACACTCGCGGCCGCGACCGCGAGCGTTGTCACACTGTTCGATCTCGCGACCGACGACGCGCTCAGCGCACTCAACGGTCAGTCGGCGGACCCCCTCGACGTCGCCTTCTCCTCCGACGGACAGTGGTTCGTCAGCGTCAGTGGAGAGGGGCACGTGAACTTGTGGGATACAGCCTCACGCCTCGGTCTCGGCCCGCAATTCGCGTACCACAGCGGCGCGATTTGGCATACCGCGATCATCGGAGCGTCCACCGTGATCACGGCCGGTAAGGACGGCACCGTGCGCACCTTGGATGTCCTCGACTTTCGCGACGCTTGCACCCTCGGCGCCGGCGCGCTCGACCCGGGCGCACGCGCCTCGTACCTCGGAGGCACCAAGGCGATCTCGTGCCAAAGCTGATCGTAAATCGACACTCCGCTCGACACAGGGACCTTGCGCCCAGCGGGTCATGCTTGCACCATGGGCCGCGCTGACATTCCCGGGCCGCGCGGTGCACGCGAGACACTCGGCGCGCTGCGGGGTTTGACGAGCGACCCCTGCCCGACGCTCGACGCTCTCGTCGCGCGCCACGGTGCGACGTTCGCGGTAGGCGGCGGTCCGTTGACGATGGCCGTCGTCGGCGATCCGGCGCATCTCGCACCCCTGCTCGCGATGAGCACCGACACGTTCAAGTGGGGGCACCGGTTCAACGTGCTCGGGTTCATCGTCGGGCCCGGGTCGATGATCGTCTCCGACGGCGACGACCATCGCCGGCGGCGGGGCGCGACACAACCGGGATTCGCGCGCCGACGTCTCGACGGTTGGATGCCCTTGATCGTCGCCGCGACCGATCGACTGATCGACGAGACGCTGCTTGCCACGAGCCGACCCGTCGACCTCTATCCGCACGGTCGCACCCTCGTGCGCCGCATCGTCGTACACGTGCTGTTCGGCGACGCGCTCGGCGAACGGGCCGACGAGCTCGGCGCGATCCTCGAGCCGGCGATGACCTACGGCGTGCAACCCGCGCTCCGTCAACTTCCGCATCCACTCCCGTACACACGCCGGGCGCACGCCCGCGAGGCGTTGCGCGCCGCCGACCGCATCATCTACGAAGAGATCGAACGACGCCTGCGGCCCCGAGCCGACGAACAGTCGGATGTGCTCGACACCCTGATCACGTCGGGTCTCTTAAAGAGCGAGATACGCGACCAGACGATCACCCTCATCGCCGCCGGCTACGACACGACCGCGTCGGGATTCGCATGGATGGTGCTGCGCGCGGCGCGCGAGCCGGCGATCTGGGCCAAGCTCCGCGCGGAAGCCGACACAGTGTTCGCGGACGACGTCGACGCGTCGACACTACGCCGGTTGACGTACGCCGAGGCGGTCGTGCGCGAGTCACTGCGCCTGCATCCACCCGGCGTGTTCAGCCCGCGCCAGGCGGAACGCGCTGTGCAGCTCGGTGACTTCCCCGTCAAGAAGGGAACGATGATTCTCTGGTCGCCGTATGTGTCGGGACGCCTGCCCGACGTGTGGAAGGACCCGCTCGAGTTCCGCCCGGCGCGCTTCCTCGATGCAGATCCCCGGCAGCAGGCTGCAATCGACGGCGCGTGGCTTCCGTTCGGCCGGGGCCCGCGCGCGTGCATCGGCTTCGCGCTCGCGCAGATGGAGCTCACGCTCGCGCTCGCTCGCCTCGCGCAACGCGTCGACATCTCGTTCACGCGACGCGCAGTCCCCCGGCCCGTCGGCATGATCGTCAATCGCCCGGAGGGCGGCATCCCCGCAACCGTGACGCGGCGCACCTAGGGCACCTCTCCGCTTACGACGCCGGTCGGTACGTGCACATCTGCACGCCCGTTGATGTCGTCACGGCGTTGACGAGCTGCAGCGGCCGGGCCTCGCCGTCCTCGGGAAAGATCCGCTTGCCGCCGCCGAGCAGGATCGGCTCGATCATCAGGTTGAGCTCGTCGACCAGTCCCTCGGCGAGCAGCGTCTTCACGAGGCTGACGCTGCCCCAGATCACCAGGTCGCCGCCGTCGCGGGCGCGCAGAGCCGCGATGTCGGCGACCGCGTTCTGCGGCGACAGCAACGTCGTGTTCCACGTCAGGTCGTCCCCGGTCAGCGTCCGGGATGCCACGTACTTCTTGATCGCATTCATCTGGTCGGCGTACGGGTCTCCGGCGCGCTCGGGCCAGGCGGCAGCCATCCCCTGCCACGTGCGCCGGCCGAACACGAGCGCCTCGGCCGTGGACATGCCGTCGTTGATCGCGGACCCCATCGTCTCGGGGTCGAAGTACGGGTGGGACCAGCCTCCGTGCGCGAAGCCGTCGTCGAGGTCTTCCTCCGGGCCTCCCGGAGCCTGCGACACGCCGTCCAGACTCATGAACTCGTTCACCACGACTCGCATCGCTCACTCCTCGGTGTAGGGACTCGGGCCTAAGACCTGACCCGCCTCGAGAACTCATCGGTCGGAGCACACGTGACGCTGTCAGCACGTCGGGGGCTGCCGTGCCGCGCGGGGCACGACATCTCACACATCGGTGGTCGACGGATCGAAGAACAACTCGAGCTGGATCCGGTCGGGGTCACGGAACACCAGCACCGCGGCGCCCGGGATCGAGTTCGCAGACGCGACCGGTGAGAAGGTGAGTCCCGCCGCGGAGAATCGTTGCGCCCAGACGTCGAGCTCCGCGCGCGTCGAGACCGCGAATGCGAGATGGTCGAGCCCGACTCGGGTCTCGTCGAAGGCTTCGTTCGACCCGAGTCGATGCTGCGTGAGACCAAGGCGAACGCGTAGACCGTCGTGGCGCAAGAACACCTTGCGGCGGCTTTCATCGGGCGCGGTGTACTCGCCCACCCGGCGGAAGCCGAGCACGTCGGCATACCAGGCGGCGCTGGCGTCGACATCGCGGACAGTGAATCCGAGGTGATGAATATCATCGATCATCGCTGCGCCTCCGTTCCCCCGCGTTGCCCCTTCGTGTCGAAGCTCGCACATGATGGTGTGCCGGCGCACGAGATTTCGTCGTCATGGTGTCGATTCCCGGGGTCCCCGTTCAGCAACCGAGTAGCACCGGTCGACGCGATCGAAGTCGACTTCGACACCGGGATCGACGCTCCGACTGCTCGGCGGTCTCCTCGGGATCGTCTTCATGTCGTGTCACCCGCTCCTCCCCGAGGACGGCAAGGTGGCGTTGACGCTCCGACTGCTCGGCGGTCTCACGACCGACGAGATCGCCCGCGCGTTTCTGGTCCCCGACCCACGATCGCCCAACCCGTGTCGGCCGTTCTGCAGACAGCCGAGGCAGCAACGGGCCGCGATCACAGCCGCGCCGTCGTGTCGTGCTGTTCGCCGTCTACGCAGTACGTGACAGACACCGCACCTTGCGGCACCGCAGGAAGCCAAGCGAATTCCAGCGACCGATCCGCGCCGAACAACATGTAGCCGGTCGACGGGCGCCACGGCGGAACCTGGCCTGTCAACGTGGCGTCGACCGAGAGCTCCTCGGCGGTCGCTTGGATCCGATAGCGATGCAGGTCACCGGCGAATCGGTTCGGG
>JAODBI010000148.1 GCA_025463875.1 Actinomycetes bacterium
AAACATCCGAATGGTCGGGGATTGTCTCTTCGCTCACGAAGGCCGCGCGCAGATCGTCCCACCTCCGGAAACACCTGCGTCCGCCGACGAGATTCGCCTGCGCTGCCGCCCGTTCA
This sequence comes from Actinomycetes bacterium, assembly GCA_025463875.1. GTDB lineage: Bacteria > Actinomycetota > Acidimicrobiia > IMCC26256 > PALSA-610 > PALSA-610. Next base: position 117 of record JAODBI010000148.1, read on the forward strand.
GGAGATATGAATCACACAGGAAACGGGACTGGACGCGAGGTGCGCCGGGTCGGTGCCGCACGCCTCGAGAACGGGCTCCGATACCGTGCGACCTCCGACCGTCGTTCATTCGGAGCCTCGTTTCGTGGTCCGTATAATCCCGACGATGCACCCGACGTTGCCGGGCATCACCGAACGACGCGCCGAGTTCGACGCGGCGTCTCACCGGCTCGAGAGTGCGGTCGCGATTTCGGGGGTGCGGTGCTCGTACGAAGTGTGATCGGCGCGCTGCTCGCGCTGCTTGCACTCGCTCCGGTCGTCATGGGTGCGCGATCTCTGCGCCGGCGACTCATGCCCGAACTCGTCGGCCCGGTGGCAACGCTCGCCGACATCGTGCTCGTGCTTTCGATCGTCGTCGGCGTGTCGGAGCTGCTCGGCACCGTCGCCGGCTTCAAGTTGTTGCCGGTCACGATCGCACTGGCCGCAGTGGGATTGCTTGCGATCCGAGCCGGACGAGTTGCTGCCGGATCGAACGACGCGGGTAGCTATGATCCGCGTGAAACCGCTGCAGGCGCGGGTCTTGCGGCTTCCGCCCCGCCGGGAGAACCCAGTTCCGCCCTGCAGGTTGAAACGGTCGTCGCCGACCCGGAGAACGCGGCTCGCTGGTGGCGATTTGCGGCGGTCTTCACGATCGCCGTCGTGAGTGGCGAATGGATGTCTCGGGTCGTCGACTCGTGGCATCGCGGGATGTCAACGACTGACACGCTCTGGTATCACCTGCCGATCGCCGCCCGGTTCGTGCAGGACGGTTGGACGTCGCGGTTGCACTTCGTCGACGCGCATTCGCTGATCGTCTTCTACCCGGCCACGTCGGAGTTGCTGCACGCGGTCGGCATGCTGTTCCTTGGGAACGACGTGCTGTCGCTCGTCATCAATCTCGGCTGGCTCGCGCTCGCGCTGTTCTCCGCATATTGCATCGGGTATCGCTTCGGGGTTGCGCACCTCACACTCATCGGAGCCGCGATCGTCCTCGCCACTCCGCAGCTCGTCCTCGACGACGCCGGGAGTGGGCTCAACGACATCGTCGGAGTCGCGTTGTTCCTCGCTGCCATCGCCTTGACGTCGCACGCGGTGCGCGCGGGAATCTCCAAACGGGAACGTCACACGGAAATGCTCTGCGGCGCGCTCGCGGCTGGACTCGGCGTCGGTACGAAATACACGCTTGTCTTGCCGGTCGCGACTCTTGCGATCGGAGTCTTCGCGCTGACGCCGCGCGGCGAGCGCATTCGATTCATGGTCCGCTGGTTCGGGGTCGTCGTCCTTGCCGGCGGGTATTGGTACGTCCGCAACCTCATCGAGACCGGAAGTCCGATACCGACGGCCAAGATCGGTCTCGGACCACTGCACCTCCCGAGCATTCCGTTTCCGGGAACGTCGACAGTGGCGCACTACGTGCTTCACGCAGACGCGTGGAGGTCGTACTTCCTGCCCGGTATGAACGGCGCGTTCGGGCCGGTCTGGTGGGCCCTCTCGGCCGCGGCCGCCGCGGGCATCATCATCGGAGCCGTAGCCTCCGACGAACGTACCGTCCGCGTCCTGTCCCTCATCGGGCTCGGCTGCCTGTTGGCGTTCGCCTTCACCCCGCAGATCATCGGAGGTGCCAATCCGATCTACTTCAAGCCGAACGCGCGCTACGTCGCGCCTGCGCTCGTGCTGGGAACCGTCGTTCTTCCGATCGTCCTACGCCGTCGGCCTCGCCTCCTCTCCGCGCTGCTCGGCGCGTATCTGTTCGTGCTCGTCGGAACCCAGTTCGCTTCCACCGTGTGGCGCAATGTGGGAAGCGGGTATGCACCGATCATCCAAGGTTCCATGCCGCACGTTGTCGGCATCTGCTTCGGCGTCGTCGTCGCCGCGCTCGGCCTGCTCTGGATTGCGCCGAGGCGCCCGAACCTGCGCCGGTCGGAGCGCCCGGCTGCGTTCGCCATATCCATGGCCGCGGCAATCATCGGTTTCGGCGCCGCGGGTCTCGGCGCCGAGCAATACGCGCTGAACCATCGATACCGTCATGTGTTCCCGATGGTCTCGATCTATCGATGGGCGCAAGGCGTCCACGACACCCGAATCGCGACCGTCAATTTTTCCGCGCACTACCCGCTCTACGGAAAAGATCTCTCGAACTACGTGCAGTACCTCGCGGTGCGACACAACAACGGCGACTCCGCGCCGATACCCGACTGCCAGTCCTGGCGGCGCGCGATCAATGACGGGCGCTACCGGTACGTCGTGGCCGCCTCACCGGGATTCCCGTTCAGCGGCGGGCGACCGCCGCTCGAGGCGGAGTGGACACGTTCGGACCCGGCTGCACACCTCCTGCTGACCGACGAATTCGTCGGCGCGCACGCATGGCTGTTCGAGATACGGGGAACGCTCGACCCCAGCACTTGCGCGCCCAGCGCGAAGCCGTAAGTAAAGTTCGGCGCATGACCTCGCTCGACGAAGAGCTCCAGGGACAGCCGTGGATATATCCCTGGCGGCTGCGCAACGGCCAGGACGTGCGGGTCGCGAATGCCGAGTTGCCAAGCATTCATCGCACCCGCGCCGAGATGATCGAGCCGCGCGTCCGCGCCGCGCTCGCGGCGGCGGGGCCGGAGGCAACCGCGCTCGATCTCGCGTGCAACGAGGGTTGGTTCTCGCACCGTCTGCTCGAGTGGGGCGCTGCGAAGGTGGTCGCCGTCGACGTGCGCGCGAAGAACCTCGAACGGGCCGCCATCATGCGCGATCACTACGGAATCGCGCCTGAGGCCATCGAGCTACGGCAACTCGACGTGTTCGCGATCGCGCCCGAGGACATCGGGACCTTCGATGTCGTTCTCCTGCTCGGTTTGATCTACCACGTCGAGAATCCGATGGGCGTGCTCCGACTCGCGCGCGGTTGCACGAAAGACCTGTGTGTCGTGGAGTCGCAGCTCACCCGACAGACCGACCCCATCGTGCATGGTCTGGGACAGACCGGCGAGCTCCACGAGTCGCCCGGCAGCTTCGCGATACAACTCGAACGCGGCGACAACTCGCTGGCCTCGACGGGTCGGGTGATCAGCCTGATCCCGAACCGGATCGCGATGAAGCAAATGGCGGAGGTCGCGGGTTTCGCGCACGGGGAGTTCGCGACGCCGCACGCCGACCACAACCCTCAATACGTCGGCGGCGACCGCGCCGTGCTGTTCGCGTCGTAGTCGGCCGGCCATCGTCACCTGTCGACTCGGTCGCGGTAGGTATCCTCTTCCATGGTGCGCGCCTGGGCCGGGACCGCGGTCGTGCTCGTCGTCCCGGGCGCGATTGTCGCGTACGCGTTGCGACTTCGATTCCGTCGCCTCTCCACCTGGGCCGCGATCCCCGGATTCTCGCTGGCCGTCATCTTCGTCATCGCCGAAGCCGTGGGCCTGGTCGGGCTGCCCTTCAATGTCGCGAGCGCGTCGATCGCCGTGCTCGCACTTGCCGGGGCGGCATTCGCGTGGCGCCGTACACGCGTTTCCCCACCCGTAACCAAGGAGGCGTCGACCGCGAGTTCAGCTGCAGGCCCGACCCGCAGCGAGCAACCGGATGATCCGAGCACTGTCATTGCAACGCGACTTGCAGCCGGATTGTTGGCGGTCGGGATCGGGGCCGCCGTGCTCATCTTCCTCCTCGGGATCAGTGGGCACGCCCTCGTACCGCCCGAGATCGATGCCTCGAACCACGGGTTCTTCGTGGCGCGCGTCCTCCACTCGAGCTCCGTCGACGTGTCGAAGGTCGTCGTTTCCGAACCGTCGGGCGCCTACGGATCGGCGTCGTTCTATCCGCTCGGCGCGCACGCGTCGGCCGCGCTGGCCGTGCGGCTCGCGGGCGCCGACATCGGCCGCGTGCTCGTCGTCTTCGACATCGTTTTCGCGTCGATCGTGCTGCCTCTGGGCATGTATGTGCTCGCTCGCGCGCTCGCACGGAGCAAGCCTCTCATCGCCGGATTCACCGCGCTCGCCGTGCCCGCGCTGGTGTTGTTCCCGTTCGCGTCCATCGGCTACGGCGACGTCCCGCTCGTCATGGGTATGGCGCTGGTTCCCATATCGGTGGTGTTCCTTCGCCGGGCACTGACAACGAGCGCCGACGGGCGGCGGTTGCAGGTCGAATCCGTGATCGCGGGTGCGCTCTTGCTCTTCGCGGCGACGGTTGTGCACACGAGCCAGGTTCCGCTGATCCTGATGCTCGTTGTGCTGTTGCTCCTCGAACACGCGTGGCGCTCGCGCGCACCGAGTGCACTCCGGGCATCCTTGAAGCCGGGATTGGCCGTCGGAGCCGTGGTGGTCTTGCTCGCCGCGCCGACGCTGAAGCTCCTGGTGAGCGGCGTCTCCGAACGCTCGTCGATCACCCTTGCGTCCCGGCTCTCGCTGCAGAGCGCGCTCGGGCGATTGTTGACGCTCGCAACCCCTGGGACAACCACGCGCCAGCCGACGCTCGCGATTCTCGCCCTCGCCGGGATCGTGATCTGGTTGTGGCGCCGGCGTCCGGCGTGGGTGCTGGCGTACGCGGTCATGCTCGGGATCACATTGCTCGTGTGGGTGTCGAACAATTCGCTGAGCAAGTTGCTCGGCGTGCCCTGGTACCACAGCACGGCCCGCCTGAGCTTCAACCAGGCCTTCTTCGTGCCGTTCTTCGCGGGCGTGGCGCTCGCGGCGCTCGTCGATGTCACGGTGCGAAGCAGCAAGCCGGCATCGCCACGCATGCTGATCAGCTCCTGCGTCGCAGTCGCGTTGCTGTTCGGTGCAGTCGTGGGTTACGCCGCCTCTCGCTCGAGCACAGACCTCTTGCGGACAGTCTTCGAAGCGGACGCCCGCGTCACGCCCGATTCGAAGGCGGCGTTTGCATTTCTTCGACAGCGCATCAAGCCCGGCGAAGTGGTCGTGAACGACATCAATTCCGACGGTTCACTGTGGATGTACGCGCTCGCCGATCTCCGGCCACTGTTCGCGGTACACCCGATCTCGTCCGATCGCGCCGCCTTGGCCGACTGGGACGCTCGGACGTATCTGGTGAAACACATCGACGACCTCGCCGTCGATGCCCGCGCCGACGCCCTCGTCAAGCGGTACCACGCGGGCTGGGTCTACTTCGACGAACAGCTCTTCGACCTCTTCCATCACACGATGCAGCTCGACGCGCTGAAGCACGACCCACGATTGCATCTCGCATTCGAGCGCGGAACCGTCCATGTATTCCGCATCCTCGACGGGCCGGCGGCATCGCCGAGCTGATCGCAGTCTCGAGCCCAACGGTCGCGCGGCGAGGGAGCGCCACATATCCTTGACCCCCGGAAGGAGCACTGCGGGCGAACGATGAACGACAACCAGGCGGAGAACATCCAGCCGGCCCTCAGCGTCGTCGTCATCGCGTACGACATGGCGCGGGAACTACCGCGCACGCTTCATTCCCTGTCGCCGGCATATCAACGCGATATCGGCGCGGACGAGTACGAGGTCATCGTCGTCGACAACGGCTCGCCGCAGCGGATCGACTCGCGAGTGCTCAACGGATTCTCGGGCCACCTCCGCCACGAACGTCTCGACCCCGCTCCCCCGGCCCCGGCCGGCGCCGCCAATCTCGGTATCGGGCTGGCCCGGGGCGACCTGGTCGGGCTCGTCCTCGACGGCGCGCGGATCGCGAGCCCGGGGCTGCTCGCACAGGCCCGAAGGGCGCGCCGCCTCGCCGACCGCCCGATCATCGCGACCCTCGCCTGGCATCTCGGACCGACCCGTCACATGGACGTCTCGGCCGATACCTACGACCGCGAGCGAGAGGACGCGCTGCTCGCCGATGCCGACTGGACCACCGACGGCTACGCGCTGTTCGGCGTCAGCACGCTCGCAGCTTCTTCGGCGCGCGGTTGGTTCCGACCCATGGGTGAGAGCAACGGGCTCTTCATGCCGCGAGCGCTGTGGGACGAGCTCGGCGGGATCGACGAGGCCTTCACGCTTCCCGGTGGAGGCCTCTCGAACCACGACCTCTACCGGCGCGCGTGTGAGCTCGAAGATGTGCAGCTCGTCGTGCTCCTCGGCGAGGGGACCTTTCACCAGATGCACGGCGGCGCGGCCACCTCGGGCCGGTTCGGCTGGGACGAGATGCACGACGAGTACGTCGCGTTGCGGGGACGCCCGTACGCGCCGCCCCGCAACGATCGTCTCTACGTCGGCGCCGTCCCTCCGATCGCGCTTGCGGAAATCGCGGATTCCGCGAGCCGCGCGATCGACGCGCACCGCCGCGGCGTCATCTGAGTCGCTTCAGGTATCCGCCCGGATTGAACGTCAATCCGTACCGCTCCATGGTGGTGTCCACGGCGAACTCACTGTGGCGCGCGAGGATCCGTTTGCTCGCTTCCAGGGGCCCAGGGCCGAATCCGGGCCAGACCGGATGGCCGTTGACGATCGTCTGCTCGATCACGGCGTACGACCCGACGCCGACAAGGTCCTGGTACGCCTCGAACTCGGCCTCGATCCGCAGGTTGGATCCGGGCCGGGAACCGAGCACCAACAAGCCCCGAGCGGACGGCCCGACGAGGCCTCGGACCTTCTGCACCGTCGCGTCGTCCTGGGCCCGGCCTTCGATGTACGTGATGCGCGGATGGCCCGGACGATCGGCGCTCGACGTCGGATCGATCGACACGACCTGACCGCTGCCGAGCAGCTCGCACACGGACGCGAAGAACAAGGCACGCGTGCCGTTCAGCGTTCCGGTCTCGATGATCCAGTCCGGGCGCGCCTTCTCCACGAGCTCCTGATAGATCAACAGGTCGGTGGGCGCGGTCTGGATGGCACGGCCCAGCCAACTCGAGTTGCGCCACGCGAGGCTCTGCCAGAACGCCTCGACGAAGCCGGTGCGAAGATCGTCCGGAATCGGCCGCGGCGCATCCGGTATCCCGTCGGGACCGCGCGCGATCGGCCCCTTGACGAATGCTTCACCCGTCAGCCTGCGAGCGCGCGTCTTCATCGCCTTCGGGAACATCGAGCCGACGTAGTGCAAGTTCTTGCCCGGCCCGCGGAACGGCCGACCGTGCATCTCCTCGAAGTGATCGGCGTAGGCAGAGATCGTCGCCCGCCGGTCGCTCGGGTCCGACACGTTGGTCGTGGTGCCGCCGTGGAGTTGGTGAAACGATCCCTCGCCGAGGATGGTGACGACGTTGACGTCGGGCATCGAACCCAGGCGTTCGTAGAGCTCGAGATTCGCGTAGCCGCCGCCCGGCTCCGAGAAGCGTTCGTCGAAGGCACCGTTCTGCTCCAAGAGGCGCCGGGGCACGAAGATGCAGTTGCTCTCCCAGAGGCCGTCGAACCAGTCGCGGTCGCCGATGAAATGCCCGATCTCGAACAGGCGATAACCGTCCTGCGGCCATTCGATCGTCTGGAAGAGGTCGTCCTCGTAGGCGCGGTCGTAGCCGGAGAGCATGGCGTCGGGCTGCTGGCCGGGCCCGACGTACCACTGCTGGGTCACGGTGATCGCGGGCCCGTACGTGCGGATCCCGGCGATGCCGTAGCGCAACACACCCGGCGTCAACACGTGCGCACCGTCGATCATGAAGGCGATGACCCGACCCGTGGCCATCTCGAGGCCGGCGTTCAAGGCATCGGCCGGAGTCGGCGTGGCGCGCTCGCCCAGGTCGAGATAGCGGAACTCGTCGCCAAAGCTGCGCACGAAGTCCTCGCCCAGCACCTCCTCGGGTGCCGAGCCGTTCTCGACGACGATGACCTCGTAGCCCAGCGTTTCGATGCCGCGCTGGTACGCGCGCGACAACGCGTGCAAGGTGCGCGCCGCCTCGCGTCGCATGTTGTAGAAGACGACGATCACCGAAAGATCGAGCGCGTCGGTCGGTGCCAGCCGGGGAATGCGCGCCACCCGGCGGCGAGTGCTCTCCGCCTCACTTCCCGACGACTTGGCACCGCCCGGCGATTTGGCGGGACCGTTCTTGCGGAAGGTGACGGTCGACCAGTCGGCGCGATCGAGCGGCGCGTCGATCCCCCAGCCCGAGAGGAACTCCTCGACAGCCCGCAGGCGTTCGGGCGCGTCGCACCCTTCGACGACGACGATCCCACCGATCACGATCCGCGGATAGAGCGCTTCGAGCGCGGCCTGCACGTCGGCAGGAGAGCTCGGGCCGATTCGGAGCAGAGCCACGCGTTCGACGGGCGCGGCGCGCAACGTGTCACCCGGATCGCCCTGTAGGAACCGCACGCGGTCGTCGAGAAGGTCGAAGCGGTTGAACCCGTCGCGGACCGAGTCGAGCTCGGCCCACGCGTCGACGAGGTCGCCCGCATGGCGCTCGACCTGGAATCGATCCGCTACCCAGACCTGCTTGCCCAGCATGTCGTTGGCGTCGAGGTAGCCGCGCATGTAGATCGCGCCGCCGCCCCGGCCGCTGCCGACCTCGACCAGGTCGCCGCCGACGTGCTCATTGCGGACCAGCTCGAGTTTCTCGTGCAGACGGTCGAGCCGGGCGCGCCCCATCGTGGCGTAGGGAAAGTTCGTCCCCTCGTGCCAGACCTCGCTCGTCGGCCCGGAACGACGGCGCTCGACGAGGGGTTCCCAGCGCAGCTGCATCTCGCGGATCGGGGAACCGACCTTCGCGGGATCGACCGCGACGCCTTCCCGGGCGCAGTGGGCGAGGTACAGCAAGCGGAGCTCGTGATCGAGATACAGCTCGTCGAGGAGTGCCGACGACAACAGCCGGAGATAACGGCCGGACGCCCTCGCGAGCTGGTCGGCGTGGCCGTAGTAGTTGTTGTGCTGGAAGAGGATCGCCTGCAGGCGTGTGTCCTCGGCCATCTCGAGCAGCGCATCCTTCCCGGCCGCGCTCTCGAGCCGGTCGAGCGCGCGGGCGAGCTCCGGTTCGCGATCGAGGCGTTCCTGTTCGACCACGATCGCCAGACCGAAGTACACCGGCAGGAGCAGCGTGCGAACGGGACGCTCGAACCCGGCGAGGAAATCGTCGAGCGCGGTCATCACACCGTTACGCGGACCACCCTCGTGCACGGCGTTGAAGTGCAGTGGGTTGATGCCGCCGTGCAGCAGGAGATCGCCCTCGCCGGGCCGCATTCCCCGCTGTTCGTACGGTTGGCGGAATTCCTCGGGAATGTTCGTCGGGTCGTAGTAGAGATCCCGCCGGCCGTACGGCCAGAGCACGTCGTGCAGGATGAGAATCGGGAGCGGAGCGCCGTCGCGGCGCGCCGCGTCGGCCAACATCCGCAGCTCGAGATCGACCGTGTACCAGTTGTGGTCGCCGTCGACGAGGGCGACATCCATCGCGGGCAGCGTGTCGAGCACGTCGCGGCTGAGCGCCCGGTGGAAGATGTAGCGACCCGGGAATCGCGCTTCGTGCTCCGACGGATCGAACTCGGGAACGGGATCGATGACATGCAGCTCGGTGTCGTCGGCAAGCGTCTCGAGCATCAAGACCGTGGTCTCGCCGCGCAGCGCGCCGATCTCCACGATCCGTCGTGCTTTCGCCGCTTGGATGAGCGGCCAGACGGCGATATCCCAAAAGGGGTACATCAGATGAAGCGTCTTCCTGCGCTACGAGGGCCCATGACGGCCCAAGAATACGTTCACGCGCGGTGAGCGCCGACTGAAGAACTCAGCCGAGCGGTCGCGGCGCGCGGGACATGCCGCGATCGCCGGATTTGTCTGCAAACGACCCCCGGAGCGAGCTCCCGACGAGGCCAAACCGCGCCGTCCGAATTGGGACTGCGAGTGGTTGCGCCTTTACCACGAGGGCTGTTAGAAACTGGAAAACGATGGGATCACTCGGGCGGCAGTCTGTCGACCCGATTCGAATCAACAGGGGGATCTGTTCATGCGCCGACGGAAGTTCGGTTCCGCGTTGGCGGCTGTCGCAATAGCGACTGCTGCCGCAATTCCTATTCTGGCTGCGCCGGCCGGCGCAGTCACCGGCTGTGGTGCGCCGGGCGGCATCTTCCCGGCGACCCCGGGCGCGCAATCGGGCGTGAAGTTCGACTGCACCAGAACGCGGGCGCCAACGTCAACAGCATCACCATCGCCGACGCGAACAACACCCAGTGGCACCACGGCGCGGCCCGTACCGTTGCCGTCACTCCCACGCCCAGTACCAACACGATCACGTACGCGTCGGGCGCAATAGTCGCCGGCGACATCGGACGTCCGATCAGCGGCGGTTGCATCGGCGGCGCGGCGTTCATCCGTACCGCTGCGGCCACGTCGGCGACCCTCTCGGTCAACAACGGCGCAACCTGCGCCGCCACGACCGCGACGATCGAGTACACCCGAAGCCGGGTGCTCACCGACGCAAGCTGCTCGACTGCCGCTTCCTCCAACCTGACCTCTGCCACGGCAACCTTCGCCGCCGCCGACCTCAGAAAGAGCGTGAGTGGAGGACCGTTCGGCGCCGGTGCGAAGATCACAGCAGTGGTCAACGCAACAACCGCCACGGTGACTCCGGCTCCGACGGCGGCGTGCACGGCTCCTGACACGATCACAATCGGCGCGGCGACGTACAACGCCTCGAATGCCGTGATCTGGGCAGCCGACCCGAACACCAAGCAGCTGACCAACTCCGCGGCCCCGCCCGCTGGTAGCGGGCAGGCGTTCTCCTGCTCAGGAACGACGTTGACCGCGACCGCGGGCGCCGTTGCCGCGGGCGGTGGCTTCAGTGCTGCGTACGCGAAGTTGAAGGTCGTCGTCATCGGCACGACAACCGTCACAACGACGGCTACGACGGGGACGGCCAATACCCTGACCCTCGCGGCTGCGTGCCCGGCCGGCATTACAGCCGCGGCGGGAACAGCGGTGATCGGTGAGCCCGGTGCGAACGCACCGAGGAACGGTTCGGCCATGACGAGTCTGAGCGCGGAACTCAACCTCGCTCCGACCCTCGTTGCGACGCAGGATGACTGCAACAAGAACACCTTCGAGGGCTTCCAGGTCATCGGCGCGTGGAACAATCCCGGCGGCTACGGTCCGGGTCTTGCTCCGCCGGTGACCGTCAGCACGGGACAGATCTCGTTCCCCACCTCGGTGATCGCGTTCGCGGCGTTCGTTCGTCCGCAGCCGACGGGTGACGCTCTGTTGGCGGGAGCTCACTACGAGTTCGTCTTCCCGCTGCTTCCGACGACACTCGCCGTCTGCACGACCGGCACGCCTCCGGCACCGGCGAACCCGACGGCGATTTCGTTCGGCATCAACCCGACGGTTCTCGCGACTGCGCCGTTCCTGCCGACCGGCAGTGGCAACCCCGCAGATCCTGCGGTGCGTGCGATCGGTCCGCAAACGGGTGCGTTCGCCGGCAAGTACTCACTGAGCAACAGCGGAACAGTGATCGCTACAGGGCTGCTTCCGTCCTGCACGATCCAAGCCGCAACTGTGACTCCGTCCTTCGCGTGTGGTGACGCCTAAGTCGGACTGCATTGCGCAATGAAAACCACGTAATGAGAAGGGGGGTGGGCTCGGCCCACCCCCCTTCCGCGTTCGTGCTCCTTCCAGAAACTGGTAGTAATCTCGATCAATGTCACGGTTCAGCGGCAGAAGTCGTAGATGCTTCGCCGGCCTCGTAGCGCTCAGCGCGTGCAGCTGGCTCATACTCGCCGTGGCAGCTTCCGCCTCCCCGAACCGCCCGGAAGTGGGCCGCCCGGCGGCGATGGAGCCCCCGCCCGAACTCTTTTCGGGAGTGTCAGTGAGCGGCGCCACCATCGCCACGCCGGGTGCGCCCGTCCGCAAGCTCGACGCAAACCAGGCCACGGCGTTCATGCAGGCCTGGTTGCCCGATTCGGTGTACACGAAGCTGCCGAACGTCAAGCCGCCGGCCAATCTGGCGATCTCGCACATGACCGTCGTGACCGTCTTCAACCACGTCAACGAGCCTCTCAAGGTCTTCTACGCCTCGGACGGGATCACGGCATGGGTCGGCATGCCGGCCCAAGGCTTCGGATGGGCCGGCGTCGAGCACGAGCGGTGGATCGCCGCACCGCAGAGTGCGCGCGTCCGTCAAGGATTCGCCGGGAAGCTGCAGCCGGTCCGGCCTCCACCCGCGGCCACCACGACGGCGCCGTCGTCGACCACACAACCCAAGACGACGGCCTCCGCTGACGGCGGTTCCGGTTCTTCCGCGGCGTGGTGGTTGGTGGGCGGCGCGGCGGTCATCGTCGCCGGCGCGCTGATCTTCACGCTCCGACGACGCGGCGCCGGTGCTCCCACGCCGCGCCGCGGGGACGTTTAGCCCCATACCGGCCTCGATCCAGGGGCGCGTGCTAGTTCCGGGCGCGAATCGGGTATGACATACGGACACGGAAGTCGGTTGCTCGACGCTTCTCGACAGACGGTGTGACTGCCCGCCGACCACGCGAGGCATAGGTCACATCGCGGACTGTGGTCATTCCACCTGGGGTGGCCTATCCTGAGCGTCGGGTGGGCTGCGAAACGGGGGTACGCAGGTGTTGCGAAGTGGGAGGTCTCGGCGTCGTTTCATCGCGCTGATCACCTACTACGCGTTCGCGTTCCTGCTCGTCGGGCCCACCTTCTTCGCGCCGGTCGAGGCCGACACCAAGCCCCGGATACCCGTGCGCATCTCGCTCAATGTGGCACTCCGTACCCGGACGACCGATGTCGCGACCTTTACGACGCCGTTCCCGGTCACCGTCGGTGTCGCGGCGGACGGCACGTTCACGATTCCGAGCGGCAGTCTCGGGTTCGCCCTCGTCGATGTTCCGCTCGAGACCGCGTATCCCGGTCTCGGCCGGCTGAGCGTGCGCGCCGAGCCCGTGAGCGACTTCGGGGGCATGGTCGACGCGCGATCCGGCGAAGTCACCCTCACCGGGCTCCTCGAGCTCCTGTGGACCCGACCGCACCCGCGCCTGGGCGTGGCGCCCATGGTCGACTGCCCGGTCGGCCCCTTCGCCGTGCACCTCTCGACGCAGACCGTCGGCGGCCAACTGCTCGGCCAGCAGTCACTCGCCAACCCGAGCAGCCGCACCGCGCGCCTCGTCGACGACAACCTGTCCATCAACGAGATCCCGGCGGGGACCAAGCAGTGCGGTGGCGCCGAAGGCGCCTTGAACCAGGTGCTCTCGCTGCCGATCCTGCCGAGAGTCGACACGTCGACGTCGACCACGACGGTCGCCCCGGCCACGACGAGCAGCTCCGATACCACGACGACAACCGTGTTCGACCCGAACACGACGTCGACGACCGTCGATCCCGCTGCGACGACGATCGAGACGACGACGACAACCGTCGTGCCGGTGCAGGCGGTGACGCCGAGCGCATCGCCCCCGGACGCGGCCGCACTGGCCGCGGCCGCCGCTCCCGCGAGCGCGCCCGGGATGGCCGGCGCGCTGGGCACCCCACTCGATCCGAATGTGCTGGCCTTCGAGCCGATTCCGTCGCTCGTGTCGACGCTGACGATCGCAGC
>JAODBI010000156.1 GCA_025463875.1 Actinomycetes bacterium
CCGAGGTCTCGGTCGGCTACTCGACGCTCTACGGCGACACGGCGGGCGGCTTCGCGGTCATCAAGGACGTGCCGAAGTCGCTCGTCTACGCACTCTGCAACGACCTCAACGAACGTTCCGGTCGCGAGGTGATACCCCGCACGGTGATCGAAAAGCCCCCGTCGGCCGAGCTGGCGCCGGGACAACTCGACTCCGATTCGCTCCCTCCGTACGAGGTGCTCGACCCGATCATCGAGGGCTACGTCGAGGACGATCTCTCCGTCGGCGAGCTCATCACGCGCGGCCACGACGCCGACCTCACGCGCCGCGTGGCGCGGATGGTCGATCGCAACGAGTACAAGCGCCGGCAGGCCGCACCCGGCGTACGCGTGTCACCCAAGGCCTTTGGCAAAGACCGCCGACTCCCGATCACGAACCGCTGGCCCGGTTGAGCGTGGACTCCGACAACGTGAGCGGGACCGTCCCGCTCACGTGGGAGACCGCGCGGCCGCTCGTGCCCGAGCTCGCCCTGATCGCGGCGACCATCGCGTACGGCGCGACCTTCAAGTTGGTGCAGGACGCCCTCGCCGACGTCACGCCGGTGGGCTTCATCCTCCTGCGCTTCGGGATGGGCGCGATCGTGCTCCTCCCGTTCGCGTTCCGGAGCGGCTGGCGCGGACCGTCGACGGCGCGCGAGTCGTTGCGGTTCAAGCACTTCGCACTCGCGGTGCTCGCGTTCGGCGTCATCGGCTTCGGCGGCTACTGGTTCCAGAACGAGGGACTCGAACGCACGACGACGTCGAACTCCGCGTTCATCACCGGTCTGTTCGTCGTGTTCACGCCGCTCATCGAGATCGCCTACACGCGCCGCCGGCCGACGCTGAACGTCCTCATCGCGGTGGCGTTCGCCGTGCTCGGCCTTTTCTTGCTCGAAGGTGCGACGCTGCGCCTGCACTCCGGTGACGCCTTGACGCTCGCCGGAGCGTTCTTCTTCGGCCTGTGGATCTTCGTCGGCTCGTACCTGACCCAGCATTTCGACCCGATCGCGCTGACTGCCGGTCAGCTCGTCGTGTTGGTAGTGCTCGCCGTACCCGTCGTCGCAATCTCCGGCCTCGGCCACGTCACGACCCAGGTCCTCGTCGCGGCCGCCGTCACCGGCATCGCCTGCAGTGCGCTGGCGTTCTCGCTGCAGCTCTGGGGACTCCGGTTCGTCGAGCCCTCGCGGGCGGCGGTGATCCTCGAGTTCGAGCCGGTCGTCGCCGGGATCATCGGCTACTGGGTCGGAGAGCGCCTCGGCGTCGTCGGATACCTCGGAGCGCTCATCATCTTCGCCGGCATCATCGTGGCGGAATCACGCTCCTGGAGGGCCGCCCGGCCGACGTGAGAGAGCGGTAGCGGAGCCGACCTCACGGCGAGAAACCGGCGTCCGGCCGGAGAGCTTCGAGGCGCGGCCCGAGCGACCAGTCCGGCGAGTCCCTTTACTTGACCGATCGGTCAAGGCGCGGGGAGAATCGCGACCGATGACGGAAACCACCAAGCCGCGCGCGCCGTTCGCGCCCTGGGACCGCCGCGAGTTGCCCGGCCTGTTCACGGTCGAAGAGACGGCGCGGCGCGTCGGCAATTACAAGTGGGCCGAGATGCGCCTCTTCGAGGTGCTGGGCGGATGGGTCGCCACGGTCCCCGAGCTCGACGTGAAGCTGGTGCTCGGCCGCCACACGTACCACCACGCCTGGCACGCGGAGCTGTGGCACAAGCGGCTCCCCGAGCTGCGCGAGATGAACCCCGATCGCCTCACGCTGCCGCCGAACGACGCGTTCGTGACGTTCATGGACGGCATCCGGGAGCCCGAGGCGCCCGGAGACACGATCGAGAAGCTCGTCGGCGTCTACCGCGTGCTCATCCCGCGATTCATCGGCGTGTACACGTACCACCTCAACGGCACGAGCACGATCACCGACGCGCCGACGATCCGTTCCCTCAAGTTCGCGTTGCAGGACGAGTTCGACGACTGGCGTGACGGCGAGATGCTGCTCCAGTCACTCATCGACACGCCCGAGAAAGTGGAACGGGCCGGGCGCCGCCAAGTGGAGCTGGAGCGGCTCTATCTGGCGTCGGGCGGCATCGCGGGCCCCGGTAGCCTGGGCGAACCGGTATAGGAGGTAGGCGTCTCATGAAGAGGATGCTCCCGGAATCCGAACTGGCACGCGACGAGCGCTTCGTGCGCACGAAGATCGAAGATCGCCTCTTCGATCCCCGCGGCCCGAAGGTCGCCCAGCGCAACACCGGTCCGGCGCGCATGGGTGTCGACCGACCCGCCGCCGGTGAGCGTTCGCGCTCGCTGATGCACGGCATCTTCGTCGGTGAGATCCAGGCGCTCGAGGGCGCGGGCCGCACGTGTTACGACTTCGACGACGAAACCGCGCCGTTCCAGCTGAAGCTCGACATGGCGCGCCAGTGCTGGGACGAGTCTCGGCACTGCGAGATCTCGGTGAAGCTCGGCGATCACATGGGCACCGAGATCGGCGAGTACACCGAGTCGACGTTCCTCTTCGCGGCTGCATGCAATCCCGACCCGGTGCTGCGGCTCTGCGGCGTCAACCGTGCGCTCGAAGGACTCGCGATCGACGTCTTCAGCTCGATGAAGGACTTCGGCAACGAATCGGGCGACCCGATCCTCGAGTTCTGCGAGGACTGGATGCTCGCGGACGAGGTCACCCACGTGAAGATGGGCTCCGACTGGTTGCGCCGCCTCACCGACACCGACCCGGAACGGCGCGAACGCGCGCTCGAGTTCCAGCGCACCGTCGACGCCATCTTCAACCTCGGAGGCTTCCGCGGCGAGGACGATGAGAACCCCATCCAGCTCGCGCGTAACTTCCGCCGGCTTGCCGGGTTCACCGAGGATGAGAACGATTCGCTCGCCGCGCTCGCGCGCGAATCGACCGAGCAGGCGCGCGAGATGGCCGAGGCCGCGACGGCCGCGCTCGACGCGTCGGCCCAGGGTTCGTGACGTCGATCACCGTCGTCCCGGACCCGTTCACGCTCATCGGCTACGACGCGGCCGAGATCCGCACGCTCGTCGAAGAAGCCGCCGCGCTCGCCGAGATCCCGCCGGGTGTCGACATCGCGTTGACCGTCGACGAGGAGCTGTTCGCGCCGTTGACCGGCCACATGTCCGATGTCGTCGACGGCCGGATCGTGCTCTGGATCTCGGGCGGCAACTTCGAGGACAACAAGCGGCCGACGTATTTCTCCCCCGACCAGGCCCGCGCCGACCTCGCCGTGATGATGTTGCGCGCCAAGGACCGCCTCTCCGACGACTTCGCCGCCGCGCCGGCCGACGCCGAGCTCTCCCGCGGCGAACGGGCCGCCTGGGACACGTACGCCGTTGGTCGTGCGCGCCGGTTGGGTATCGACGTGCGTCGGTCCCGCCAGCTGTACGACTTCCGGTTGCAACACGGGTTCACCGACGTCACCGACGCCGCGTTCGAGCGCTGTTGGGAAGCCGACCACGTCACCTGGGAAGGCATCCGGGAGATCTGCAAGGAGACCGGGGCGACGGACCGGGTGGCCTCGAAGGTCCCCGTCGACCTGCTTCGCCAGAAGTAGACCGCCGAGTCTCGGCGCTCGGCCCTAGTTGAGGTCGTGCGCCGAGATGGAGTCGTAGAGGTCGATCGTGGGCTT
>JAODBI010000167.1 GCA_025463875.1 Actinomycetes bacterium
CGTTCACGATGATCATGCGCCAATGGCTGGAGCTCACCGACGCCGACACCCCCGATCACGTGCGTCGCCAGGCCGTCTTCGTCGTCGACCTCTGCGAGAGGCCCGGCGTCGGCCCGGAGCTCATCGCGCATGCCCGCGCCGAACGCCGCCGGATCGGGCACCTCTCCGAAGCCACCCTGGAACGGATCGCGTGCGACGGGAACCTCAGCCGGGTGATCATGTTCGGGACATCCGAGGTCCTCGACGTCGGCCGCACCGCCCGCACCGCCACCAACGCGCAGTTCCGGGCGCTCATCGCCCGCGACCGCCACTGCACGGCCCCCGGATGCCACGAACCACCCAACCGATGTCAAGCCCACCACACACGGCACTGGACCCACGGCGGACCCACCAACCTGGACAACATGCAGCTCTTGTGCTGGCACCACCACCGCCAAAGACACCTCGACGACGCCAAAGACCGGGGCGGCTAACGATCACCGCAGACACGCATGGGACGTGCAATCCGGCCAGAGCGATTGCATGTCCCGCACGCCGGCGCAGCTCGCTATCGAGAGTGCGCGGGCGTCGTCGATTCGGGCAAGGTATGCGGGTGATCGGTGACCTCGACGATGCAGGCGAGGAGATGCGGCGCGTCATCGCGGGGTCGTTGCCGACCAAGCTCGATCTACCGAGTCCGTGCGAGGGCTGGACGGTCCGGGACGTGATCAATCACGTGGTCACCGGGAACCTCCGAACGCTTGCGTGGTGTCATCAGGAGAATGGGCCGCCGAACGAGGAGGATCATCTGCGTGGAGATCCTTTGGGCGCATTCGATGACTCGTTTGTTCGGGTTCGGGCACGGCTCGCGGAGTTGTTGACTCGCGGCGTTCCCGTGGACACGCCTTTTGCCGTGCTGAGTGCCGAGCGTCTCATCGACATGAGGTGTACCGAGCTCACGGTGCACGCCTGGGATATCGCTCGGGCGACCGGTCAGTCAACGGACTTTCTCCCTCGGTTGTGCGAACGACTGGTTGCAAGAGCGCGAGCGGACATCGAGAGTCTCGACAGAATCGCGAGCCCATTCGGCGCTGAGCAACCTCCGCCGTCCGCCGCGAGCCAAGCTGATCGGCTCGCGGCGTTCTTCGGCCGCGCGGTCTAGCGCTCGGATCGCGTTGACGCAGGAGCGCAGATGTGCCGATCGGGACTTCGTCGTCGCGATGCTCGGGCAGACAGATGCGATAGGCCGCGTGTCGGACGGCTTGATCATCCCAGAGTTCGTGTACTCGGCACCTCGACAGCCGTGCGCGGACCGCGGAGTCAGACGATCGTGCGGGCGTCGAGCTCCTGCACCCGGGCGGCGAGGCTCTTCAGCAGCTTGAAGCTGATCGAAGGAGAGTGCTCCATCAACTGGAGGAAGTCGCGCCGCCTGAGGATTGCGACTTCGAGCGGGGTCTCGGCGACGACGGTGGCGTTGCACGGCGCCGGATTGAGCAACGACAGCTCACCGACGACGCCCCCGGCCTCGATCTGGCCGACGCGGCGGCCCTTGCGGTTCACGCGGCACTTGCCCTGGAGTATCACGAACGCGTTGGCGCCGGTCTGCCCTTCGGTCACCAGCGTTGCACCCGTCGCGCGCGGTTCGACGATCCCGATCTTGGTCAGGAGTCGCAGCTCGCGCTTCGAACACTCGGAGAAGAGCGGTACCGAGGAGAAGTGGCGATGCACGACGTCGGCTCGCACCGGCCGCATCGGCTTCAGGCGTGCGTTCGTGCCGGCTATCTCGCCGGCGGCGATCTGATTCGGAAGCACCGGGCCCTCCCCGTTGGTCCAAGAATTCAGCGCGGCACCCATAGTCACCCATTTCGCGAACGCGCGCCATCGTGCGCGGTCGTGAGCACTATCCGTCCTCGTCGGCGCCGTCCGCACGGAACACGTAGAAGGAGCGCCGGGCGGGCGTGACGCGGAGGTGGTCGGCGAAGCGCTCGTGCAGTCGGCGTTCCACGTCGGGTTGACGGACGAATCCCGCCGCCTCGAACTGCGCGACCCACCACGTCGTGTGCGCCCAGATGAGGTGGCCGTTCACCGGATAGCCGTCGTCGTCGCAGTGGAGCGTTCGGAACGGCCGGTCGACGGCGATGTCGTGTTCCCACTGCGCGACGTAGACGGGGAACACCTCGCCGAAGACTTCGTCTCGACCGAACGCCGGGATGTTCGCGAAGAGCCAACCGCCCGGACGTACGCGCTCGCGCAGCGCCTCGCAGTAGCGGGTCAGGCGATTGGGATTGAGGTGTTCGAACACGTCGAGCCCGAACACGAGGTCGTAGTCGGAGGGCAACTCCAGGTCGAGAACGTCACCGACGTGAATGCGAGGACGGATCTCGGGCGCGGCGTGGTCGTGCGCCATGCGGCTGATCTCCACGCCCTCGGCGTCGACGCCGAGCTCGGAGAGCACCTGTAACACGGTGCCGGAAGAGCATCCGATCTCGAGCGCGCGCTGCGGCTGCAAGCTCGCGAGCAGCTCGCCCATGACGCGTTTGTCGGCGTCGGGTTCGAGGTTCCACACGCCCCCGTGCTCGTAGTACCCGTCGTCGATGATCGCGCCCTCGAGCCAGTCGAAGTCGGACGCATCTTCGACGTCGAACGCCAGGAACGGGCTCGTGCCCGACAGGTCGACGGCCAGGTGATACCGGTCGGGGCGGCGGCGGCGCGGCAGCGCGGAGGCGACGACGCGCCAGCGGTACTCCGACGAGGTGGCCAGACCCATGACGACGTCGGCCGGCGACATTCCGCGTTGCATCTCGTTCACGAAGTGCTCGAGCCCGGTCGGGTCGGCGGGCCGGCCCAGCAGCCGGCGATAGCAGTCGTCGACGAATCGCCGGGCCGTAACCTCGGGCTTCGTCCCGAACGGGATGCGGGGGCGGGGCACGGCCCGAGAATACGAGTTCCCGGGCCGGGCCATGCGCTAGATGCGCGTCCAGGCTTCGGTGAGAACCTTGCGGAGGACCTGTTCGATGTAGTCGAACTCGGGCTGGCCGATGATGAGCGGCGGCGCGAGCTGGATGACGGGGTCGCCCCGGTCATCGGCGCGACAGATGAGGCCGGCGTCGTACAGCGCGCGGGAGAGGAAACCGCGCAGGAGGCGCTCGCTCTCGTCGGCATCGAACGTCGTCTTGGTCGCCTTGTCCTTCACGAGTTCGATTCCGTAGAAGTACCCCGCGCCGCGCACGTCGCCGACGATCGGGAGGTCGCGCAGCTTGTCGAGCGTCGCCCGGAACGCGCCTTCGTTCGCCCGCACGTGCTCGAGCAGCCCTTCACTCTCGATCACGTCGAGGTTGGCGAGCGCGACCGCGCAGCTCACGGGATGGCCGGCGAATGTGATGCCGTGCAGGAACGTCTTGCGATCGCGCAGGAACGGTTCGACGAGGTGGGGGCGCACGATCATGCCGCCGATGGGCGAGTAGCCCGACGTCATGCCCTTCGCCATCGTGATGATGTCGGGCTGGTAGTCGTACCGCTGCGAACCGAACCAGTGCCCGAGCCGGCCGAACGCGCAGATCACCTCGTCGGAGACGAGCAATACGCCGGTCTCGTCACAGATCTCGCGTACGCGCTGGAAGTAGCCCTCGGTCGGAGGGAAGCAGCCGCCGGAGTTCTGCACCGGCTCCAGGAAGACCGCCGCGACGCTCTCGGGACCCTCCATCTCGATCGCGAGTGCGATGGCTTCGGCGGGGTCGATCGGCGCGGGCCGGTACGAGTTCGTGTTCACCACGCGCACCGCGCCGGGCACGAGCGGCTCGAACGGCATCTTGATCGCGGGGACGCCGGTGATCGAAAGCGCGCCCATCGTCGTCCCGTGATACGCGATGTTGCGCCCGATCACCTTGTAGCGGTTCGGTTGCCCGATCGCCTGGAAGTACTGGCGCGCCAACTTCCATGCCGACTCGACGGCCTCGCTGCCACCGGTGGTGAAGAAGACGCGCTCGAGGTCGCCGGGCGCGAGGTGCGCGAGCCGCTCCGCGAGCTCGATCGCACCCGGGTGCGCATAACTCCAGACCGGGAAGTACGCGAGCTTGCGGGCCTGGTTGGCGGCCGCGTCGGCGAGCTCCGTGCGACCGTGCCCGACCTGGGACACGAACAAGCCCGCCAGTCCGTCGAGGTAACGCTTGCCGTTCTGGTCGTAGACCCATGCGCCTTCGCCCCGCACGATGACCGGGATGTCGTTGTCGGAGCCGGGCATCGGCGTGAAGTGCATCCACAGATACCGGTGGGCGGCGGCGCTGAGCGTCTCGGACGAGGTGGTTGTCATCAAGTTCCCCAGGAGTAGGTCTGCTTCTCGAGCCGCAGGTACACGAACATCTCGGTCGAGCGGACGCCCGAGATCGATCGGATCTGCGTGTTGATCACTTCGAGCAGGTGCTCGTCGTCGCGCGCGGTGAGCTCGACGAGGAGGTCGTACGCGCCGGAGCAGATGACGACGTAGTCGATCTCCTTGTTCGCGGTCAGCTTGGCCGCGAGGTCGCGCACGTCGCCGTCGACCCTGATGCCGACCATGGCCTGGCGGTGCAGACCGACCCGCAGTGGGTCCGTGACCGCGACGATCTGCATGACCCCGGCGTCGAGCAGCCGCTGCACCCGCTGGCGGACCGCGGCCTCGGACAAGCCGACCGTCTTTGCAATCGACGTGTACGCGCGGCGACCATCGCGTTGGAGCTCCCGGATGATCTGCATCGACACGTCGTCGAGCAGGGGCGCCGGAGTTCGAATTTCCGGGGTGCGAATATCGTCGTCAGATACCTGTGCCACAACGATCTTCTTGCAGATATACGGCTTGGACCTGCGGATACTAGCCTCGCGGGAGGCGAATCGTCAGAGAGGGGTCGCGATGAACGTCGTGCAGAACGTGGTCAACGGCAAGCCGGTCGACACTCGGGACGGTGCGACGATGCCGCTCGTCGACCCGTGTACGGGCGCGATCTACGGGTCGGCGCCCCGGTCGAGCGAGGCCGACGTCGACGACGCCGTCGCCGTCGCGAACGCGGCCTTCGACGGCTGGCGATCGACGACGCCGTCCGAACGGAGCCTCGCGCTGTTGCGCATCGCCGACGCGCTCGAGAAGGACGCCGATCGATTCATCGACGCCGAGTGCCGTAGCACCGGCAAGCCGAAGGCGTTGATGGCGGCCGACGAGATCCCGCCCGCAGTCGACCAGCTGCGCTTCTTCGCCGGCGCGGCGCGCATGCTCGACGGTCGCGGCGCCGGTGAGTACATGACCGGGCTCACGTCGTACGTGCGCCGCGAGCCCATCGGCGTGGTCGGGCAGGTCTCGCCGTGGAACTACCCGTTGATGATGGCGATCTGGAAGATCGCACCCGCGCTCGCGGCCGGCAACACAGTGGTGTTGAAGCCGGCGGAGAGCACGCCGGAGACGACGGTGATGCTCGCCGAGCTTGCGTCCGAGTTCCTGCCCGCCGGCGTGTTCAACGTCGTGTGCGGCGACCGCGACACCGGGCGCGCGCTGGTCGCGCATCCGGTACCGGGATTGGTTTCGATCACCGGCAGTGTGCGCGCCGGAATGGAGGTCGCGGCGGCCGCGGCCCGCGACCTGAAGCGCGTCCACCTCGAGCTCGGCGGCAACGCGCCCGTCATCGTGTGCGACGACGCCGATCTCGAGGCGGCGGCCGAGGGCATTGCGGCGGCCGGCTTCTACAACGCGGGTCAGGACTGCACCGCGGCCACGCGGGTGATCGCGTCCGCCGCGATCCACGACCGGTTCGTCGACATGCTCGTCGTGCAGGCGAAGGAGAAGAAGGTCGGTGGGCTCGATGTCGCCGACGCCGATCTCGGCCCTCTGAACAACCCCAGCCAGCTCGAGCGGGTGACGGGCTTCATCCACCGGCTTCCCTCGAACGCGCAAGTGTTGTGCGGTGGTCATCGGATCGGTGACGACGGCTACTTCTACGAGCCGACGGTGATCGCGGGTCTGAGGCAGGACGACGAGATCGTGCAGCAAGAGGTGTTCGGGCCCGTGATCACCGTGCAGGAGTTCGGCGAGATCGGCGACGCGGTGAGCGACGCGAACGGCACCGACTACGGGCTGTCGTCGAGCGTGTGGACGCGCGACCACGCCAACGCGATGCGCCTGTCGGCGGCGCTCGACTTCGGGTGCGTCTGGGTCAACACCCACATCCCGCTCGTCGCCGAGATGCCGCACGGCGGGTTCAAGCACTCGGGCTACGGCAAGGACCTGTCGATCTACTCCCTCGACGACTACACGCGCGTCAAGCACGTGATGAGCTCGACGGAGTAGTGCTCAGCGGCGGACGGCGGTCTCGAGCGCGTCGAGACCGTCGTCGAGCAGCGCGTCGTCGAGCACCAGCGGCGGAAGCAGGCGTACGACGTTGCCGAGTGTTCCCGCGGTGAGCACGATGACACCCTGTTCGTGGCACGACGCGCAGACCTGTTTGGCGCGGTCCGCGTCGGGAGCGCCGTCGTCGTGCACGAGCTCCATCGCGACCATCGCGCCGCGGCCCCGTACATCGCCGACGCCCGTCGTGTCGCGCTGCAGCGCGGTCAAGCGGCCGAGCATGCGCTCCCCGAGGTGTTGCGCGCGCTCGACGAGCCCTTCCTTCTCGATGACGTCGATCGCGGCGAGCGCGGCCGCGCACGACACGGGATTCCCGCCGAACGTGCTCCCGAGACCGCCGACGTGCACGGCATCCATGATCTCGGACCGGCCGGTCACGCCCGCGATCGGCATGCCCCCGCCGAGCCCCTTGGCCGTGACGACGACATCGGGCACCACGTCCTCGTGCTCGCTCGCGAACCACGCACCCGTTCGGCCGAAACCGGTCTGCACCTCGTCGGCGACGAACACGACGCCGTGCGCGCGGCACCACTGCGCGATCCCGGCGAACCAACCCGGCTCCGGTACGACGAACCCGCCCTCGCCCGCGATCGGCTCGACGACCACGCACGCGACCTGTGACGCGTCGACGCTCGCTTCGATCCAGGCGATCGTCTCCGCGAGGCCACCGGTGCCGCGGTACGGATACGAGTACGGCGCCCGGTAGACCTCGGGTGCGTACGGGCCGAACGACTTCTTGTAGGGCACGACCTTGGCCGTCAACGAAAGCGCGAGGAGCGTACGCCCGTGGAACGCCTGGTCGAACGCGATGATCGCCGGCCGGCCCGTGGCGGCGCGCGCGATCTTCACCGCGTTCTCGACGCCTTCGGCACCCGAGTTCACGAGGAACGAGCGTTTCTCGTGCGTCCCGGGTGTGCGCTCGTTCAGTTGCTCGCACACCTCGACGTAGCCGTCGTAAGGAGTCACCTGGAAGCACGTGTGGACGAACTTGGCGGCCTGCTCGGCAATGGCCGCCGTCACTGCCGGATGCGCGTGGCCGACGTTCACGACCGCGATCCCCGCGCCGAGGTCGATCAGCCGGTTGCCGTCGACGTCCTCGACGATCCCGCCGTTCGCGCGCTCGACGAAGATCGGCAGAGTGGTACCCACTCCCGCCGGGATCGCGCGCGTGCGCCGTTCCCACAGCTCGCGCGAACGCGGGCCCGGGATCTCGGTGACGAGCTTGCGTTGCTGTTCCATGCGGAGTCGTTCCATGGGCACCTACCCGAGAGCGTTCACGTCGATGGCGGTGACGCCCCGCTTCGCCGAGCGGGCACTGAAGAGCCCGCCGACGGCAAGCAGGATGAGCGAGAAGACGAGGACGAACGTCGACAGCGCGTTGATCGACGGTGACACTCCGAACTTCAGTGAGCTGAAGATGTAGAGCGGCAGCGTCGTGGATCCGGGGCCCGACGTGAAGAACGTGATCACGACGTCGTCCAGCGAGATCGTGAATGCGAGCATCGCGCCCGCGGCGATGCCCGGGGCAGCGAGAGGAAGGACTACGCGCAGGAAGGTCTGGAAGGGCGTCGCACCGAGATCGGCCGCGGCTTCAACGAGCCGGTTGTCGAAGGAAGCCAGCCGCGCGTTCACCACGACGACGACGAACGCGATGCAGAACGTGACGTGAGCCAGGATGACGGTCGTCAGCCCGAGCTTGAAGTGCGCGATGTTGGCGTAGAACGCGAGCAGCGACACGCCCATCACGACTTCGGGCATGACCAGGGACACGAAGATGAGGGTCGAGTACGCCGACCGGCCGCGGAACTTGAAGCGCGTGAGCGCGAACGACGCCAACGTCCCGATCACCGTCGCGACGACCGTCGCCGCGATCGCGACCTTCAGCGTGTTGCGGAACGCCTGGAGCGCTTGATGGTTGTGGATCAGGTCGGAGTACCACTTCGTCGAGAAGCCCGTGAAGTCGGTGCCGCTGCGGGCCTGGTTGAAGCTGAAGAAGACGAGGACGCCGATCGGGAGGAACAGGAACGCGAAGACCAGGACCGCGTGCAGCTTCAGGTAGCGGGGGCGCAGCGCGCTCTTGTGGCTCACAGCGCTTCCTCACCGACGCGGCGGAGGTACACGAAGACGCCCGCGAGGATGAACAGCATCAACAGGACCGACATCGCGGAGCCGAGCGGCCAGTTCTGGCTGCCGCCGAACTGATCCGCGATGGTGCTGCCGATCATCTGCGTGCGCACGCCGCCGAGCAGCGACGGCGTGACGAAGTCGCCGACCGCCGGGATGAAGACGAGCAGCACCCCGGCGACGAGTCCCGGCGAGACCGTCGGCAGAATGACGCGGAAGAACGTGGAGACCTTGCCGTGACCGAGGTCGTAGCTCGCTTCCACGAGGGCGACGTCCATGCGCTCGATCGAGGCGTACAGCGGCAGGATCATGAACGGAAGGAAGCCGTACGTCAGCCCGAGGATCACCGCGAACGCGTGGTTGATGAAGACGTGGTGGTTGCCGAGCCCGAGATCTCCCAACAGTCGGTTGAGCAACCCGTTGTCCTGGAGGATGACCTGCCAGGCGTAGATGCGGATGAGGTAGCTCGTGAGAAACGGAATGATGACGAGCACGAGGTACACGTTGCGAAAGCGCCCGCCGAAGCGCGCGATCCAGTACGCCAGCGGAAAGCCGAGCAACACGCACGCGAACGTCGAGATCGCCGCGTACTCGATCGAGCGAACGAAGATCGGGAGGCGATCGGGGTCGAGCGCGTCCTTGTAGTTCGCGTACCGGAGATGGCTCCACGTGAAATGGACCGGATCGATGACACCGCGCTTGCCCAGGCTGTACTCGATGATGATCAGCAAGGGGATCACCAGCAAGAAGGCGAACCAGACGCTGGTGGGCAACAGCAGAAGGTTGGCCTTCACCCATTCGGGCAGGGTGCGCCGATGGCGCGGTGGATCGGGCCTTGCCGGGTCGGGCGGCGCGGCCGAGGGCGGGATTTCCGGCGGGGCGACGACGCTCAAGCCGTCTTTACCTTGTCCCAGCGGTCGGAGTACGCGAGCTCGTCTTCACCGAGATCCTTCTGGAAGGGCAGCTTGGCGAGATCGGCCTGGGACGGGTAGATGAGCGGGTTGCTCAGGATGTCCTTGTTGATGAACGGCTCGGCCGCCTTGTTCGGACTGCCGTAGTTCACGAAGTTCGTCAGCGCGGCGCCGACCTTGGGCTCGAGGATGTAGTTCATGAAGGCTTCCGCGTTCTTCGGATGCGCCGCACCCTTGGGAATGGCCATCGAGTCGACCCACGAGAACGCGCCCGACGTGGGGATCACGTATTCGATGTTCTTGTTGTCGGCCTGGATCGTGAAGACGTCGCCGGAGTACGCCTGCGCCATCACCAGCTGACCGCTCTTGAGCGGGTCCTGGTAGTCGGAGGTGATCTTCTGGATCTTCTTCTTGAGGTCGATCAGGTACTGCTCGGCCGCGTCGAGGTCGCCGGAGTCGAGAGTGTTCGGGTCCTTCTTCAGCGCGAACAACGCCATTGCGAACGCGTCGCGGGCTTCGTCGAGATATGAGCTCTTGCCCGCGACCGCCGGGAGGTTGAAGGCGTCCCAGTCGGTGACTGCGCCGCCGACCTTCCTCTTGTCGAAGCCGATTCCTGTTGTTCCCCATTGCCACGGGATCGAGTACTGGTTGTTCGGGTCGTACGCCGCGTTCCGAAAGCGCGGGTCGAGGTTCTTCACGTTCGGGATCAGGGAGAGATCGAGCGGTTGCACGAGACCGGCGTGCTTCATCTTGACGAGGGTGGCGTCGGTCGGGACGATGATGTCGAATCCCGATCCGCCGGTACGCATCTTCGCGAAGAGCTCGTCGTTCGAGCTGTAGTTGTCGTACGTGACCTTGATTCCGGTCTCCTTTTGGAAGTTCGGGATCGTGTCGTCGGCGATGTAGTCGGTCCAGTTGTAGAAGTTGAGCGTCTTGGCTTCCGGCTTGGGGTTGAACGTCGGCGGCGTCGTCGAGCCTCCCGCCGAGGGCGTGCCGCTCTTGGAGCTGCTACCGCACGCGGCGACGAACCCGGCTGCCGACGCGAAGGCCATCGTCTTCATGAAGGTGCGCCGGCTGAAGTGGGGCGACGCCGTGTCCCAAATGAACGCCAAAGAGACGCGGTCCGGATCGCTCATCCTGTCAGCTCCTTCTCGAGGTCGGGTTCGTTCGCAAGTACCACATTGAACTCCGGATCCCAGACGATGCGCGTGCGCGTACCGGGCACGCCCGCGTCGCTGACCCGCTCACTGTTCTGGCGAAACACGACGAGGGTGGTACCGGATTCGGTGCGAATAACGAGCTGGGTCGATACGCCTTGGTAGACGACGTCGACGACGGTGCCCGACACCGTGCAGAGCCGGTCGGCCACGATCTCGCTCTCGGCGACCACTCGCAACTTCTCGGGCCGCACCGTGAACGACAGTCGGTCGCCGGGGCTGACCGAGCGATCGGTCGGCGCGGGTACCAGCAGCCGATCGCCGGGCGCGGCCTCGACCTCGAGGAAGTCTCCGATCCGACCGGTCACCGCGGCCTCGATGATGTTCGACGTGCCGATGAACCCGGCGACAAAGCGCGTGGCCGGTCGTTCGTAGATGTCCTCCGGGTAACCGACCTGCTCCACCTTGCCCTGCGACATCACGGCCAGGCGGTCGCTCATCACGAGCGCCTCTTCCTGGTCGTGTGTGACGTAGACGAACGTGACGCCCACCTCGCGCTGGATGCGCATGAGCTCCAGTTGCATCTGCTTGCGGAGCTTGAGGTCGAGCGCACCGAGCGGCTCGTCGAGCAGCAGCACTGCGGGCTCGTTCACGAGCGCGCGGGCGAGCGCAACGCGCTGCTGCTGACCGCCGGAAAGTTGCGACGGACGACGATCGTCGTAGCCGTTCAGCTGCACGAGGTCGAGGTAACGCTTGACGCGATCGCGTACGTCGCTCTTCGAGACCTTCTTGCGGCGCAGGCCGAACGCGACGTTGTCGGCGACGGTGAGGTGCGGGAACAGGGCATACGACTGGAAGACCGTGTTGACGTTGCGCTTGTACGGCGGGACGCCCACGATGTCGCGGCCGGTGAGCTCCACCCGTCCGCGGTCGGGCTCTTCGAATCCCGCGATCATCCGCAGTGAGGTGGTCTTGCCACAACCTGACGGGCCGAGCATCGAAAAGAACTCGCCGCGCCCGACCGCGATCGTCACGTCATCGACCGCCACCAGGTCGCCGAAGCGCTTCGTCACTCCGTACAGGCCGACCTCGATCGGTCCATCGGACTCCGTCACCCCACCTCCTGCGACCTTCCTCGTGCGCCGTCGTGACCCTCGCAGACGCGGTTGGCCTGCTGCAAACACATCATGTACCCGGAGTGTCGCGAGTGGGGAACGAAAGGCCGCCGGTCCCGAAGCGGTGGTGAGGTCACCGCGCAGAGCACTTCGATATTCGTAGGACCACACGGCAATGTTCCGGGCTCGGTTCGCGCCGCGCGCGGTAGTCGGCCTCGGGCGCGTCCTGCGGTTTCGCCGGGCGTCCCGCGCGGCCCCGACCCGCGGCGCGACCTGCGTCGGACGCAGCCTCGTGGGTAGTGAGTCATCGGCATTGACGGAATAGGCCTACACCAGGAGCGACGATGCGCAAGTTCTCGGTACGGCCCGCGATCACGTTGCGGGGTCGCAAGTTCAAGGGTCTGCGGGGATTCGCGGGGAAGCCCTTCCACCCGCCGCTCACCGACATCCCGATCGGCGCCTACGTGTTGGGCGCGGGCCTCGACGTCGGTTCCGTCATCGGTGGTCACG
Source organism: Actinomycetes bacterium (assembly GCA_025463875.1). Taxonomy (GTDB): domain Bacteria; phylum Actinomycetota; class Acidimicrobiia; order IMCC26256; family PALSA-610; genus PALSA-610. The sequence continues at coordinate 12,164 of JAODBI010000167.1, forward strand.
ACCACACGTGGGCGCGCGAGATGTGGCACGCCGGCACCTTCGTGTTCGTCGGAGGCGCGATCGTGTCGGTCTTCGCCGCGCTCACCGGCTTCTTCGACTGGTTGCGCTCATCCGAGCCGGGAACCCAGGCGCGCCGCACGGCCAACACGCACGCGACGATCATGTTGACCGTCACCGCGCTCGCGATCGTCGACATCGCACTTCGGCTGAACAGCTATCACACCGAGGCGACGACACCGGTCGGGATCATGATCTTGTCGCTCGTCATCGCCGCGCTCGTCAGTTTGGGCGCGACCTACGGCGGCAGCCTGGTGTTCGACTACGGCTTCAATGTCGAGACCGCGGGCGACAGTCCGGTGTGGCACAAGTCCGAGACCGACGTCCTTCCCGGCGAGCACGGCGACAACGCGTCGTGACCGCTCTGCGCGTCGGGTTCGCCCTGAGTCGTCAGGTACCTGCCGCAAACGGGTCGGCGGGGAAGGCGAACACCTCGCCCCGGCCGCTGCGCGCGAGCGACTGGTAGTCGCGGCGCGCGAACCACCAGCGTCCGGCGCGGCGGCGGTACTCGTCCTGGTACACGCCGAACGCCTGGGTCGAACGGCCCGATGCCGCGTCCTGGCGGAGCTCACAGATGTACAGCCGGGCCGTCGCCCGGTCGGCGTCACCACTCGCGCGGAGCTCGACGCGCGTGCTGAGCGGGACGAACTCGAAGAACTCGAAGCGCTCGACCGCGGCGCCGATGAAGTCGCCTACCTCCCGGGGTCCGTTCAGCGCGATCACCGCGTTGGTGACCGTGTCCACGCGCACCGGTGCGTCGGCGAGGAACATATCGTGGAACTCGCTCCACGCGCGCCGCGTCACCGCGTCGGCGTACGCGTTCTGTAGGCGCGTGATCGCGACGTAGTCGACGGTGTCTTGAACGGTGTCAGGCATTCGGGCGGGAGAAGTCGCGATTGGGGTGCTTGGGCGGCATCGCGACGTCGGGAACCTTGCACTTGCTCTCGCGCATGTCTTCGAGCACGTGCACCATGTTGAGTAGGTCCTCCTCGTAGCGGAACTTTCCGTCGCCCGCGTAGATGAGCGTCGAGACGCCGGACTGCTCGTAGTTGCGGCCGTTGTCGCGCTTGCCGGGAAGGACCTGCTTCCACTTGATGATGACGTTGTCACCGTCGATGGCGTAGAACTCCACCGGGAACGTCCACTCCTCGAGGCCGACCATCGCGTCGCCGAAGACGGTTGCCTTCATCTCGTCGATGCCCTCGACCCGACCCCAGGCCGGATCGATGAACACCGCGTTGTCGGTGAAGTACTGGGCGAGCGCGCTCCAGCCCGCGCCGCCGTCGTCGATGACCTTGCGTGTCTCGACGTAGCGCTGGATCGCGGCTTCGATCTCGTCGCGGGGGAAGGGCATTGGCGCACCTCTCTGAAGGTCTGCGGAACGGGGGTCGGAAGGGACGGGAGCCAGACGATGATCCGAGGGAGACGGTTCATGCAAACGCGCCGCTGGGAGTACCCGGTTCGACCCGAGCGACGGCGGTGGCTGCCGGGTCACCCAGACATGGATCTCGGAAATCTCCGCCCGGCGGCGCTCCGCCTACTCGGAGGGGGAGTCGGCGATGACGGCGACGATCTCGTCGCCGTAGCGTTCGAGCTTGGTCGGGCCGATGCCGGTGCAACCGGCCAGCTCCATGAGTGACTCGGGCCGGCGGTCGGCGATGCCTTCGAGGTGCGCATCGCTGAGCACGATGTACGCGGGGACACCGTCGCTCGCCGCGCGCTGGCGGCGCCACGCCTTCAACGCGTCGACGAGTTGCGGCGAGGCGTGCGTGACGTCGGCCGCTCGCCCCCGGACGAGTTGCGCCCGGCGGCCGTCGAGCTCGACCCGCTCGCCGTAGGGGATCACCACGCGCGTGCCGCCCGCCTCCTCGAGGACAGCTCCGTCGATACGCAGCTCGACCAGCGGACCGGTCGATCCGGCGAAGGTGACCCGGAGGCCGAGCTCGGCGTCGACCGTGTTGCGTCCCCGGCCGGGCGCGTCCGTTCGATCGGACGACAACGGCTCGGTCGCGGCGCGCGTGGGGCGGACCGGCTCGGGAGGAGCCGCTTCGATCAGCTCGTCGAGGAAGGGACGACGCGCGGTCGCGTCGGCCACGAC
>JAODBI010000201.1 GCA_025463875.1 Actinomycetes bacterium
GTGCACGTTCTCCCGCGAAGAGTCCCTGCTCGTGCACCCGAAGCGCCACCCGATCCGCATGGACGCCGAGGCCGGCTGCGACTCGGAGGGCAAGCTCACCGCCCTGCGGGTGCGCATGGTCGGCGACTCGGGACCGTACGCGTCGGTCGGCATGAAGGTGCTCGAACGATCGGCCGGTCACGCGAGTGGCCCGTACCACGTACCCGCGATCGACGTGGAGTCGTTCGCGGTCCGCACGAACAACTCGGTGTGCGGCGCGTTCCGCGGCTTCGGCGCGAACCAGGCCCAGTTCGCGATGGAAGGCGCGCTCGACCGGCTCGCGGCGGAGGTGGGCATCAGCGGTTGGGAGATCCGGAACCGCAACGTCATCAAGCCGGGCGAGGTGTGGGGTCCGGGCCAGGTGATGGACGACGGTTGCCGGGGCGCGCAGCGCTGCCTGGAGTCGATCAAGCCCGCATACGACGCCGCGGTCGAGGCCGGCCGCGCGGTAGGGCTCGGTCTCGGACTGAAGAACTCCGGCCTCGGCAACGGCTTCCTCGAGATCGTGCGCGCCGTCGTGCGCTTCCAGCCCGACGGCACGGTCGAGGTGCGGCACTGCTGGACCGAGATGGGCCAGGGCGTGCACACCGTGGCCGCGCAGGTCGCGATCGAGGAGCTCGGCGTCGATCCCGCGCGCGTGCGCGTCTTCGTCGACACGACCCGCGAGCTCGGCGCGGGCCAGACCACCGGTTCGCGCGGCACCTTGATGGGGGCGGGCGCGGTCGCCGAGGCGTGCCGCGCCGCGAAGGAAGACGGGTGCCGGGTCGGTGTCGACTATCCCGGCGAGTACCGCGTCGACTGGACCAGCTCGATCGAATCCGGCGTCGAGAATCCCGTCATCCACTCGGCGTTCGGCTACGCGGCCCAACTCGTCGTCGTCGACCGCGAGACCGGCGCGATCCAGCGCGTGGTGGCGGTGCACGACGTCGGCCGGGCCGTCAACCCGCAGCAGTGCATCGGCCAGGTCGAGGGCGCGGTGCACATGGGCCTCGGCTACGCGCTCACCGAAGACTTTCCGTGCGACGCCGACGGTCGCCCGACGCTCGACACGTTGCGCGGCCTCGGCATCATCCGGGCCAAGGACGTACCGCCGATCGACGTGATCCTCGTCGAGGAGCCCCAGCCCCGCGCGCCGTACGGCATCAAGGGCGTCGGCGAGATCGGGCTCGTGCCGACAGCCGGGGCGGTCGCGGCCGCGCTGCACGACCTCGACGGTGAGTGGCGCACCACGCTGCCGATGCGCCGTACCCGGTGAACGCCGCCGAGAACACCGCGGGCAACACGACGCCCGGGCTCGTCTGCGCCCACACGCACCTCTACTCCGCGCTCGCGCGCGGTATGCCGGCCCCGCCCCGTACCCCGCGCGACTTTCCGGAGATCCTCGAACTGATCTGGTGGCGCGTCGATCGGGCGCTCGACCTCGAGATGCTCCGGTGGGGTGCGCGCCTCGGCGCCCTCGAAGCACTGGAGGCGGGAACGACCGCGATCGTCGACCATCACTCCAGCCCGGCCGCGGTGGAGGGCAGCCTCGACGTGATCGCGGAGGCCTGCGCCGAAGTCGGCGTGCGGGTCGTCTGCTGTTACGAGGTCACCGACCGCAACGGCGCCGACGGTGCCAAGGCGGGGCTCGCCGAGAACGAGCGCTTCCTGCGCGCCGGCGGCCGCGGTCTCGTCGGTGCGCACGCCGCGTTCACGCTCTCCGACGAGACCCTCGACGCGGTCTGCGGACTCGCGACCGACCTCGGAGTCGGCGTGCACATCCACGTCGCCGAGGATCCGGTCGACGGGGCCGCCGGGGAACGGCTCGCGGGGCGCGCCGACGACCGATGGATCATCGCCCACGCCGTCCACCTCGAGCGCACGCTGCCCGGGACGATCGTGCACAACCCGCGTTCCAACCTCAACAATGCGGTCGGCTACGGACGCCCGGCGCGGTTCCCGCGCGTCGCGCTCGGCAGCGACGGCATCGGCGCCGACATGCTCGAGGAGTTTCGGCTCGCATTCGCGCTCGCGCGCGCCGATGACGTGACGACGACGCCCGACACCGTGTGGAAGTGGGTCGCCACCGGCGCCGACCTCGTGCCCGAAACGCAGGACGACCGCGTCACCTGGTCGTACGGGCCGATGGATCCGTGGCACCTCGCGTACACGCCGGGCGTGCGCCCGAACCGGGTCGAGGTCGCGGGCGAGACGGTGCTCGACGAGCACGGTCCGACGCGAGTCGACGCGACCGAGATCCGCGCCCGGGCCGTCGAGCAGGCTGCGCGTCTGCACGAGAAACTGGCAGAGGCGTGACGAAGCAACGGGTCGCGCTCTACCTCCAGGACGCCCATCCGATCCGCGACGGCATGCGGTTCGCGCAGGCGGCCGAGGCGGCCGGCTTCGAGGCGGTCTGGCAGGCCGAGAGCCGGCTCGTGCGCGAGGCCACGATCCCCCTCGCCGCGTTCGGCGCCGCGACCGAACACATCAAGCTCGGGTCCGGCGTCGTCAGCATGTGGGTTCGCAATCCCGCGTTCCTCGCGGCGACGTTCTCGACCCTCGACGACCTCGCGCCCGGCCGGGTCATCCTCGGCATCGGCGCGTGGTGGGACCCGCTCGCCGCCGCGGTCGGGGTCGCGCGCGACAAGCCGTTGCGGGCGATGCGCGAGATCGTCACCACGGTGCGCGCCCTCCTCGCCAACGAGACGGTCACCTTCGACGGGGAGTTCGTGCACCTCGACGGCGTCGAGCTCGACTACGTCCATCAGGAACGCCGCGCCAAGGAAGTGCCGATCGTCATCGGTGCCACGGGCATGCAGATGATGAAGCTCGCGGGCGAGATCGCCGACGGCGCGTTGCTGAACTACCTCGTCTCGCCCGCCTACAACGAGACCGCGATCGACGCGCTGGCCGACGGTGCGGCGAAGGTGGGCCGCAGTGTCGACGACATCGACCGCCCGCAGCTCGTGGTGTGCTCGATGGACGACGACCGCGAGGCCGCCCTCGACGCGGCCCGTCTCCTCGTCACGCAGTACCTCGGCCAGCAACCGCACATCATGAAGGCGTCGGGCGTTTCCACCGATCTGCTCGACGAGATCTCGCATGTGCTCACGTGGCCGGCCACGCACGACGAGGTCGTGGCCGCGTCGAAGCTCGTGCCCGATTCCGTCGTGCAGCTCATCACCGCGTCGGGGACTCCCGACGAATGCCGGGCCAAGGTCGCCGAGTACGTGAAGGCCGGATGCACGTGCCCCGTGCTGTACCCGCTGGGTGCCGATGTGGAAGGGATGATCGACGCGTTCCGGGGCTGGGAGCTGTGAGCATGACCGCGCACCGGGCGCTCGAACTGTTCTGGCATCCGGTGTGCACGCGCGCCGAGCTGGAGCGTTCTTCGCCGCATCCGCTCGCGGTCACCTTGCTCGGCCGCGACCTCGCGGTCGCCGACGTCGGTGGCGTGGTGATGGCGGCGATCGATCGGTGCCCGCACCGTTCGACGCGCCTGTCGGTGGGGTTCGTCGAACCCGGATCGATCCGCTGCGCGTATCACGGCTGGCGCTACTCGGTGGCGGGGGAATGCGTGGAGATCCCCGCCACGCCCGGCGGCCCGCTCCCCGTCGGCCCGTGCCTGCAGACCTTCGACGTCGAGGTCGCGTACGACCTCGTGTGGGTGCGGATCGACGGGTCCGCGGACACTGCGATCCCCGCGAATCCGGCCTGGGACGACGCCTCGCTGCACGTGGTCGCGGGGGAGCCGTACACGTGGCCGACCTCGGCGCTGCGCCGCGTCGAGAACTTCGTCGACCTGGCTCACTTCGCGTGGGTGCACGACGGAACGCTCGGTCGGCGCGACGAGCCGGTGCCGCCGATTCCCGCGGTTACGCGCGTCGACGGCGAGTTGCGGTTCCACTACGACCCTCCGGCGATGGAACCCGAGCAGGAAGCATTGTTCGGTCACTCGCGCTACCGCATGCCGATGCCGTGCACGGTCGATATCGAGTTTCACGCCGAGTCGGGATCCCGGCGCCATTTGTGGATGACGGCTTCGCCGGCCGCCGAGGGAGTCTGCCGAACGTTCTGGTTCGTTGCGCGCGACGACGATCTCGAGGGCGACGACGCGCAATATCTTGCTTTCCAGCAGGTCATACTCGACCAGGACGAACCGGTCGTCTGCAATCAGGATCCCCGTGAGATACCCCTCGATCCCGGTTCGGAGCTCTCGGTTCGCACCGATCGGGTGTCCATCGAATATCGCCGCTGGTTGCGTGAGCTCGCCGATGCCGCGGACCATGGCGCCGAGGAACTACAACGAGTGTTGAATGGATCTGCCGTGTCGTCGCCCGTGTAACTGTCTTCCCCTTCCGGGATGAGGAGTCGTTGATGGACTACGCCGAGTACCTGCGCCGATTGCCCAAGGTCGAGCTGCACTGTCACGTCGAGGGCACGCTGCGACCGCAGACCGTTGCCGATCTCGCCGCCCGGCACGACATCGCGCTCCCGACCACCGATGTCGATCGCATCTACGACTACGAGACCATCTACGAGTTCCTCGAGATCTTCCGTCTCGTGAACTCGACCGTGATCGATCGCGACGACTTCGCGCGCATCGCGTACGAGTCGCTCGAGGACGGCGCGCAGCTCGGCAATCTCAAATACCGGGAGATGTTCTTCAACCCGACACTGCACACGACGCGCGGCGTCGCGATGGCGACGATCATCGACGGCCTGATCGACGGCTGCCGATCCGCCGAGCACGACCTCGGGGTCCGGTGCCGGCTCATTGCCGACGTCTACCGCCAGGACACACCCGCCATGGCGCTGCAGATGACCAACGAGGTGATCGCGAACCGGCGCGACGAGGTGATCGGCCTCGGGATGGATGCGGCGGAGGCGCCCGATCCGCCCGAGCGCTTCTTCGAGAGCTTCCGCACCGCGGGCGAGGCGGGCTTGCACCTGACGAGTCACGCCGCCGAGGACGGGCCGCCCAAGAACATCTCGACATGCCTCGACCTGCTCGGATGCGAGCGGATCGACCACGGCTACCACATCCTCGAAGACGACGCGGTGGTCGAGCGGTGCCGGGAGGACGGCATCCACTTCACCTGTTGTCCCACGTCGACCGCGATCGTGTACGGCTGGCCCGATCTCACGACGCACCCGATCAACGGGATGATGAAGGCCGGCCTGTTGGTGCACCTGAACTCCGACGACCCGACGATGTTCCGCACCGACATCGGCAAGGAATACGTCGACTTCATCGGCCAGAACGAGTACCCGCCCGAGACGGCCAAGGAGCTCGTCCGCAACGGCATCGACGCGAGCTGGCTCGACGCGTCGGAGAAGGCCGCGTTGCACCGCGTCTTCGACGACGAGTTCACCGCGCTCGACAAGGAGCTCGCCCAGTGAGCACGGCTCGAAGTCTGTCGAACACCGATCCCGCGCTGCGGCGCGCGTGGCACCCGGTCGCGCGCAGCAACGAGGTCACGACCACGCCCCGCGTCGCCCGGCTGCTCGGTGAGGACTGGGTCGTGCTGAGAATGCCGGACGCGTCCGGAAGCGGTACCACGCTCGCCGCGTTCCTCGACCGGTGCCCGCACCGGCTCGCGCCCCTCTCGGCGGGAACCGTCGACGGATCGACGTTGCGCTGCGGCTATCACGGCTGGTGTTTCGACGCCGCGGGCGCGTGCGTCGAGATCCCCTCGCTCGGCTCGGCGGAGCACATTCCCCCGCGCGCCACCGCCACGGTTCCGGCCGCGATCGCCGAACAGCACGGCATGGTCTTCCTTGCGCCCGAACTGCCGCGCACCGACCTGCTCGACGTGCCGGAAGCCGACGATCCCACGTTCGTGCACGGCGCGCTCGAGCCGATCACCGCGCGGGTCGGCGCGGGCCTGATGCTCGACAACTTCCTCGACATCGCGCACTTCCCGTTCCTGCACGCGGCGACGATCGGCACGCCCGAGTCGTCGACGTTCGACTTCACGTTCGAACGGCGCGGGTTGGGGATGAACGTGAACAGCCGCCACCCGTTCCCGAACCGCGAGGATCCCGGAGTGGCCGCGGGCATCCGACCGCTCATCCAGGAGCGCCTGCTCGAGTACCGCTACCGCGCGCCGTTCTCGATCTGCCTGCGGATCGACTACGTCGACGCGGGCGGTACCAACGTGCTCGACTTTTACGTGCAGCCCGAGGACGACGACCAGTGCCGGATCTACACCACGGTGCACCGCAACGACCTCGGCGGCGACGAGCAACGCCTCGCCGAATGCGTGGCGTTCGAACGCAAGATCATCGACGAGGACCTCACGCTTCAGGAGCGCTACCGCGACCGGCGGCTGCCGCTCGACCTCACCACCGAGTTGCACGTGAAGGCCGACCGGATGACGATCGAGCTCCGCCGCATCCTCGGCGAGTTGTCCGCGCCCGTAGTGACGGGAGAACAGCATGCGTAACGACGACGTCGAACCATCGGTCCGGGCCCGGGCCGTTGCAGCTGCGCAAGGCCTACAGCCGTTCGATCTGCTGCTTACCGGCGGGACGGTCGTCGACGTCGGCTGCGGCGAGCTCCGGGCAGCCGATGTCGGCATCGTCGGTCCGCTCGTCGCGAGTGTGCACGGGCGCGGCGCACGCACGGATGCGCTCGAGCACATCGACTGCACCGACCGGTTCATCGCACCCGGCTTCATCGACATGCACGTGCATTTCGAGTCGTCGATGCTCACCCCGGGCGGTTACGCGGAGGCGGTGTGCCCGCGCGGCACGACGACGGTGTTCGTCGACCCGCACGAGCTCGCGAACGTCTCCGGCGTCGCCGGGGTGCGGTACGCGGTCGAGGCGAGTCGCGGCCTGCCGGTCCGCTTCATCGTGCAGGCGCCGTCGTGCGTTCCGCCGCAACCGGGCCTCGAGCGCTCGGGCGCCGACCTCTACGGCCCCGACGTCACCGAGATGTTGTCGTGGGACGAGGTCGGCGGCCTGGCCGAGGTCATGGACATGATCGGCGTCCTCGGTTCCGCCGACCGGATGGTCGACGTCGTCGCGGCCGGGCTCGACAGCGGCAAGCTCGTCTCCGGCCACGCCGCGGGTCTGACCGGGCCCGTGTTGCAGGCGTACCTCGCGGCGGGCATGACCTCCGACCACGAGATCTTCACCGAGCCCGACTGCCTGGAGAAGCTGCGCGCGGGGATGACCGTCGAGCTGCGGGGGATGATCGATCCGATCCTCCCCGGGATCGTCGCGGAGGTGAAGAGCCTCCCGCTCCCGCCGACGCACCTCGTCGCCGCGACCGACGACCTGTTCGCGCTCACCCTGCTCAACGACGGCGGGATCGATCATCTGCTGCGCCGGCTCGTCGCGTACGGGCTCGACCCGCTGCTCGCGCTGCGGTGCGCGACCTACAACGCGGCCTACCGGTTGCAGCGCTCCGACCTCGGTCTCGTCGGTGCCGGAAGGCGCGCTGACATCGTGGTGCTCACCGACCTGAAGGAGTTCACGGCCGAGCACGTGATCACCGACGGCCGACTCGTCGCTTCGGGTGGCCGTATGGTCGTCGACGTGGTGGAGGGGCCGAGCGATCCGCCCTACGACACCATGAAGCTCTCGCACCTCGAGCCCGCCGACATGTTGTTGCGCCTCGACGCGCCCGACGGCTGGCATCGCATGCGCGTGATCGCCGACGCGGTGATGACCCGCTGGGACGAGAGCGACGTCTCGGTGACCGACGGCATCGTCGACCCGCCCGACGGCGACATCGTGCAGGTCACCGTGCATCGCCACGGCCGGATCTCGCCGGTGCCGTACTCCGCGTTGCTCTCGGGCTGGGGAAACTGGACGGGCGCGGTCGCCACGACGGTCGCGCATGACACCCACAACCTCGTGGTCTTCGGCCGCGACCCGCACGACATGGCGCTGGCCGCGAACACGGTCATCGCGTCGGGTGGCGGGGTCGCGGTCACGCGCGCGGGCGAGGTGCTCGCCCACGTCGAGCTCCCGATCGCGGGAATCCTCTCGCCGCTGCCGGCCGCCGAGGTCGCGGCCGCGCAGAAGCAGGTGCAGGACGCGGCGGTGGAGATCGGGCTCGACGCGCCGACCCTGACGCAGCCGCTCTTCCAGGTGATGCTCTCGTCGCTCGCGTGCCTGCCCGGTCCGCACGTCACCGACGTCGGCCTCATCGACGGCACGACGGGCAAAGTCGTCCCCACCGCACTGATCGCGTAATTACTGGGTCATTACTGGGTCGCTCGCGCTTCGCCTCCCCCGGGAGGTCGGTCGCGTCACGCCTTCGATCGTGTCGGCCGCGCTGCCGCTCCCGCATATCTTCCGGTCAGCTGGCGAGCCAGGCCGCGATGCCGGCGCGCGCCTTGCGCTTGACCTCTTCCGGCGCGCCCGAACCGTCGATCGAGCAAGTGGCGACACGCGCGAGCATCGCGTCGTCGAGGCCCATGCTCGTGCGGACCAGCTCGTACTCCTCGAGCAGGTTCGGGCCGAAGAGCAGCGGGTCGTCGGCGTTGAGACTGCAGCGGACGCCGGCCTCGAGGAGCGCGGGCAGCGGGTGCGCGGCGATGTCGGGAACCACCGAGAGCAGCACGTTGGAGGTGGGGCACACGTCGAGGCACACGGGCGAGTCGGCGAGGCGGCGCACCAGCTCGGGATCCTCGACGGCGCGCACGCCGTGCTGCACGCGGTTTGCGCCCAGGGCGTCGAGCGCCCCCCGGACCGACGCGGGGCCGGCGAGCTCGCCCGCATGGGGGACACTCAGCAAGCCGGCCTCGCGGGCGATCGCGAACGCCTCCGCGAACGGCTCCGGCGGATGGCCCTCCTCGTCGTTGGCGAGCCCGAATCCGACGACGCCGCGGTCGGCGTACTTGGCCGCCAGCAGCGCCTGTTCCACGCTGTCGGCCGGGTCGAGGGTGCGGTCGGCGGCGACGATGACGCCCACGCCGATGTCGTTCGCGCCCGCGGCGTCGGCCGCGGCACCCAGGATGATGTCGAGCACCTCTTCGGAGGGCCCGAGCAGGGCGTTGTGGTGCGGGAGGTAGATCGCGGGTTCGATCCACACTGCGCCGTCCCGCGCCGAGTCCTCGATCACCTCGCGGGTCAGGCGCGCGAGCGCGTCGGGCGAGGTCAGGGTGTGGCACGCAGCTACGTACATCCCGGAAAACGCCGAGAAATTGCCGAAGCCGCGGATCGGAGGAACCTCCACCCCGGCCTCGGCCGCCGTCTCCCGGAGGGTTGCGGGCCGCATCGCGCCTTCGAGATGGATGTGCAGGTGCGCTTTCGGAAGCGCCCGGAGGTCGCGCATGGCGTCGATGATGGCACGCCGGCCGCCGGCCGGGCGTCGTTCCCACCGCAAGGAAACGCTGCGTTCATGGACGACGTACAGCGCCGAAACTGCGCGCCTTCTATGGTTCTTTCAACAAATCGTTGAGGGGGCCTCCGAACAGGCGGGGACCAGAAAAGGGGAGGCATTTGTGGCCGACGAATTCGATCTTCGGGATCTCTCGCTCGACCGGCGATCATTCCTGCGGCGGGGCGCCGCGGGCGGTATCGGAGTTGCGTTGCTCGGGACCGGGGGTATGTCCGCGATCCTCGCCGCGTGCGGTAGTTCCTCGAAGCCGGCCGCAACGGGATCGTCCACGACCGTCGCGGGCGCGAAGGACCTCGGCGAGTTGACGTTCCAGCTCTCCTGGATCAAGAACGTCGAGTTCGCCGGCGAGTACATCGCCGACACGAACGGCTACTACAAAGACGGCGGCTTCTCGAAGGTCACGTTGCTCTCCGGCGGACCGACGGTGCAACAGGACTCGGTCGTGCAGGGCGGCAAGGCACTGGTGTGCATCTCCGCGCCCGACATCACGAGCGCGGCGATCAACCAGGGTGCCAACCTCGTCACGATCGGCGCGCAGTACCAGAAGAACCCGTTCGCCGTCATGAGCCTCGCGACGAAGCCGATCCTCACGCCGGACGACATGAAGGGCAAGAAGATCGGCGTGCAGGCGACGAACGAGGCCGTCTGGAACGCGTTCCTGAAGGCGAATGGCATCAATCCGAGCAGCATCACCAAGGTCCCGGTGCAGTTCGACCCGTCGCCGTTGGTTGCGGGAACGGTCGACGGCTGGTTCTCGTTCGTCACCAACGAGCCCAACTTGTTGAAGACGCAGGGCGTCGAGACGAAGACGTTCCTCCTGGCCGACTACAAGTATCCGCTGGTGTCGGAGACCTACGTCGTGAAGAAGGACAGCCTCACCTCGAAGCGCGATGCGATCAAGGCGATGCTCGTCGCCGACATCAAGGGCTGGCAGCAGAACCTGAAAGACCCGACCATCGGTGCCAAGCTGGCCGCGAATGTCTACGGCAAGGATCAAAAGCTCACCGTGGCGGAGCAGACGCTGGAGTCGACCTCGGAGAACCTGCTGATCGCGACCCCCGACACGAAGACCAACGGGCTCTTCACCATCACCGACGCGTTGATCGACGAGAACATCAGCACGCTGGCGCTGGCGAACATCACGATCACCAAGGACAAGCTGTTCGACATGTCGGTCCTCCAAGAGGTCTACTCGGAGCACCCCGAGTTGAAGACCTTCACCACGGCGTGAACCCATGGCGACGGCCCACACCTTGACCGGGACCGACTCCGCGACGAACGATCTGAGCGTGATCGCCGACGACGGGATATCGCTCCGCAAGCTCGAGAAGATCTTCCGCGTCCGCAAATCCGAGGTCGTCGCGCTGGAATGCGTCGATCTCGCGGCCCGCGCCGGATCGTTCACGACGCTGCTCGGCCCGTCGGGGTGTGGGAAGTCGACCATTCTGCGGATCCTCGCCGATCTGGAAGCGCCGACGAGCGGACAGGCGCTCGTGCACGGCGAGGATCCCGCGGCGGCGAGGCGTAACCATCACCTGGGCATCGCGTTTCAGGAGGCCGCACTGCTCCCGTGGCGGTCGGTCATCACGAACATCAAGCTGCCGCTCGAGCTCGCCGGCATCAAACCGGCGAACGGCGTGATCGAGGGCCTGGTCGAGCTCGTCGGTCTCGGTGGGTTCGAAGAGGCGCGGCCCGCGCAACTGTCCGGCGGTATGCGGCAGCGCGTCGCGATCGCGCGCGCACTGGTGATCGAACCGAAGGTGCTCCTGCTCGACGAACCGTTCGGCGCGCTCGACGAGATGACGCGCCAGCGGTTGAACCTCGAGCTGCAACGCATCTGGACCGAGCGGTCGTGCACAACGTTGCTCGTCACGCACTCCATCTCCGAGGCGGTCTTCCTCGCCGACACGGTCGCGGTCATGAGCCCGCGCCCGGGACGCATCACGGCGACGGTCGACATCGATCTGCCTCGCCCTCGTACGCCGGCGATGCTGCGCGACCCTCACTTCCACGAGCTCTGCGACCGTTTCAGCGAGCTGCTGTTCGGACAGGGGCCCGGCACCGCGGAACACTGATGGCGACCATCGCCGCCGAGCCGCGCCTGGCACCCGAACGCACGCAGTCGGCGTGGCGCGGGGGTGTGATCGGCGTCGTCGGCCTGCTGGTGCTGTGGGAGGTCGTCGGCCTCGTGTTCTTCTCGGGGAGGAACGGTCTCGTTCCGCCGCCCACCCGCATCGTCGCCCACATGATCGACGACGGCTTCATGTTCTATTGGCACAATGCCCGCGACACCATCTACGAGGCGGCCGTCGGGTATTTCTGGGGGAACCTGCTCGCGATCCTGCTCGCGTTCTCGTTCCTCGTTGCGCCGATCCTCGAGCGGCCCCTCACGCGCCTGGGCGTGGTGTCGTACTGCCTGCCGATCATCGCGATCGCGCCGATCCTGACGCTGAAGTTCCACGGCCAGGCGCCGAACATGATCCTCGCCGCGCTCTCGGTGTTCTTCACGACGCTCGTCGGGACGCTCGTCGGGCTCCGGAGCGCCGACCAGACCGCGCTCGACATGGTCCACGCCTACGGCGGCGGCGCGATTCGCAAGCTGACCAAGGTTCGGTTGCGCGCCGCGCTCCCCAGTTTGTTCGCGGCATTGAGGATCGCGGCGCCCGCCGCGATCCTCGGCGCGATCATCGGCGACTACTTCGGTGCGGAACGCGGTCTCGGTGTGGCGATGGTCGCCGCCCAGACCGGGCTCGAGATCCCCCGCACGTGGGGACTCGCGATCGTGGCAGCAGCGCTCGCGGGCGTCGCGTACGGGATCACCGCGCTGGTCGGACGGCTCCTCACTCCCTGGGCGCCGAGGGGTTCAGGCTCGTGACCGTCACCGAGCTCATCGAGGCCACCGTCGCGATCCCGCCGGTCGCGCGCGTGCGACGCGACCAGAGCCGCCTGCTCCGTCTCGCTCGAGCAGTGGGTGCGCTCGCGATCTCGCTCGCGGTCGTGCTGGGCACGTGGCAGCTGTTCCTCGTCGCATTCCACATCGACCACTTCGTGGGCAAGACCCCGCTCGACGTGTGGCGGTTCCTCACCGCGGACTCCACGGCGGCCGCGCCGCAGAGCCTGCCGACGAGAGGGAACCTGTACCCGGCCTCGCTCACCACACTGAAGGACGCGTTCGTCGGTCTCGCGGCCGGCACGATCGCCGCGCTCGCGTGTGCGATCGTGTTCAATCTGCGCCGGTCCGTCGAGCAGACGGTCATGCCGATCGCGATGGTGTTGCGCTCGGTGCCGCTCGTCGCGATGACACCGCTCATCACGCTGGTGTTCGGTCGCGGACTCATGGGCGTCACGGTCATCGCGGGCATCGTCACCTTTTTCCCGACTCTCGTGAACGTGACGCTCGCGCTACGGGCCACTCCCCAGGCGTCGATCGACCTCTTCCGTGCGTACGGAGCCGGTCCGGTGAAGACCCTGCGCAAGGTGCAACTCCCCAACGCGCTGCCGGCGATCTTCGCGTCGCTGCGCATCGCGGCACCGCTCGCGCTGATCGGCGCGCTGCTCGCCGAGTGGCTCGCGACCGGGCACGGGCTCGGGTACCTCATGCTGCAGTCGTCGTCGTTGTCGAACTACAACATGCTCTGGTCGACGGCCGCGCTCGTCACGGCCTACTCGATGATCCTCTACGCATCGATCAGCGCGATCGAGAAGTTGGTGCTGGCGCGCTTCGGCGATTCCCCGGCCTGAGCCGGCTGTTCGACCGCGATGACCGAAGCTCGCGAGCATCCCGACATCGCCGAGGTGCACCGCTGGGCGATCCGGGACGGTGCGGCCGTCACCGGCGACTTCGCCATCGCCGCCGAAGCCATGCTCGCCGCGCTCTCCCGCTAAGCCGCCAGCGTCGTCGAGAGCTCTCCCAGCAGCTGACTCGGCGTGCGCGTCACCTTGTCCCAGGTCGCGAACACGAGGCGATAGCCGTGGCGGCCGGGCACGCTCCACTTCTCGTTGTCGCGCTCGTAGTCGGCGGCGTCGTCGTGCCACCGCCGACCGTTGGTCTCGAGGATCGTGCGGCGACTCTCGAACGCGAAGTCGAAGCGGTACGTGCGACCGTGCCACGCGAGCGGAAACTCGCGGACGAAGTCGTTGAAGCCGTTGGCGACGAGGAGTCTGCGGGTCTTCACCTCCAACGTCGACCGGGCCGGGTGCACCGGATCGATCCCGTCCAGGAGGTCGCGCATCGGTGCGACGCCCGGCCGCCCGCCGATTGCATGTTTCGCCAGGTAGGAGCGCAGCGCGGGCACCGAAGTGAGCCCACGTCGCCGCGCGTCCTCACACGCGATCTCGAACGCCTCCGCTTCCAGCGCCGCCGCCAGGGCAACCAGTGTGGGTTCCACACCTGTCACCTGTATGCCTTGGCGTCGGCGGAGGAGCAGCGCGTGCCGGTCCTTCGTTGAGTGGACGACGACGTCTTCGGACCGCACCCGGCACGAGCGAGGTATGACGATCTCGGGCCTTGGCGCATGCACCCGCTCGAGGCCGTACAGCTCGCCGGCCGACCGTCCCGCGGCGGCCGCGGTCTCACCCGCCCAGAGCAGAGCGGCTCTCAGGGATTGTGCGTTCGAACGGGGTACTGCCGTCATGCGGTACGTGTCGGCGTGTATTCGCTCGATGACACCCGCCGCACGAAGGGCGGCGAGCTGCTTGCGGCTCACGTTCAAGTCGACCGCATCGCGACCGCGAAAGACCCCGAATGCCCGTGCGCTCAACCGGGAAAGTGTTCCGAGTGCGGATTCATGCGCCATTCAGTGCCCCCTGAGGGAACTTACGGGCGCACGAACGTGCAACCCGCGTGCATCAGGGGAAAGAGAGCGAGACCTTAGCGGCGGGCGTTCTTGACGAAGTCGGCGAGGCCGTGTTTTTCGGACGGGCGGTTACCGCCGTACCAGCCGCCGCGGATGTGGCGCCGGATGCCGCCCGCGCCGTCGTCGGTCGCGCGCGCGGCGCTGTGCCAGAGGTCGGAGTGGTGCAACAGGACGTCGCCCCGGTCGCAGTAGACGCCGACCTCGCCCGGGACCTTCTCGAAGCCCAGTGGCATGCTTTCGGTACCACCGAGGTGTGATCCCGGGACGACGCGCAGGAAGCCGTTCTGGGGCGAGGTCGCGTCGAGATGGATCGTGAACGCGACCGACGGCCACCAGTCGAGGTTGGGTCCCGACTGCGCGTCGGAATGCCAACCGATGCGCGAATAACCGGAGCCAACGCCGGGACGCGCGTCCTGGTAGACGACACCGAAGCGATCCTCTTCCAACAGCCACGCGTCCGGACCGATGAGCCGCCGCACGGCGCCGACGACGTCCGGATGCATGACCGCGGCGCGTGCCCGCCGCGAGACCGGCGTGATCTCGCACACGTAGTGGGCGAACGGTTCACCGTCGATGATCGCGTCGGGATCGTCGAGGATGACGGTGCCACACCCCTCCGGCAGCTCGCCCGCAACCAGTCGACGCTGCAGGTCTTCGAGCTCGAGTTGCAACCGGTCGAGCTCGGCATCCGAGTACAGCCCACGAATGATCGTGAAGCCCTGTTCGGTGAAAACACCGCAGGCCGCATCGAGTTCGTCGGCGTCGTAGGCAACGGTGGTCATACGACGGCTTCTCCGAGGTCGGGTCGGCGCCGGGCGCGGCCGCCGAGGATCTTCTCCCGCAACCACACGCCTGCCACCACGGGTTCGTACCGCGCGGGACGGTCGGCACTGGTGCAGGTCGGGATGCACTCGACCACCAGGTCGGGCGGGCAGTCGAGGAAGCGTGCGATCGACCGCCGCCGCACGGGTCCCGACCGGTCGGCCGGAGGCGGCACGACACGGTGCAACGTCGACGTCCACCGGTCGTTGGTCCAGCGTTCGAGCATGTCACCGAGGTTGCACACGAACGTCCCGCGCGGCACGGCGACATCGTGCCACTCGCCCGCGCGGAAAACCTGCAGCCCGGGCACGTCGTCGGCGAGCAGGATCGTCAGTACGCCGTAGTCGGTGTGCGCACCCATGCGGGCCTGCCCGGGTTCGGGTGCCGGCGCACCCGGCGCGCGCTCGTAGTTGATCGCACGCGCGGTGATGACGGCACGCTCGAGTTGCTCTGTGAACCACGAGTCGGACAGGTCGAGCGCGAGCGCCATCGCGCGCAGGAGGTCGTCGGCGACGTCGCGCACCGCGTGCTCGTACTCCAGCCAGGTCGCGCGCAGCCCGGCGGGCTCGTCGGGCCAGACGTTCGGCGCATGGAACGCGCGGACTCGGTCGTAGTCGGGTCCGGTCGCGTCCTCGCGCCCCACGTTGAAGGCCTCGAACAGGTCGGGCGGTGTCTCCTCGCCCCGGCTGTACGCGAGCCCCTCCTTGCCGAGCTCGCTGTACCCGCGGTTGGCCGTCTCGTCGGCGACGACCCACCGGCGCTTCTCGCCCAGGGGCAGATCGAAGAAGCCGGCGAACCCGTCGAGCGCGGCGTCGCAGAGTGAGGTCGGGACGCCGTGTCCGGACACGAGGAGGAAGCCCGAGTCGCGAAACGCTGCGTCGATCGCGCCCGCGACCGAGGCGCGATCGGCCGGTCCACCGAGCCGGAACGGCTCGAGGTCGACGGGGTGGACGGGAAGCGTGGCGCGCACCTCTTGCATCGTCAACAATCTGTTGAAATCCGCTGTTGCCGTCGTATCACAGGAGTGTGAACGATGCCCGTGCAACTTGACGTTCCTGACACGGATCGGCGACGGTCCTCGTGGTGACTGACGCAACGGTGACGAGCACCACAAGATCGACGGCCGATCTTCTCGTGCGGGGAGCTCTGCTCGTGGCGACGGTCGACGATGAACGCCGTGAGATCGACGGCGGCTGGGTCACGATCACCGACGGACTGGTGAGCGCGGTCGGCGGTTCGACCGATCCCGAACCGGCCGCGGTGCGGGTCCTCGACGCGAGTGGTTGTCTCGTCACGCCCGGGCTCATCAATACGCACCATCACATCTACCAAAATCTCACGCGCAGCTACCGGCCCGCGGTGAACGGCACGCTGTTCCAATGGTTGACGACGTTGTACCCGCGCTGGGCGCTCCTCGACGAAGAAGCGGCGTACGTGTCGGCGTGGGTCGGGGTGGCGGAGCTCGCGCTCGGCGGCTGCACGACGACGACCGATCACCTCTACGTGCATCCGCGGGGCGCCGGCGATCTCATCTCGGCCGAGATCCGCGGTGCGCAGGAGGTCGGTGTGCGGTTCCATCCCACGCGCGGCTCGATGAGCCTCTCGCAGAAGGATGGCGGCCTCCCACCCGACTCGGTGGTGCAGGACGACGACGAGATCCTGGCCGACAGCGAACGGCTCGTCGCGCTCCACCACGACCGCACCTGGGGTGCGATGGTCCGCATCGCGCTCGCGCCCTGCTCGCCGTTCTCGGTGACGCCCGAGCTGATGCGCGCCACCGCCGAGCTGGCCGAGCAACTCGACGTGCGCCTGCACACGCACCTCGCCGAAGACCCCGACGAGGACACGTTCGCGCAGGAGATGTTCGGGCGCCGGACGATCGAGCAGTTCGAAGAGGTCGGGTGGGGCAGCGACCGGGCGTGGGTCGCGCACTGCATCTATCCGAACGACGACGAGATCAAGCGCCTGGGGTCGTGGGGGACGGGCGTCGCGCACTGCCCGAGCTCGAACATGCTCATCGGCGGCGGCGGGATCGCCCCGGTCGCCGACTTCCGCGCCGCGGGCGTGCCGGTCGGACTCGGATGCGACGGTTCCGCGTCGACCGACTCCGCGTCGCTCTGGATGGAGTCGCGCAATGCGCTGCTGCTCGGCCGGCTCCGCAAGGGACCGACCGCGATGGGTGCGCGCGACGCGCTGGAGATCGCAACGCGCGGTTCGGCGGGCTGTCTGGGACGCGAGGGTGAGCTCGGGCAGCTGTCGCCCGGCGCGGTGGGCGACCTCGTGTGCTGGCCGCTGGAAGGCGTCCAGTTCGCGGGCGCGTTGACCGACCCGGTCGAGGCATGGCTGCGGTGCGGCCCGGTGGCGGCGCGGCACACTGTCGTCAACGGGAAGCTCGTCGTCGAGGACGGGGTGATCGTCGCGGCGGGCGAGGACGACATGTTGCGGCGGCACCGGGCCATCAGCGCTCGGATACAGGGAGTGTGACGAATATGGGCACGGCGCTTCTGATTCGCGGCGGTCGCGTCATCGATCCGCAGGCCGGGCGCGACGAGACCGCCGACGTGCTCGTCGACGCCGGTCGCGTTGTCGCGGTGGGTCCCGATCTCGAAGCGTTTGATTCGAACGTCGACGTGATCGATGCGCGGGGCCTCGTCGTCACGCCCGGGCTGATCGACTTGCACGTGCACGTGTACCCGGGCCTCGGCGACTTCTGTCTCGAGCCCGATCGAGTCGGAGTCGACAGTGGTGTGCCGACCGTCATCGACGCGGGGACGAGCGGCGCCGCGACATTCGGGCTCGCGCGCAAGTGGATCGACGACCCGTCGGTCCGCACCCAGGTGCTCGCGTTGATGGATCCGTGCCAGATCTACTTCGCGACGAAGGACTTCATCTGCCACAAGCTCGAAATCGCGAACGACCTGCGCAACCTCGATATCGATCTCACCGCCGCCGTGCTCGAGGCGAACGACGACGTCGTCGTCGGCATGAAAGTGCGCGCCTGCTACGTCGACGATCCGAACGTGTCGCCGTTCCTCGAAGCCGCCAAAAAGGTGGCGGGTGACCGCCCCATCATGGTGCACCTCGGCCGGTTCCCGTTCACGCCGACGATCCCGACTCCGGAGCTGTTGCGCGCGCTCCGGCCCGGCGACGTGATCACGCACGCCTTCCGCGGCGCGTCCGGCATGCTCGACCGCGACGGTCAGGCGACCGAGGATCTGCGCGACGCGGCCGAACGGGGTGTGCTGCTCGACGTCGGACACTCGGGGACCGACTTCCGCTTCGCGACCGCGCGCACGCTGTTCGAGCAGGGCTACCTCCCGACGACGATCTCGACCGACCTGAACGTCTTCAACGTCGATCATCCGGTCGTCTCGCTCGCGCAGACCATGACGAAGATGTGGGCGCTCGGCGTCTCGTTGCCCGACGTCGTCGCGATGACCACTTGCAACCCGGCGCGGGTGATCCACCGTGAAGCCGAGCTGGGAACGTTGGAACCCGGCCGGAGCGCGAACGTGAGTGTGCTGCGCATCGACGAGGGGGAGTTCGAGCTCTCCGACGGGTACGAGACGATCTCGGTCACGCAGCGGCTCGCGCCCGTCGGATGTGTACGCGCGGGTAGCTGGATCGCCGCCGCGTGAAGCCCGCGCCGTTCGACTACGTCCGCTGCGCCAATGTGGCCGAGGCGATCGCGGCGCTGGCCGGTGAAGAAGGCGCCAAGGTGATCGCGGGAGGGCAGAGTCTCGTCCCGCTCATGGCGATGCGGCTGGCGCGTCCGACGCTGCTCGTCGACGTGAACGACGTGGGGCTCGACGGGATCACGGTCGAAGGCGACGTCGTCCGCGTCGGCGCGTGCACTCGGCACCGACGGCTGGAACGCGATCCGGTGATCGCGCGGGCGGCGCCGCTCCTGCGAGAAGCCGCCGGTCTGATCGGCTATCCCGCCATCCGGACGCGCGGCACGATCGGGGGGAGTCTGGCCCACGCCGATCCGGTGGCCGAGCTGCCGACAGTGCTCCTCGCCGCCGGCGGCTCAGTCGTCGTGCGGAGCGCGGCGGGGACGCGCGTGATCGAGGCCGCCGATCTCTTCACCGGCTTCCTCGGCACGACGCTCGAGCACGAGGAGATCATCGAGGACGTGTTGCTTCCGGTCGCGGGTCCGCGCCACGGGTCTTCGTTTTGCGAGTGGTCACCGCGCGAGGGCGACTTCGCGACCGCTGGCGTCGCGCTCGCGATCGAACGCGACGACGACGGCCGGTGCCGGGCGCTGGGCGCGGCCGCGTGCGGCATTGCCTCCGTCCCGCTCGATTGCTCGACGCTCATGGCCTCCGCGCTCGGGGAAACGTCGGCGTCCGGCGCGGTGCTGCGCCAGATCGCGCGCGTGATGCGCGCCGAGCTCGGTGGCGACACCGATCGGGCCGACCTCGTGGGCCTGCTCGCGGCGCGCGCGGTCCATCGCGCCTTTGCGCGCTCGGACGTGCCGGGTGAGGCGGCGGCATGAGCCAGACGGTGAACGTGAAGCTCAACGTCAACGGGGAGGCGGCCGAGCTCGAGGTCGAGCCGCGCGAGACACTCCTCGACGTGGTGCGCGAGCGGCTCGGACTCACCGGCGCGCACGCCGGGTGCGAGCAGGGTTCGTGCGGTGCGTGCACCGTGCTCGTCGACGGCGAGCTGACCCGATCGTGCCTGATCTTCTCGGTGCAGTGCGAGGACAAGGCGATCACGACCATCGAGCACTTCGGTAGCCCGGACGTGTTGCACCCGATGATGGAAGCGTTCCGGCGCCACCACGGACTGCAGTGCGGCTTCTGCACGCCCGCGATGGTGCTCACCGCGATCGCGTTCCTCGAGGAGTCGCCGCATCCGACGGAGGGCGAAGTCCGGTCCGCGCTGGCGGGCAACCTCTGTCGGTGCACCGGCTACGCCGGCATCGTCGACGCAGTGCTCGACGGCGCGGGGGTTGCCGAGTGATCGGCGCGCGCGCCGAACGGCGGGAGGACGCCCGGCTCACGAGCGGCCGGGGGCGCTACCTCGCCGACCACGACGTTCCCGGTCTCGCTCACGTCGCGATCCTCCGCAGCACCAGCGCGCACGCGTTGATCCGCGACATCGACGTGAGCGGCGCAACCGCGCTCCCGGGCGTGGTCGCAGTCGTCACGCAGGCCGACCTCGAGCGCGCCGGTGCGCGCCCGATGACGCACCGCCTTCCGCTGCTGGGAGTACTCCCGCTCGAATGGGGTCTGCTCGCGCGCGATCGCGTCCGGTTCGTGGGCGAGCCCCTTGCGGCGGTCGTCGCGACGACGCGCGCGATCGCGGAGGACGCGTTGGAGTTGATCGTGGTCGACGAAGAGCAGTTGCCGGTCGTCGTCGATCCCTTCGTCGCGCTCGCGCCCGACGCCGCGTTGCTGTATCCGGAGTGGGGGACGAACGAGTTCTTCCGGATGACCGTGCTGCCGTCGGTCCTCGCCGATGCGCTCGCGACTGCTCCGCACGTCAAGCAGTTCCGGCTCACCGATCACCGCATCGCGGCGCTGCCGCTGGAGGGTCATGGCGTGCAGGCCGCGCCCGATGCCGCCACCGGAACGCTGCACGTCTACGCGTCGAACCAGCAACCGCACCAGTTGCGCACGGTGATCGCGGAAACCTGTGGCCTCGACGAGCAATCGGTGCGCGTCGTCGCGCCCGACATGGGCGGAGGCTTCGGCAACAAGCAACACTTCACGCGCGAGGAATGTCTGACTGCGATGCTCGCGTTGATCACCGGGCGCCCGGTGCGCTGGATGCAGGACCGCACCGAGGGCCTCGTCTCGTCGATCCATTCGCGCGAGCAGGTGCACGATGTCACGGTCGGGTACGACGACTCGGGCAAGGTGCTCGCGTACCGGGTCGACGTCACCGCCAACGTCGGCAATCCGATCCTGTACTTCTCCGGGATCGGCCCCGCGATCGTCACGGTCGGCGCACTCGAGGGCGGCTACGACTTCGGCGTCGTGGGCTTCGACCTGCGTTGCGTCGCGACCAACACGTGTCCGATCGGCGCGTACCGCGGATTCGGCCAGCCCCAGGCGCACTTCTCGTCGGAGCGCACACTCGATGCGATCGCGGTCGACCTCGGTCTGGATCCGGTCACCGTGCGCCACCGCAACCTCCTGCCCGACGCACCCCGGCCGTGGATCAGCGGCGGCGGGGCGCGCATCGACGTGGGTTCGCTCGGCGCGCATCTCGACGCGCTCGTGACCGAGTTCGGCTACGAGCGCCGGCGGGATCTGCAGACCAAGGCTCGCGCCGACGGCCGGCTCGTCGGCATCGGCGTCTCGGCGCTCGTGCAGGGCACGGCGCCGACGCAGTACGGCGTCGCGGGCCGGTTCGGCTCGTACGAGAGTGCGGCCGTGGCAGTGCTGCCCGACGGACGGGTGACGGTCGCGGTGGGCACCAAGTCGCAGGGGCAGGGGCACGAGACGACGCTCGCGCAGGTCGCGGCCGACGTGTTCGGTGTCGGTATCGATCGCGTGACGGTGAGCGACGGTGACACCGCGCTGCTTCCGTACGGCATGGGCACGTGGGGGAGTCGGACCGCGGTGATGGCCGGCGGCGCGGTGCTGCGCGCCGCGACGCACCTGCGCGAGAAGATGGACCGGATCGCGGCCGCGATGCTATCGGTCGCCGGCGACCGGCCGACGTTCTCGGAGATCGCGGAAGAGGCGTGGTGGCAGACGCACCGGCTCCCGGCCGGCGAGGAGCCCGGCCTGCAGCACACGGTGGTGTACACGCCGGGGAACACGATGCCCGTACCCGACGAGAGCGGGCACACGAACTTCGACGAGACCTTCGCCGCGCACATGACCGCGGTCGCGGTGGAGGTGGACCCGGAGACGGGCGACGTGCACGTTCTCGATGCGGTGCTCGTGTCGGACTGTGGTGTCGTGATCAATCCGATGGTCGTCGAGGGGCAGCAT
>JAODBI010000244.1 GCA_025463875.1 Actinomycetes bacterium
CGGAAGCGCTCGCCGCGCTCGTCGAGTACGACCCCAACGCGAGCGTCGACGACAACGCGGCCGCGATGCAGGACGCGCTCGGACGCGTGCGCACGGGTGAGGTGACGCAGGCGGTACGCGACGCCGCGGTCGACGGCAAACAAGTTCGCTCCGGCGAATGGATCGCGCTCGCGCGCGACGGCGTGGTCGGTTCCGCGAGCTCGCCCGCCGACGCGGTATGCAAGCTCCTCGACGTGCTGGTCGACGACGACAGTGAGATCGTGACGGTGCTGGTCGGTTGCGACGCGGCCGCGAAGGACACCGAACGGATCCGCGAGCACATCGAGTACACGTTCCCGAACCTCGAGGTCGAGTTCCACGACGGCGGCCAGCCGCTCTATCCGTACCTGGTAGGAGTGGAGTAAACGGGCGTGCCGACCGGTGATCCGCCGCTCACGCTGGCCGATCTGCGCGAGATCCCGCTCGAGCGGTTGAAGGGTGTCGGGCCCGCGCTCGAGAAGCGCCTGGCCGACATGGAGCTGCACAACGTCCTCGATCTCCTGCAGCACTATCCGCGCCGCTGGGTCGACCGGACGAAGAAGATCGACATCGCCGATCTCGCGGTGGGCGAGGAGGCGACCGTGTTCGCCGAGGTGCGCACCATCCACGGCCGGCGGACGCGTCAGGGTCGCGCGCTGGTCGAGGCTGTCGTGCACGACGGCAGCTCGATGCTGACGATCACGTTCTTCAACCAGGCGTGGCGCGAGAAGCAACTGAGCGTCGGGACCGAGGCGTCGTTCTTCGGCAAGCTCGACGTCTACCGCGGGAAGCGCCAGATGACGAACCCGGTCGTCGACGTCGTCGGCCGGGCGGGCGTCGCCGACGAGAAGACGGGCGTGATCGTCCCCGTCTATCCGCAGTCGGGCAAGGCTGAAGTCTTCACCTGGCAGCTCCGCGCCCTGGTCTCCGACGCGCTCGCGAAGTGCCGGGCCCGCGGCTTCGCCGATCCGCTCGACGAAGCCATCCTCGATCGCGACGACCTCGTCGACCGCAACACGGCGCTGCGCGCCATCCACCGCCCCGAGTCGATGGGGGAGCTCGGCGCGGCCAAGAACCGGTTGATCTTCGACGAGTTCCTGCGCATGCAGGTCGGGCTGGTCGCCCGCAAGCGCGCGTTCGAGGCCGAGGAGTCGGGAATCCGCCATAAGGTCGACGGGCCGCTCGTCGACGCGTTCATCGCGGGCCTTCCGTTCGAGCTCACCGGCGACCAGCAGCACTCCCTCGACGAGATCACGCGCGACCTCGCGGGACCCGCGCCGATGCACCGGCTGCTCCAGGGCGACGTCGGCTCGGGCAAGACCGTCGTCGCCCTCGCCGCGCTGCTCGTCGCGGTGCAGGGCGGGTACCAGGGCGCGTTCATGGCGCCGACGGAAGTGCTCGCCGAGCAGCACCATCTCGGCTCGCTACGACTGCTCGAGGGGCTCACCGTCCCGGCCGAGGGATCGCTGCTCGCCGACCGTCCCGTCGGAGTCGCGTTGCTCACCAACCGGACCACTGCGGCCGAGCGCCGCCGCATCGCAGCCGGCCTCGACGCGGGGGAGATCGACATCCTCGTCGGCACGCACGCGCTCCTCTACGGCGATGCGAAGTTCTCCCGGCTCGGGCTCGCCGTCGTCGACGAGCAACACCGGTTCGGTGTCGAGCAGCGCTCGCTGCTGCGCGGCAAGGGCGACCAGCCCGACGTGCTCGTCATGACGGCAACCCCGATCCCGCGTACCGCCGCGATGCTCGTCTACGGCGATCTCGACAAGTCGGAGCTGCGCGAGCTTCCGCCCGGCCGTACGCCGATCCAGACCACCCTCGTCGACCCGAGCCCACTTGCCCACGCCGCGGCCTGGGACGCGCTCCGGGCCGAGGTCGCCGCCGGGCACCAGGCCTACGTGGTCTGCCCGCTGGTCGAGGACAGGGGCAGGGTCGAGGCCAAGGCCGCGACCGCGGAGTACGAGCGATTGCAGGCCGAGGAGCTGCACGACCTGCGAGTCGGTTTGTTGCACGGCCAGATGCCGTCGAAGGAGAAAGAGGCGGTGATGCGCGCGTACCGGGCCGGCGAGCTCGACGTGCTCGTCGCGACCACCGTCATCGAAGTCGGCGTCGACGTCCCGAACGCCACGGTCATGGTCGTCGAGGACGCCGACCGCTTCGGGCTCTCGCAGCTCCACCAGCTGCGGGGACGGGTCGGGCGCGGCGGCGACCGCTCGTATTGCTTCTTGTTCGCGGATCCGAGCACCGAGGACGGGCAGCTCCGGCTCGATGCGATGGCCGCGAGCACCGATGGGTTCGCGCTGGCGGAGAAGGATCTGGAGATCCGCGGTTCCGGCGAGGTGTTCGGCGAGCGCCAGTCGGGATTCAGTGATCTGAAGCTCGGGCGCATCCCGCGCGACGAGGAAACGGTCATGCAGGCGCGCCGCGTCGCGGAGGAGATCCTCGATGGCGACCCGGATCTCGGGTCGCATGCGCAACTCCGCGACGAGGTGCACGACCTCCTCGGCGACGCCGTCGACTTCTTGTTCAAGTCGTGAACACCACTGCGCGGACGCGACCACGATGAGCAGGCCCCGGGGGCTGCGGGTGATCGCGGGATCGGCGAAGGGCCGGCGCCTCGTCGCGCCCGAAGGTGATTCGGTGCGACCCACGAAGGACATCGCCCGCGAGGCGATGTTCTCGGCGCTCGACGCGCGCGGCGCCCTCGAAGGCGCTCGCGTGCTCGACCTCTACGCGGGGACGGGTGCACTGGCCATCGAAGCGCTCTCCCGGGGAGCCGCGACGGCTGTGCTGGTCGAGCAGGACCGCGCCGCGCTCGCCGCGATCCGCACGAATCTGCAGGTGCTCGACGCCGGCGTGCCCGTACTCGAACCGGGCCTTCAGCCCTCCGGAACGGGCCTACGACCGGCCGAGCCGGGCACCCGGACCGAGGTGGTCGCCCGCGATGTGCGCCGCTTCCTGGCGGCCGGCCCGCCGGCTGGCGCGCCCTTCGATCTCGTGTTCGTCGATCCGCCGTACGAAACCCCCGACGACGTGATCTCGGAACAGCTCGGCGCGCTGATGGCGCCCGGATGGCTCGCGCCCGACGCAATCGTCAGCGTCGAACGGCCGCGCCGGCATCCGGTAGTACCGCCGCCCGGCGTCTCGACCGGCTGGGAACGGACCTTCGGCGATACGCTTTTGTCGTTCTTGTTCCTTTGACTCGCCTGTTCTCGATATCCGTGTTCCGACTGGGGGAAGCTGCGTGAGGACCGCCCTCTGTCCGGGATCGTTCGATCCGGTGACCCTCGGCCACCTCGACATCATCGAACGCTCGTCCCGGCACTTCGACGAGGTCATCGTCGCGGTTATCCGGAATCCCCAGAAGACGCAGTCGCTCTTCAGCCTGGAAGACCGCCAGCAGATGCTGAAAGAGGCGACCCAGCACCTCCCGAACATCCGCATCGAGTTCTTCAAGGGACTGCTCGTCGACTTTGCCCGCGACCACGGCGTCGACGCGATCGTGAAGGGTCTGCGGGCGGTCTCCGATTTCGATCAGGAGCTGCAGATGGCGCAGATGAACCAGCGCCTGTCGGGGATCGACACGTTCTTCTTGTCGACGAGTCCCCAGCACTCGTTCCTGTCGTCGAGTCTCGTGCGCGAGGTCGCCCGCTTCGGCGGCGACGTATCGGGAATGGTGCCGGGGAACGTCAACGACCGGCTGGTCGAGACGTTTCTTCAGGGGCGCGCAACCGCTGGTGAAGGTGAGGCGTGATGCTCGAGGACGAACCGGAGAAGGTGCCCGACTCGACGCTGCTGCTGGAGCAGCTCCGCGACATTCTCGACGCCGCCCGCAAGCTGCCGATGTCGGCGTCGGTGTCGATCAACCGTGACGAGTTCGGCGGGTTGCTCCAAGATGCGATCGACGGTCTGCCCGAGGAGCTGCGGGAGGCGCGTTGGCTCCTCAAGGAGCGCGACGCCGTCGTCGAACGGGCCGCGCACGAGGCGAGCCGCCTGGTCGAAGCGGCCCGGGTACGCGCCGAGCGGATGGTCGAGAAGAACGAGCTCGTGCGCGAAGCCCGGCGCACGAGCGAGGAGATCCTGGAAGACGCCGAACGCCATGCGGCCGCGCTCCGGCACGAGGCCGAGGACTACGTCGACCGCAAGCTCGCCGCGTTCGAGGTGGTCCTCGACCGCACGATGCAGACCGTGCAGAAGGGCCGCGAGCGGCTCCAGGTGCATGCGCCATCGCCCGTCGTGAACGACGCGGACGCCGACGAGAGCGACTTCTTCGACCAGGACGATCTCTGATCGACCGCCTCATCTGACCGGATCCTGACGCCCGGAAAAGAGGGCTGACCTGCTAGGATCCGGCGCGCACCCGGTGCGCAGGCGGTACATTCCCCGCGCCCGCCCGTGCGGGCCCGACCCGACCCGTCGGCCCGTCCGGCGCCTTTCCAAGAATATCTTGTGAACCAGTTGTGAACCACGATCTCGAAGTGACACCACGTATGCCGACCTCCAGCGTGTTCCGCATTCCAGTCACCAGCCTGTTGCGGCGTCCCGGCGCGTCCCGGACGGCCCAGGTCGAGGGCACGCTCGCCGACGTACGGGGGCCGGGAGCGGAGGTCGGCGACACGCAGCCGATCGCCGTCGACCTCACGTTGGAACGGGTCTCCGAGGGCATCGTCGTCCGGGGCAGCGTCACGACCCGCTGGGATGCCGCGTGCAGTCGCTGCCTCGTTCCGGTCGGCGCCGACCTCGTCGTGCACGTGGGCGAGCTGTACGAACGCCATCCCCTCGAGGGTGAGACGTACCCGCTCTCGGAAGACGACGTCGTCGACCTCGAACCCCTTATCCGCGATGCGCTCCTCCTCGAGCTGCCCGCGGTGCCGCTCTGCCGACCCGACTGCCAGGGCCTCTGCCCGAGCTGCGGGGTCGACCACAACCAGGCGGGCTGCGACTGCTCCGATGCGGAACCCGATCCGCGCTGGGACGCCCTGCGCTCGCTCGATCTCTGACCCTTCGATCAGGCCTTTTCGATCCACCCGTTCGATCTCACGAATCACGTTCACGAGGAGCTGCGAATCCATGGCCGTCCCGAAGCGCAAGATGAGCCGCTCCGCGACCCGCTCGCGCAAGTCGGCAAACGTGCGGCTTGCGCCCCCGGCGCACTCGCTGTGCCCGAACTGCGGCGCGTCGCGGCTACCCCACCGGGTCTGCAGCAACTGCGGCTGGTACCGAGGCCGCCAGGTCCTCGACGTCGAGTAGCGAAGGACGACCCGTGCCGCCCGTGATCGCGATCGACGCGATGGGCGGCGATCGCGCGCCTGCGGAGATCATCGCGGGGGCGCTGCAGGCCGTCGACGCCTGTGACGTCGACGTGTTGCTCGTCGGCACTCCCGAAGCGCTGCGCGCCAACCTCCCCGACGGTCGCGCTCCGGCCCGGGTGGAGTTCCTTGAGGTCGCCGATGTCATCGCGATGGACGAAGAGCCCGCGGCCGCGGTGCGCACCAAGAGGGACTCGTCGATCGTGCGGGCGGCCGAAGCGGTCCGCGACGGACGCGCGGCGGCGATGGTCGGGGCCGGCAACACCGGTGCGACGATGGCAGCCGCGCTGCTGCGGTGCGGCCGGATCAAGGGCGTGCACCGGCCGGCGATCGCGGTCCCGATCCCGGTGTTCGGCGAGGGCCGGCTCCAGCTGCTCGTCGACGGTGGCGCCACCGTCGATCCCGACCCGGAGTGGTTGGTCGAATGGGCCGAGCTCGCGCGGGCCTACGCCCGCATCCGGCTCGACGTGGCCGAACCGACGATCGGATTGCTGTCGAACGGTGAGGAGCCGGGCAAGGGAGACGCGCTGCGCAAGCGCGCGTCGGAGCTGTTCGCCGAGGTGAAGGGCTTCGTCGGCAACGTCGAAGGCCGCGACGTCGCGCGCCGCAGCGCCGACGTGATCATCACCGACGGGTTCACGGGCAACGTCACCCTGAAGACGCTCGAAGGCGCGGTCATCGGGCTCGCCGGCCTGGTTTTCGGGGTCGTCGACGAACCCGGAGCACCCTGGGCCGGCGCCGCCGACGCGCTGAAGCTCCGCCTGCTCGAAGCGGCCGCGCCCCTCCTGCCCGACAACACGGGCGGCGCGGTCCTGTTGGGCATCGAAGGCATCTGCGTGATCTCGCACGGCTCGTCCTCGGCGACCGCGATCGTCAATGCGGTCCGCGTCGCGCGCGACTGCGTGGACGCCGACGTCGTTTCGTCGTTGCGCGAGGCGGTGACGGGTGCCCGCTGAGACCCACAGTCATCTCGGCCCCATCGGCGGCGACGACGTCGAACGCGTCGTGCGCGATCAGCTCGTCGAGATCCTCGGCGTCGATCCCGACGTCGTCACCCTCGACACGCGGCTTCGCGAAGACCTCGACGCCGACGACTTCGCGGTCATCGACCTCGTCGAGGGAGTGATCGCCGAGCTCGGTGAGCGAATGGTTGGCTTCTCGATCGACGACGACGATCTCGTCGAGCTGCGCACCGTGCGCGACGCGGTCGAATGCGCGTTGGCCGGCCTCGGATCGGTTGGTCGCTCGTGAACCGCGGGGGTCGTTCGTGAAAGTCGCGTCGTTCGACGGCCTGCAGAAGCTCGAAGCGAGCATTGGCGTCACCTTCAACGACCGCCACACGCTCCTGCGTTCGCTCGCGCACCGGTCGTGGTGTTCGGAGAACGGCGAGCCCGAATCGAACGAGCGGCTCGAGTTCCTCGGCGACTCGGTGCTCGGCCTGGTCGTGACCCACTACGTGTTCGAGCACTTCCCGACGCTTCCCGAGGGCCAGCTCTCGGAGGTGCGCGCAGGAGTGGTCAACGCGCGCGTGCTCGCCGAGCTCGCCGTCGAGCTCGACCTCGGCGCCCATCTGCTCCTCGGCAAAGGCGAGGACGCGGCCGGGGGCCGGGCCAAGCAGTCGATCCTCGCCGACGCGTTCGAGGCCGTCGTGGCCGCCGTGTACCTCGACCAGGGTTTCGCGGTCGCGCGCGATCTCATCTTGCGCTGCCTTTCCGAACGCATCGCCGACGCCGCCGCGGGCCCCGGCGGTCGCGACTACAAGACCCGTCTGCAAGAGGCCGCCGCTGCTCGCGCGCTCGGACGTCCGCGTTACGTCGTCCGCGACGAGGGGCCGGATCATGCGAAGCACTTCTTCGCGATCGTGTACCTGAACGATCGCCAGTACGGCGAGGGCGAAGGGCGTTCGAAGAAGGAAGCCGAGCAGTCCGCCGCGTGGGTCGCGTTCACGCGCCTACAAGAAGAAGCGGATGTCATGCAGGGGGGCGACCATGCCGGAGCTACCTGAGGTCGAGGTCTTGCGCCGCGACCTCGAAAAGGAGGTGGTCGGCAAGAAGATCAAATCGGTCGAGGTCACCGGGGCGCGCTCGATACGACGGCACAAGAACAAAAAGGACTTCACCGGTCCGCTCGAGGGCCGCAAGATCGTCTCGGTGCAGCGCCGCGGGAAGTATCTGGTGGTCCGGCTCGACGGCCCCGAGGCGCTCATCGTGCATCTCGGCATGTCGGGTCAGCTGCTGCGCGCGAAGACGGCGCGGGAGAAGGCGCCGAAGCACACACACGTGGTGATCCATTTCACGCAGGGCGGGCTGTTGCGTTTCGTCGACCCGCGCACGTTCGGCGAGATGTTCGTGACGAAGTACGACGAGCTCGAAGAGCAGGTCGAGGAGCTCGCCCATCTCGGACTCGATCCGCTCGAGACCGCGATGTCGTGGGATCTGTTCGGCCGCATGCTGGCCGAGAAGCACGCGCGGCTGAAGTCGCTCTTGATGGACCAGAAGTTCATCGCCGGGATCGGCAATGTCTATAGCGACGAGATCCTCTTCCAGGCCGGGCTCAAATGGGATCGCATGAGCGACGCGCTCTCGCAACAGGAGATCCGGCGGTTGTACCGCGCGATCTTCGAGACGCTGCAGGACGCGGTCAAGCACCGCGGTTCTTCCCTCGCCGACGAGCAGTACGTCGACCTGTTCGGCCGGCCGGGCGACTATCAGCACCATCACCAGGTCTACGACCGCGAGGGTCAGGCCTGTCCGCGGTGTCGGCGCATCGTGCACCGGGCGCGCTTCGCCAACCGGTCGACGTTCTTCTGCGAGGCATGCCAGGTCTGACACCGGTCGAGGGGCCAACCGACGGCGGGCCGGCGGACGATGGGCCGGTGCGGGTTCGGGTCGTGGTCACCGGTCGCGTCCAGGGCGTGTTCTTCCGCGACTCGTGTCGCGAGCGGGCCCGCGCCGAGGGGGTCGGCGGGTGGGTCCGCAACCGCGGCGACGGCGCGGTCGAGGCGGAGTTCGAGGGACCCCGCCCCACGGTCGACCGGATGGTCGCGTGGTGCCGGTCGGGACCGGCGCGGGCCCGGATCGACACCGTCACGGCCGATGAAGTTCCGGTGGTCGGCGACCGGAGGTTCCGCATCATGTAGGTGGCGCGCGGGAGACCCGAGGTGATCAGGCACGCAGCGTCAGATCCGCGGCCCGTCGGGACGCGGCCCCTACGATCGGCGCTCGGAGAGGGGGCCTTCTTGTTCCTCAAGTCGTTGACGTTGAAGGGCTTCAAGTCCTTCGCGGACAAGACCACGCTCGAGTTCGAACCCGGTGTCTGTGTGGTCGTCGGTCCCAACGGGTCCGGAAAGTCGAACATCGTCGATTCCGTCGCATGGGTGCTGGGCGCGCAGGGCGCCCGCGCGTTACGCGGCACGAAGATGGACGACGTCATCTTCGCCGGCACCGCCGATCGTCCCGCGCTCGGACGCGCCGAAGTCTCGCTGACGATCGACAACACCGCGCGCCTCCTCCCGATCGAATTCACCGAGGTGACAATCACCCGGATGCTGTTCCGGACCGGCGAGTCCGAATACCTGATGAACGGTGTGCCGTGCCGGCTGCTCGACATCCAGGACCTGCTCTCCGACACGGGCATCGGCCGTCAGCAGCACGTCATCGTGGGCCAGGGTCAACTCGACGCCGTGCTGAACTCGCGTCCCGAGGAGCGGCGCGCCATCATCGAAGAGGCGGCGGGCGTCCTCAAGTTCCGCAAGCGCAAGGAGAAGGCGGAGCGGCGACTCGAGGCGACCGAGGGCAACCTCATGCGGCTCACCGACCTGTTGCGGGAGGTGCGCCGGCAGTTGCGGCCCCTGGAACGCCAGGCCGACGCGGCGCGGCGCCACGACGGGCTCGTCGAAGAGGTGCGCGCGATCCGCCTGCACCTCGCCGGTCGCGACATCGAGCAGCTGCGGGGTCGTGAGCGCAAGCGCGTCGAGTCGCGCCGCGACCTCGCGGAACGCGAGCAGGACGTACGGGTGCAGCTGCGCGCGCTCGACGCGGAGGTGCTCGACGCGGAGCACGCGCTTGCCGTTCCCGGCGACGACGACGTTGCCGACGTGCTGGCCCGTACCGAAGCGTTGCGCGAGCGGGGCCGCGGCCTCGTGAACCTCGTGAGCGAGCGGA
Source organism: Actinomycetes bacterium (assembly GCA_025463875.1). Taxonomy (GTDB): domain Bacteria; phylum Actinomycetota; class Acidimicrobiia; order IMCC26256; family PALSA-610; genus PALSA-610. The sequence goes on from JAODBI010000244.1 coordinate 9,494, forward strand.
GTCGAGGTCTCGACCGGGAGCTTGCCTCCGTTGCCGACGAAGGCGTCGTCGAATCGCTGGTGGCGGAAGCCGCGCACGTGCGCGCACAGCTCGCCGCGGTCGACGCCGACTTCGATTCCCTCGCGCCGACGCGCCTCGAGGTCGAGGACGCGGAAGCCAGGGTCGAGTCGCTCGGTGTGGTGTCGATCTCGGTTGCCGAAGGTGAGTTCCAACGGGCGTCCCAGGAGCTCGACCAGCTGACCTCCCGGGCCGGATCGGTGGGTACCGAGCTGGAACGCGTGCGGGCGGAGCTCGGACGCGTCGAGGCCGAGCGGGTCGCCCTCGAGCCGCGCACGCGCGAGGCCGACGGGGCACGAGCCGAAGCCGACCGCGTTCGCCTGGAAGTCGAGGCGCAGGTCGGCGTCTCGCCCGAGCTGACCGCCGAAGCGCGGGAGCTGCGCGCCGCCGAGGACGCCCTGCGCGCCGCCGATGCCGAGCACCGGCGGGCCGACAGCGAAGCGTCGCGTTGGCGCGCCCGCGCCGAGATGCTCGCACTCGCGCTCGACGAGGCCCACGCCGCCGCGGGCGGCGAGGAGATCGCCGATCTCGACGGCGTGCTCGGTCCGCTCGTCGACCTGTTGGAGATCGACGACGGCTGCGAGATCGCCGTTGCCGCGGCACTCGGTGACGCGCTGAAGGCCATCGTCGTCGACGGCGACGACGCCGCGCGCGCCGCGGTGGAACGCCTGAAGCGCGGCGACCGCCAAGCGCTGCTGCTCGTCGCCGAAGGACCCACGTCCGGGATGCAGATCTCGTTCGCGCCCGCGGGAAGTCATCCGCTGGGCGCGTCCGTGCGCGGCCTCCGCCCCGGTCTCGACGCGGTTCTCGCTCGGCTGTTCGCCCAGTTCGTCCTCGTCGACGGCGGTTGGGAGCACGCGCTCGACGTCGCGCTCGCGAATCCGGGTGTCGTCGCAGTCACGCGCGACGGCGATCGCTTCGGTGGCCCGTCTGCATGGCGCGCGGGACCGCAGGGCTCGTCGGTGGTCACACCGGCCGCGCTCGCCGACGCGACCGCGGCCGCCGACGCCGCCGAGATGGCGCGCGACGTCGCCGAAGCCGAGGTCGAGATCGCCCGCCAGCGGCTCGCGGCGGCGCGGCGAGCCGAGCTGAAGGCGAACGAAGAGGAACGCCGGCGCCGAGTCGAGCTCGAAGAGGTCACCGCACTGGCGGCGCGGTTGCGGCGCGAAGTCGAGGTCGGTGTGGCCAGCCTGGACGCCCGGCAGGCGACGCTCCGGGCCCGGGCCGAGGAGCTCGCGATCGCGTCGGTCGGACCGGTTGCGATCGAGGAGGCGCGCGCCCGGCTCGCGGCCGCGCAACAGCAGCGCGACGAAGCCCGCACGCGGCGCGCCGAGC
>JAODBI010000248.1 GCA_025463875.1 Actinomycetes bacterium
CGTTCACGATGATCATGCGCCAATGGCTGGAGCTCACCGACGCCGACACCCCCGATCACGTGCGTCGCCAGGCCGTCTTCGTCGTCGACCTCTGCGAGAGGCCCGGCGTCGGCCCGGAGCTCATCGCCCACGCCCGCGCCGAACACCGCCGCATCGGTCACCTCTCCGAAGCCACCCTGGAACGCATCGCCTGCGACGGGAACCTCAGCCGCGTGATCATGTTCGGGAAATCCGAAGTCCTCGACGTCGGCCGCACCGCCCGCACCGCCACCAACGCCCAGTTCCGGGCCCTCATCGCCCGCGACCGCCACTGCACAGCCCCCGGCTGCCACGAACCCCCCAACCGATGTCAAGCCCACCACACACGGCACTGGACCCACGGCGGACCCACCAACCTCGACAACCTGCAGCTCTTGTGTTGGCACCACCACCGCCAACGCCACCTCGACGACCCGCGCGCCCGCGACGGATAACGGCGAACGGACATTCGTTGACCATCCAATCTCCTCCACGCGTACTCAACGTCAGTGAACGCGCCGAACTCGCTCGGCCGCGCGTGCGCTTGCGTCGACCCTCGGGCAATCTGTGCCCATGTCGTGGTGGCAACGTCAGGATTGGGCGCGCAGAACCTCGTCATGGGACAGCTCTGTCCGCAAGTGCACTGCCACATCTACCCGCGGCACTCGACCGACGATCCGCACGCGCTCGTCAACGTCCAAGACGGCACGGTTCGACTCGACGACGCCGAACGAGCCGCACGGCTCACGTCCGTGAGAACGCACCTCGCGACACACCACCTGGCAGCGCCGCTCGTCGCCGATCCGGATGCCTGAGCTGATGCCCGTATCCAAAGCTCGACAACCTCGAACTCCTCTGCCGGAACCACCACCGCCAAAGACACATCGAAGAAGCAAGAGCCCGTGCCGGAACGTCGCGCGCCGCGTTCCGTGACCCTGCAATGCCGCCTACGGGTTCTGCAGGGGTCAGAGAACGCGGGCGAGGGTGTAGTGGAAGTCGATCGACTCGCGCAACACATCGTCGGGCGCGATCTGCGAGAGACGATCTCGTAGGTCCTTCTCGAACGCAGGTGCGTGCGCTCCGAGCGCGGGTTTCGAGAGGACCGAGGTCGAGTAGAGGAAGCCGATCAGTTGCTCGATGGTCCACTCGTGTGGTGTCGGGAAGTCATGCTCGCCGACGACGGCAAAGCCGGCCGCGGTCAGGACTACCGCGTGTGGTTCGTGGGCGAGGTGCCGGTCGAGGTCGGTGGGGACTCGATCCGCGGCGTCGGCGCGGTCGGTCCAGTGTCGCATCGCTCGAGCGAGAACGCGTTGCCATTCCCGGTCGCCGTCCCAGGGTGACCTGCTCCACACGAGGGCGAAGTGTCCACCCGGTGTCAGCCCGCGCCGCACCGCCTCGGCGACGCGCCGGCGTTGGAGGCGGTGAAACGCGTTCCCCACGACCACGAGGTCGAAGTCGCGATCGGCCTCGATGTCCTCGGCCCGCCCGACCACCCACCGAACATTGCCGACTCCGCGTCGGCGGGCGTTGGTGCGGGCGAGCTCGACGGCCTCCGGCTCCTGATCAACTGCGCACACCTCGGCAAACCGCGACGCGAGACCGAATGCAAGCTGGCCCGTGCCACACGCGAGGTCGAGCAGCCGTCCTTCGCCCGTCGCGTTGGCGCGGCGGCACAGGTCATCCAGCAGAGTTGCGGGGTACGGCACTCGGAACTCGTCATAGAAGTGAGCGGTCCCTCGATACAGGTCCGGTCGGAACTCGGGCTCGGCTTCCACTCACCGATCATCGCGCCGGAACCACCGCCGAGATGTCGATCGCGCGCGTGACATGACTCGATCGTCGGAGCAGTCTGGGCGGATGTGGAGCACTCAGTTCGAATGGGACGGCCTGACCGGCAACCTCGAGGTCGAGTGCATCCCGAACGACGACCCTGCCGGATACGGGACGGTCGGCTCCGACGCGTACGGCTTTCCGGTGTGCACCGCGACGGTCGAGTATCCGAGGCGCGGCTACCGGTCGATGTTCGGTTGGGTGCAGCTCGTGCGCTCGACCGACAACGAGTCACGCGGGGAGCAGTTCGAGGTCGATCCGTTCGCGCTGTTCGGCGATGCCCGCTCGCCGTACTGCTGGTACGGCACCGAGCCCACACTGTTCGATGCTCCGAGCCGTCTGCAGCGCGAACCACTCACGTGGCTGAGTCACAGCTTTCTCGCCACGACACCGCTGAGTGAGGTGCTCGCCGGCAACCCCCGGCGCGTCGTACCGATCGCGGGCTTCAGTTGGGGGTTCGACGTATGCGAGGACGACTCCGTCGTACTACGTGAAGTCGCCCCACTTGCCGCGGCCGACTGGGAAACCGTTGTCCCCGTCCTGCGCGCCGAGTACCCGAGTCCCCTCTGGACCTTCGCCGACTCGCTGTGAGCCTCGACACGAGCGGGCGGTCGCGCGGTCAGGAGAAGCGCGCCGGCCAACCGGCCCAGGCGGGGTCGGGTTGGCCGGTGGCGTACGCGTCGCGGAGGTGCTCGAGCCAGTGCGCGCTGTCGCCCAGGCCGCCGGGTCGGTTGCGTGCGAGCCAGAGCGTGCGGTGGTGTTCGATGATCGGACCGAGCCGATCGACCAGCTCCCGGCGCCGGTCCTCGGGCACCGAGGCCAGCGTGCCGTCGCCCGCGATGCGCGCCCGTGCGTCGGCGACGAGCAGTTCCATCACGTCGATCGTCCAATGCATCTCGTCGACGAGGAGAGAGGCGTCGATCCGCCGCACCACCGATGCGTCGAGGTCGGCCCGGGCGGTCCGCAGCACGCCCTCGACGGTGTCGAGCTCGCCGAGCGTGAGGCCCTTGCTCAAGCCTCGCCCGACGCGGATCTGCGGAAAGTACAGGTGCATCGCGAGAACCGAGTGATTCGGGATCTGCGGAGTGACCGCGCGGTGCGCGTCGCCGATCGCGAGGAGGGCGGCGGCGTACCGACCGGTGTCGTCGTCGTACGCGTGGACGCTCAATGCATCGCCGAGATCGATGTCGGCGTTGGTCTCGAGGCACCACGACACCGCGGCGCCGAACGCGAACCCGGGATCGCTGATCGGCAGCTGCTGCAAGTGACCGCGGTCGCCCCAGTCGGTGTTGAGGTAGCCGCGCCCGCCGTGGGTAATCGCGGCCGCGGCCGCGTTCCGGCATGCCTCCACGGCATTGGTCACGCGTCCCGCGATGCTGAGCCAGCTCGACGTCCCGGGCGCGACCCAGAACGGAAGGCCCGCCGCGGCCAACAAGGCGGTGCGCTCGTCGAAGGGGTACTCCGCGTCGTATCCCCATTCGCACACCGTGACACCCGCGGGCACCTGCGCGATCAGCGCGGGATCGCCCGAGAACATGTCGCCCCAGATGATCACCTCCCGCCCGTCGAGCTCCGGCAGCGCTCGCAACGTCGCGGCCCACGCGAAGAACTCACCGAGTCGTTCCTTCGGTAGCTCCCACGTCTCGTCGAGCCCGATGTTCACGCGCCGGCTCGAGAACAGCGGGAGCAGCTCGCCGAGCAGTTCCCGCACGAGCTCGAGCGAGCCCGGATGGGCAGGATCGATCGTCATCGCCTCGTGCCCGAGACCGTATGGGTCGACGAAGCCGTCCGGGGCGATCGCCAGCGCGCGGTAGCGCTCGTGCAGCAGCCAGCGGTTCATATGACCGAGGCAGTTCTGGTTCGGCACGAGCTCGATGTGCCGGTCGCGACAGAACGCGTCGAGCTCGCGGATCTCGTCGGCAGTGAGGGGACTCGCCCCGGCGTGCACCTCGAGATGGTTCCGGTACGCGAAGGTGTGCTCACTGTAGAGCTGCACGTGGTTGATCTTCCACGACGCGAGCCGGTCGATCAGGTCGCGCAGCGTCGACATCGTCGGCACCTTGTCGCGCGAGATGTCGATCATGACGCCCCGCACGGGAAGATCGGGATGGTCGCGGATCGTGCCGACCGGAAGCATCCCGTCGTGGATGTGCGCGAGCTGCGCGAGCGTGGCGCGCGCGTAGAACAGACCCGCTCCGTCCGCGGCGACGATCGCGGCGCCGTCGGAGTCGATCGTCAGTGCGTAGCCCTCGGCGGGCAACGAGGCGTCGACGCGCGTCGAGGCGACGCGATGCGCGGTCAGCTGTGGTCCGACATCGACGACGCGGGGCCGGGGCAACAGATTCACGGCAGGTCCTTGCGGTAGACGAAGTACACGGTGCTGACCCGCCCGCCGAGTTGCGCGTACGGGACGATCGGGCCGACCCACGCGACCTCGACGCTGTCACGACCACGACGCCGGAGCTCGTGCAGCGCACCGACGAGGCCCGCCCGTCCCGCACCCTTGCCGATGAGATCCGGACGCGACGCGACGGGTCCGAGGAATCCGGCGCGGTTCACCTCGAACGCGCAGATGGCGCTGATATCCACGTCGTCGTGGGCGACGACGAGGTTTCCCTTGCCGAGCGCGCGCAACATCTCGCAGCGCCAGTTGGGCCAGTGCTTCGTCGCCCAGGCGTCGAGCTCGTCGCGATCCGCAGATGTGGCGAGCCGGTGCCCACCCGGATCGGCCGGAAGACCGCCCGGGTCGCCGACCAGATCGATCGTCATGTCGTAGTTGGTGTCGACCCGTTGGTAGTGATGACGTTCCAACAGGCAGAGGAGCTCGATCTCGGTGCTCGGCGCGCCGGCCCAGAGGAAGAACGGCGCGTCGGCGCCGATCTGGAGCGACGTGTGACCGGCAGCCCGCGCGTCGGCTTCGGCAGCCCGCACGAGCTCGTGGCCGTGGCCGCGACCACGCTCTTCGGGGTCGACGACCAGGAGCCGGACGTAGGCCTGCGACTCCCACTCGACGGTCGCGACGACGCCGACTGCGGGATCGCCGCGGATGACGGTCGCCTGCTCGGTAGCGAACAGCGCGCCCTCCAGCTCGTCGATCGACAGTTCGACGGCGGGCGGCGCACCTCGGATGCTGCGCCGGCAGAGGTCGTGGATCGCGGGCAGGGAATCGCGATCGAGTCGCGCCGGCGCGGTCATGAGCCGACCGTACCGGGCATCGACGCGAGCAGGTGCAGCTGGTTGCGGGCCCGGTCGAGGTTCTGACCGGGCCGCGTCGTCGCGTAGTAGACGTCGCCCGCGATCCAGTCGGTGAGGAACCGCAACGCCTGCTCGTAGGTCACGATGGCGCCCGCGTGTTCCAGCGCCTCGATTTCGGCGGGGTCGGGCGTCGTCGCGGAAGAAATTCCGGAGCGATAGCCGTCGAGGACGGCCCGGTAGCGCTCCAGATCCGCGACCGCACCTTCGGTGCGCGCGTCGTCTTCCGCGACCCGCGTCGACGCGGTTCGCAGCAGATCACCGACGTCCCAGAACCACGCGGTCGGCATGATCGTGTCGAGATCGACGAGGCAGACGGCCTCGCCGTCACGAAACAACACGTTGTCGAGTTTGGCGTCGTTGTGCGCGACGCGGACCGGAACCCGTAGGTCGAGATCGTGCGCGATCTGCGCGAGGGGGGCGGCCGCGAACGCGGCCTCGATCTCGGCTTCGACGCCGGCCGCTCGTCCGCACGGATCGGCGGCCACGATCCGGCGCAGGTCTGCGAGCCGCCGTGGTGGATCGTGGAATCGGGGCAAGGTCTCGTGCACGATTGTCGGATCCAAGCCGGCGAGCGCGGCGTGGAAGCGACCGAGCAGGCGCGCCGCGGACCCCGCCTGCTGCGGCGGCGCAGCATCGATCGTTTCTGCGCCGGCCACCCGATGCCACGCGCGCCACGCTTCCCCACCGTCGTGCATCAGCCACCCACCCGCACGCGTCGCGACAGGTTCGGGCACGAATCGGCCGCCGAGATGAGCGGAGACCAGAACGACGTTGTCCATGAGCAGCGCAGGTTCTGCGAACACGGACCGGTTGAGCCGCTGGACGACATACTCGTCATACCCGCCGGGGCCCGTCGACACGAGAAAGGTCGCGTTGATGTGACCGCGCCCGAACGGTTCGACCGACTGCGCGGGCGCCGAGATCGCGAAGAGGTCCGCCACGCGCCTCACCTTCTCGATACCGATCACGTCACCGCTCACGACAAGGCGTTCCTCACCGCGACCACATCTTCCGGATGCGTCACACCGATGCAGGTGCCCTCGGAGACGAGGACGCGAACCACCGCGCCGGAACGTACGAGGGAGGTGACGACATCGGGGAGGAAGACTTCGCCGGCGCGTCCCGACGCCACGAAGTCTTCGACCGCGTCGGCGAACGCGCCGAGCACGGAAGCCCGAAATCCCCACATGTTCATCGACACCGGCGTGTCGTCCGTCAACGGCTGCACCGACGTCTCCGTCTCGAATCGCAGACCTTCTCGACCGCGCACGACCGAACCTTCCCGGACTGCGAGGAGCTGAGCTTGAGGTCCGATGTCGATGACCGCCCGCGACACCGACCGATCACCGGTCAAGGTGTTGGCGACGCGGAACGCGACCAGCGCATGCTCGTCGACCGGCGCGTTGCGCAGATGATCGGTCAGCAAGGCAAAGGCGTCGACGGGATACAGGTCGTCGCCGTTGACCACGACGAACGTGCCTTCGATCGCGTCTGCCGCCGCGAGCACCGCCGCCGCGGTGCCCAACGGTTTCGAGTGGCCGGGCACCGACCGCTGCACCACTACTTCGATCGGGATGCCGGCGTCGGCTCGAGCGTCGAGATGGTCGCGGACCGCCTGCACGATCTCGGGCGCTACGACGATGACCGCCCGGGCGAGCCCGGCCGCGGCCGCTCGCCGCACGACGATGTCCATGATCGTTTCGCCCGGGGCGCCGACCTCGGCGAGTTGTTTCCGGCCGCCGAAGCGGGTGCCCGCTCCGGCCGCGAGGACCACGACGCTCGGGGCGTACGAGTCGCCTGCGCGTGTTCTGCCCGCCATTCGCCGCAGCTTCCCAGGTTCGGCGAACGCGCGGCACACCCGCGATGCACGCGCGAACAAGCGGTCGTGCGCCTCGACGTTGATTACGGATCGAAGCGCACGATGCCGTCGAGCACGTCGAGCGCGAGCTCGTCCAGCGGCTGACCGGTCGCGTCGGCCCGGACACGCAGACGACCGAGCGCCTCTTCCATCGAGCAGCCGAGCTGCGCCGCGACCATTCCCTGGGCCTGGAGGACGTGGTCGCTGAGGGCGCCTCGATCGGCTGTCTCGTCGTTCACCAGACTGACCGTACGCCGATGCGGGGAACCCGCCAACCCCCGTGCGTCGCATCCGCGGCGCGGGATCGAATTCCGGGCGGACGAACCGGTCCCTCTGGGTCGCCCGTTGGCACTCACCGGCGAATTACGTGCTGCGAGTGTGGCCGCCGGGGTAGTTGCCGCCCCCGAACCGGCGGTCGAGCTCGTCGTAGTCGACGAAGAAACCAGCCCGCGGCAGCTCGTCGACGAACTCCACGGTGCGCGGCTTCTTGTAAGAGGCGATCCGGGAGCGGCACCACTCGATGATCTCGGTGTCTGCCACCTGGCTGCCGTCGGCGACGACGACGATCGCCTTCACCGCCTGCACCCACGTGGCGTCGGGAACGCCGATCACCGCGCAGTCGGTAACCGCGGGGTGGGCGCGCACCGCGTTCTCGACCTCGGCGGGATAGATGTTCTCGGCCGCCGACTTGAGCATGCGGCCCTTCGGCGCGATGAACGAGAACGTGCCGTCGGGTTCGTAGCGACCGAGGTCGTTGGTGTGGTGCCAGCCGTTACGGGCGCGTTCGGCGTTGAGCTCGGTGCGGTTCCAGTAGCCGTTCATCACCGTCGTACCGCGGACCGCGATCTCACCGACGGCCCCCGGCGGAACGTCGTTGTCGTCTTCGTCGACGATCCGGATCTGTACGAGCGGCGACGGTCGGCCGTGCGTGCCGGCGCCCGTACCGAGGAGATTGAACGTGGCCATCCCCATCACCTCGGTCTGCCCGTATCCCCCGGCGGCGCGGCCCCAGAGTGAACCGTCGGGCTGCACCATCGCGTCGAAGTCGGGGTTGCCGCGATACCCGTGGAACGTCGACAGGTCGAGCTGCAGCTTTGCGTTCGCAGTGACCACTGCGTCGACCATCGGACCGACGAGGAAGCCGCTCGTGCAACCGAACGAAGCGATCGCCGTGCACATCGCGTCCCCGTCGGAACGAGCGACGAACACGTTGGCCCCGCCCATCGCGAACGTCGAGAGGTTGGGCATGAACGTCCCGATGTGGAACAGTGGGCCGGAGTTCAGGAACACACTGTGCTCGTCGATGCCCTGCCACGGCGCCATGAGCGCGCCCTGCGCGAGCAATGCGCGCGACGACAACATCGCCGCATTCGGACGGCCCGTGAACGCCGCGGTGTACACGAGCAGGAGCGCGTCGTCGGAGGTGCCGTCGAGGTCGGGATCCCCAGGGTCGGCGTCCGCGACGAACGACTCGTAGGAGTCCCCTTCCTCCGTGCCCACATTCTCACCGTCGTGCCACAGCCAGCGGGCCGCCTCGGCTGCCGACGATCGCTCGCGACCCGCGGCGATCGCGTCGCCGACCTCGGCGTGCTGACCCACCACGACTCTGGGCGCGAGGTCGTCGATGACGAAGGCGAGCTCGTCGGGACCCTGGCGCCAGTTCGCGGGGCAGAACATCGCACCGATCTTCGAGCACGCGAGGAGCAGCTCGTAGAGGCGAAACGAGTTCTGCCCGAGCCAGAGCACACGATCGCCACGCTCGACCCCGGCCGACCGCAACGCGTTCGCAACGCGGTTCGTACGGACGTTCGTTTCGTGCCACGACAACCGCAGATCGCCGTCACCGAGACACAACGCGTCGGCGCGTGACCGCGCGTACGAGCGCAGGACGTCGGCGAGGGTCAGGCGCGCGGTCGGAAGCACGGAACCGAGCCGTCGTCGACGTCGTACCACTCGAGCGCGACCGGCATGCCGATCTCCACGACCTCGGGCGGGCAGCCCAGGATGTCGCCGATCAGCCGGCACCCGTTCGTGTCGGGCAGCTCGACGACACCGATCACGATGGGGAGCGCCTCGGCGAGCCCGGGGATCACTGCGTGCCGCAGCACGGTGAACGAGTAGAGCTCGCCGTTGCCGTCGTGCTCGACCCACTCGACATCCTGTCGGCGACACACCCAGCAGAACGCCGCGGGCGGGAAGCGGAACGTGTCGCAGTTCGTGCAGCGCGGGAGCACGAGCCGGTGCTCGGCCGCCGCGGTCCAGAACGGCTCGGTCGCCGGATTCGCGACGAAGCTCACGAACTCGCTCGGCAGGACTCCGACTCTCGTAACCATCAGGTACCTCTCAACGGTGCAACAGCAGGGCGGACACGGGTATGGACGCGGGGCCGCCGGTGACGAGCGCGATGTCGGCATCCGGCACCTGATTGACGGCCGTGCCGCGCAACTGCTCGACCGCTTCCTTCACGTGGGTCATTCCGATGATGTACGCCTCGGACAGGTTCCCGCCGTGGGTGTTCACCGGCAACGTGCCCTCGGGCCAACGGATGTTCCCCTCGGCGACGAACGGACCGCTCTCGCCGATGCCGCAGAACCCGTAGTCCTCGAGTTGGAGGAGCACCATGCCCGTGAAGTGGTCGTAGAACAGCGCGACGTCGACGTCGGCGGGTCCGACGCCCGCCATCTCGTAGACGCGCTTGGCGATCGGGCGGTGTCCCGAGGAGGTGAAGTACTCGTCGGGCATTCCCATCCAGGTGATCGCCTGCCCCCAGCGACCCGCGCCGCCCGCCGCCGAACCCATCACCTGCACGGGAGGGTGGCGCAGATCCTTGGCGCGTTCGGGAGTGGTGGTGATCACCGCGACCGCCCCGTCACACTCCATGCAGTAGTCGTAGAGGCCGAACGGCTCGGAAATCATGCGCGCGTCGAAGTACTGCTCGCGTGTCAATGGATCGCGCATCAACGACGTCTCGCGTGTGATCGCGTTGTTGCGGGTGGAGATCGCGACCTCGGCGAGGTGGTCGCGCGTCGTGCCGTACAGATGCATATGCCGTTGGACGAGCATCGCGAACATCTGGCCCGGGGCCATGAGGCCCGAGTTGGACGCGAACACCGACTCCGGGGTCGACGGCGCGGAATACGCGCCGGCACCACCCTTGGACCGCGGCGCGAACGACGCTCCGAAGCGCATGTGCGCCTGTTGCAGCGTGAGCACACTGACGACGACGTCGGCCATGCCCGTCGCCACCGCGGCGGCCGCGAGGCCGATCGAGCCCGCCGAACCGCCGCCCCCGCCGGTGAGGCCCGCCGTGAAGCGGACTTCCGGGATGCCGAGGATCTGCGCGAGCAGGCTCGTGTCGACGAACGCGCCGCCGTACAACGCGAACCCGTCGACGTCGTCGGCACCGAGGCCCGCGTCGTCGAGCGCGGCCAGGGTCGCCTTGATCGCGAGGTCGAGCGGTGTCTGCGGCAGTGAACGACCGCGCCGGTAGTACGGCGTGGCTCCGACGCCGACGATCGCGGCGCGGTCCTTGAGGGTGCGGTCGGTCACATCTCTCCAGTCGGGTACGGAACGGCTCCACCCGGGTTCGGGACGAATCCGCTCGCGTCGACGAGTCGCCCCCGGATACAGGTCGGCGCGCGCACGAACTCCTGCGCACGCGGTTGCAGGTTGCTCACGAGAATGCGATCGCCGTCACTCGCGAGCGTCCACTCCGTCGGGTCGACCCGGGCGGGACCGCCGGGTTCGGTCGCGATCGCGACGGCCGGACCACACAGAACGAACCAGTGCGGCATGAGGCCGGCGGCGAGGAGGCGCTCATACGCGCCCGGGTGCGCGCCGACGACATCGATTCCGGCGAAGAGATCCGCGTACGCGATCCCGAGGTCGTCGAGGCCGTCGAGGATCGCTTCGTTGACGCCGAAGACGGCATGGAGCTGCAGGCTCCGGGCGAACATCGCGACCCGCAGCGCGTCCCCCACCGTCGCGTCGGCGAGCGAGAACACTCCGCCGTTGATCATCGTGCCGATCATCAACGGCCAGAAGTGCGCCGACTCCGAGAGCACCGAGCAGCACAAGGCGCGGGCGCCGGCTCGCACTCCGAGCCCGGCCAGCGTCGAGCACGCGCCTCCCATCGTCCGTTCGATCTCGGTGTGCGAGACCGGCCACGGCACGCGCCCGGAGCCGTCGTCGTACGCGGCGATCGCCCACAGCGGCCGCCCGTCCATTGCCGTCGACGAACCTGTAGGCCCCGTCGTCGAAGCGTTCGGCGCGTTCACCGCGCCGCCACCCTCGGGATCTTGTGCGGCGGGCCGAGGCGCAGGAGTTCGGCGTCCGGTACGAGCTCGACTTCGGGAACGACCCCGAGCCGCGCCTCGACCGCACCCGCCACCGCGTCGCGTATGCCGGCCAGGTGCATGTCGGACGCGTGATGCCCGACGCGCAGGCGGAGCCGGTCCATCGTGGGCGCCTCGCGGATGACCTGGAACAGTCCGAGATCGCAGGCGTCGACCTCCTCGACGGCCGGCCACACGTCGATGGGCAGGATGGTCCGACCGTCGACGACGACTCCGTCGCCCTTCCGGCCCACGGGCCAGATGCGGGAGTGCGTGCGCCCGCACGCGCACGGTGTCCGGGTCAGGCGGACGATGTCGTCGGAGCGGTACCGGATCAACGGAGTGGTGCCGTTCACGAGCGTCGTCGCGACGAGCTCTCCCCGCTCGTCGTCGGCAACCGGTGCCGTGCTGGAAGGGTCGAGGTTCTCGGCGAGCGTGTCGTCTTCCCAATAGTGCAACCCGTCGTGCTCGGGACACTGGAAGGCGGTGCCGACGTCACCCACGTTGGTGTGCTCGAACATCGGCGCACCCCAACTCGCGACGACGGCGCGCGCCTTCGCGCTCAGCGGTTCACCGGCTTGCACCAGCGCGCGGTATGACGCGAACACGTCGGTCGGGTCGTAGCCACCTCGTTCGCACGCGTCGGCCATCGCGAGCACGATGACCGAGCTGAGGTTGTAGAGGCAGGTCGGCCGGTACCGCAGCGACAGCTCGCAGAACCGCAGCATGTCGTCGGCGTCGTAGTCGACGAGGACAGGCGTGGCGCCGAACTGCTGCGCCATGCCGAACGCCGGGCCCCGGAACGTGAAGATCACCATCATCATGAACTCGCCGGGCCGTAGCCCCATCATCCAGAGGTCGCGCGAGAGCCCCGCCGGGACCGGTCCGTCGGAGGGGGCCCAACGCTGCGGGGAAAGGGTGGGCGCGCCGGTGGTGCCCGACGACGAGAGGATCGTCGTCAGCTCCGACTCGCCGAGACAGAGGAGACCGCCCCACGGATCGCGCCGGTCGGTGCGCCAGTGCTCGATCGTCGTCTTGTCGATGAAGGGGGCGCGCTCGTAGAAGTCGTCCAGCGACGAGATGTCGCGCGGATGCACGGCGGCGGCGTCCCAGGCCGACCGCACGAGCGGCGAGTGTTCGTAGGCGTGCGGAAGGATGCGCGCCAGCCGCTCCAACTGCATCGTCTCGATGTCGGCGCGCGAGCGGGTTTCGGCCGCTTCGTCGAAGAAGCGAGCTCCGGGCGCGGGGCGAGTCCCGGTCACGAGGCGTCCGCCATCAGCGCGCGGCTCCGAGCGCGGGCAGACAGAATCTCAAGACCTCGTCGCGAGCCTCGGCCACGTCGATCGCCGCACCCGACAGCCGCTCTTCGACGAGCTGCCACGTGAGCGCGCGGATGAACTGCGCATGCCGCCGCGGCTCGGCATTCGGGAACGACCCGTCGGCGCGCCCCGCTTCGAGCACGGCCTCGAGCGGGCCCGTGAGCGCGTCGCGCACTGCCGCGAACTCCACCGGGAACTCCTGCTGCAGCGGGATCGCCCACGTGAACATCGCGCGCGTGCGTTCGCCGCGCCGCGGTTCGAAGCCCGCCGCGAGCAATTCGTCGATCCAGGCCTCGAGGCCGGCGCGGGCCGTTGTCGCGGCATCGAGACGGCGCTGCAAGCGGGGCGTGTAGCGGTCGACCTCGTTGTCGTAGATCGCGAGCAGGAGATCCGACTTCGAGGCGAAGTGGCGGTAGAACGCCCGGGTCGACAGCCCGGCCTCGGTGAGCACGTCGGCGATGGTCATGTCGGCGGCGCCGTCGCGGTGCAGCAACTTGCGCCCGGCCGCGACCAACACCTGCACGTCGTCGCGCGCCCGCTCCTTCGCCACGCGAACGGCGCGTTCGACCGCTCGATCTTCCACGCGGGCCATTCGGTGAGCGTACGTTCTCATTGGTGAAACGTCAATTTTCACCGTCGAATACGCGTGTTACGCTGCGCAGATGCTGGACATGGAACCCGCCTCCACGTACCGCAACTCCACGTTCATCTCCACCGACTCGCACGTCACCGAGCCCATCGACCTGTACGCCGAACGCGTGGATCGCGCGTATCGAGAGCGCGTGCCCCGCATCGAAGTCGTCGGCGACTGGCGGAGTCTGCTCATCGAAGGTTTGCGACCCCGCAAACTGATGCCCGCGTCCGAGCGCGAGTTCGCGATCGTCGGCGACTGGGATGCAGACGATCGGCGGCGCGACCAGTCGCGGGACGGCGTGTCGGCCGAGGTGATCTTCCCGACCTTCGCGCTGCAGGCGTGCTTCGCGTCCGAGGATGCCGCGCTGCAGCTGCAGCTGTGCCGCGCGTACAACGACTGGGCGGGCGAGACGTTCGGCGGCCGCCACGAGCTCCTCGCGGTCGGCATGGTGCCGATGCTCGACATCGACGGCGCGATCGTCGAGGCGCAGCGTCTGGCCGCGTCCGGGTTCCGCTCGTTGTTCCTTCCCGCACGCGTGCCGCAGCGGCCGTACAACGACGCGGAGTACGACCGGTTCTGGGCCGTGGCCCAGGAGCTCGGGCTCCCGCTCACGTTCCATTCCGGCACGGGGCACGAACCCCGCGTCGTACGCGGTCCGGGGGGCGCCGTCGTCAATTACATCCTCGGCGCGCAGCTCGACGGCCCGATGGTGATGCTGACAATGGCGGCCGGAGGCGCGCTCGACCGCTTCCCGGGCCTGCGCGTCGTCACCGTCGAGACGGGTGCCGCCTGGCTCGGCTGGATCATGACCCAGGCCGACGCGATCTACGAAGACCACGCGGCGTTCGCGCAGCCGAAGCTGTCGCTGAAGCCGAGCGAGCTGATCCGGCGTCAGGCGTACGCGACCTTCATGTACGACCCGGTCGCGATCAACAACCGGGCCATCACCGGCGTCGAGACGTTGATGTGGGGCAACGACTACCCGCACCCCGAGGGCACATGGCCCGCGTCCCAGGAGGTCGCGGCGCGGCAGTTCGACGGAGTCTCGGACGCCGATCTGCACGCGATCGTCGCCGGCAACGCCGCCGAGGTGTTCGGCTTCGATCTCGCGGCGCTCTCGTGACGGCGGGCGGGACGAAGTGGGTCGTCACCGGCGCGGAAGGCGTCGGGCCCCAGCAGCCGGCGCACGGAACGCCCGACCGCGCGCCGGGTTCGATGCGCCGGACGAGCAGTATCGACGTCGTGCGCGTCGACGGTGCGACCGGACCGGTGCGGATCGTCGCTCGGGCCCGCGACCTCGCAACCGACGCGAACGGCGGGGCCCGGGTCGTCGCGCGCCGCACGATCTCCGCGTCGCTGGCACCCACGCTCGAGCTCGCGACCATCGAATCCGAACCAGCCGAGCGCGCGCTCGAACAGCTGCTCGGCCGCCCGGTCGGGGCAGGGTTCCGTACCGCCGCGGCCGACGCGCTGCCGGGCGCACGGCGCGCCGCCGATCTGCTCTACCTCCTACTCGACGATCTGCCGGTGGCAACGCTCGTCTCCGGTTACGCACTGCAGCGCGCCGGTCTCGTACCGGGCGTTCCGCGCGAGCGCTACGCGCCCACGATCGACCTCTGCTCGGGCTGGCGCGCGGGTGGCACACTCATGCAGGTCATCGAGTCGAGTGGCGCGCCACCCATGACGCTCGGACCGGCCGCGCCCCGGCTCGAACGCGGCGACGAGCCCGACGCGTGGCACGCGCTCCCCGACCCTGCGCCCCGCACGGTTCGCCGCCGGCGGCGCATCGATGTCTCACCTCACGATCGCGTCCTGCACGTCGACGCCATGTTCCGCGACTCGCACTTCGACGACGACGGCGACGAGTCGGTGGTGCACGAGTACGCGCTCCGCGCCACGATCGATCGCACGACGGGTGAGATCACGGCCGCGGTCGCGACACCGCACGTGCTCCCCTACGTCGAGTGCCCCAATGCGGCCGCGAGCACGACGCGACTCGTGGGTCTCCGGCTCGCTGAGCTCCGCGACCGGGTCCGCTCCGAGTTCGTCGGCACGTCGACGTGCACCCACCTGAACGATCTGCTCCGAAGTCTCGAGGACGTCCGCGGCATGCCCGTGGACACTCGCGGCGCCTGACCCCCGAACCCGGGTAACGCATCGGCACGCCGTCGGCCCGACCGGCGGTTTTCTCACGTGGTTCTTCACTGGTTCCGAGCTGAGCGCGAGGCGCGGCGGCGACGCTCGAAGCGAGCCCGAGAGAGGAACCAGCATGGGATCGCCCGAAGAAGACCCGCCCCGCGTCGAACTGCCCGAGCACCCGAGCGGCGAACCGGATTCCGCGTCGCCGTCCGCGGCGCGCCCGCGGCGCCGGTCGTTCCGGCTCGCGGCTGCCGTCGTCACCGTGGCCGTTGCCATCGGCGGCATCGGGGGATACGCGATCACCCGCAACCTCCAGACCGGTCCGGCGAGCGTGAGCACTTCCAGTGCGACCGCGGTGACGACTCCGACGACGGGCACCAGCGGATCGAGCGCAACCGGGGCCACCAAGACGAAGCTGACCCTCGCCCAGATCGAGGCGGCGGTCGATCCCGCGCTGGTCGACATCACCGCGACACTCGGCGACTCGGCAACGGCCGCGGGAACCGGCATGGTGATCAGCTCGACCGGAGAGATCCTCACGAACAACCACGTGATCGCGGGCGCGACCGCCATCACCGTGCAGATCGGCGGCACGGGCGCGAAGTACGCGGCCGACGTCGTCGGCTACGACACCGCCAACGACGTCGCGGTGCTGCAGATCGCGCACGTTTCCGGACTCACCACCGTCGCAACCGCGAGTGCGTCGACCGTGTCCACGAGCGACGCCGTCGTCGCGATCGGCAACGCCCTCGGAAAGTCCGGGACACCCACCGCCGTCGACGGCGTGGTCGCGGCGCTCGAGCAGACCATCACCGCGTCCGACGAATACGGCACGTCGGCCGAGACGCTGAACGGCTTGATCGAGTTCACGGCCGACGTGCAGCCCGGGGATTCGGGCGGAAGCCTCGTGAACGCCTACGGGCAGGTGGTCGGCATGACGACGGCCGCGAGCAGCGGAATCCGGTCGATGTCGACGTCGTCGACGACCACCGCCTACGCGATCCCGATCGACCGCGCGCTCGCGATCGCGCGTCAGATCGCGGCCGGCTCCGAGAGTGCGACCGTGCACATCGGTGAGCACGGCCTGCTCGGGGTTCAGGTAGACGCCACGGTCGGCGTCGGTGCCGCGGTGCTCGGCGTGCAGACCGGATCGGCGGCCGCGCAGGTCGGGATCGCAGCCGGCGACATCATCACCGCCGTCGCCGGTCAGAACGTCGATTCGAGCACCGCGCTGAGTGCCGCACTGGCGTCGACCCATGTCGGCGACAAGATCGCAATCAGCTGGCAGGACGCCGCCGGTGCTGCGCACACGGCGAGCGTGACGCTCACGACCGGCGCGGCCTGAGATGCGGCCCGGAACGGGAACGGCCGCGGCGGCGTGCCGCGCGCGCACCATGGATCCCGTCGACGTCGTGGTGCTCCTCGCACCGGATCGGCACGGCGACTTCGAGATGCTCCTCGACGCGATCGCCGAGGTGAAACAACGCGACCACACCGCGGTACCGGTGGTGTTCAACCGGACCGTCGACGCCGACATCGTCCGCCGGGCCGCGAACGCCGGTGCGGACTTCTGCGTCATCGAACCGTCGGCGACCGAGCTGTTCAGTCACATCGAGCGCGCCCGGAGCGCGCACCGCGCGAACGTCGGACCCGGTCGGTGCGTCAGCTCGGCGGTCCGGACGTCGCCTCGAGCGTCGACCACGTGGCCGGGAACGTCGGACCACCCGACGACGACGCGATGACGCCGAGCGCGAGACCCCGCGCCGGGTTCGTCAACCACGAAGCCGGAATGCTGCGCGTAGCCGAACCGACGCGAACGACCGGAGTCGAGGTGCCGTTGCTGGTCACGCGGAAGCTGGCGGTAACGGTCGCCGCCGCGGGATCGACGGTCAGGTACAGATCGACGGAGTCGGGACCGGGCATTGTCAGTGGTGACAACGGTCCCGCGGTCGCCACTCCTCCCACCTCCTCGACGAATCTCAATCCGGGGTTGCCGCCGTTCGCCGTCAGCACGAGCTTCGCGTAGTTGTCCTGGTCGCCCGTCCCGATGTAGAAGCCCATCGACTGGTTGCCCTGCGGCGTCACTCCCGCGAAGGGCGCGACGATCCGCGTATGGGCAGTGAACACACCGGTGTTCGCCGGGTTCGCGTTCACGCCGTACTGGAAGGCGTACTGCTGCGTGTTGGTCGCACCCGTGGCGTCGCCCGGGGGGACCTGGGCGACGGTCAACACGCCCGCGGCGCCACCGACGGTCATGTTCCGTACGTCGTACTGGCTGGAGTAATTCGTCACACCGTTCGACATGAGGCCCGTGAAGCCGAGGCCGAGGAGCCCTCCCGGACATCCGCTCGGAACCGGCGTCGGCGCGCACGGGTTCCCGGTCGCCCCGTTCTGCCACGCGTACGAGATCGGGACCGGCGTGCCGAGGCCGTCGTTCGCGTCGATCGCGAACGGGTCGGAGACGTCGGGTGTTGCGTCGCTGTCGTCGTTCGGATCGTTGCGATCCGACACGAAGTTCTGGTTCCAGTCGTGGGGCACGTCGGCCGCCGAGCACGGATCGGTTCCGTTGTCGATCTCGTCGGCGTTCGTGTACCCGTCGTGGTCCTCGTCAAGATTCGTGCTGTATGCGCCGCTGCACGGCGGCGGGATCCGGCCTCCGAAGTCGGCGGGCTCGAAGACGTGAATCGAGCCGTCGGCAAAATCCGGCACCCAGATCGTGCCCGGGTAGGGATCGCTGTCGCCCTGGACGGCGACGTCGATGGGATGCGTCCCCGCGGTCGAGAACAAGACGTCGGTACTCAAGACCTTCGAGCCGTCCGTGCTGAGATGCACGCGGAACACGCTCCCGTACCAACTCGCCGTGATCAGGTCACCGTTCATCTGACCGGCCATGTTCGTCGTCGTGTACTCGGCCATTCCGGTCGTCGCGGAGGTGGTGTTCGTGATCGAGCCGTTCGTCGTCGGTGTGCGCGCGTCGCATTCCACCGGGTTCGCGACGGGAACGGGCGACTGCGGATTCGACACGTTGAAGGTGTTCGAGCGGTTTCCTCGAGTCGGATTCGGGTGACCCGCGTAGTACCCCTGACCGCTGATGCGATGCAGGCTGTCGTTCTCATGGACGCCGGGCTCGCTGGTCGCGTTCGAGCACTGACCCGTCGGTCCCGAGCCGATCGGGATGTCACCCCAACCCGCATTCGCGCCGTTGTCCCAGGCGTACAGAGAACCGATACGCGTTCGAACCAGAGAGAACGGATTGCGGAATCCGGGGGCATAGACCTGCACCGGGCTCGACGACGTGATCTTGGCCTGGTGTTTTCCGAGATCGCCGCCGAACGGGCCGACCAGGGCGGGATGGTCCTCGTCGTTCAGTGTCGGGAGGTCGTAGGTAGTGGTGCCGATCGCATTGAGATCGACCTTCAGGATCGCGGCCGAATATGCGTACTCGGGCAAGAAGTTGAAGTTGTGCGAGGGCGCTCCCATGTTCGTGTTTCCGCCCTGCGCGACATAGAGCGTGTTCGTGGTCTGGTCGAGCACCAACGTGTTCGTCGCGTGATTCTCCTCCGAGCGTGGGAGTCCACGCACGACATCGGTCCGGTGCCAACCGTTCACATCGTGCGTCAGGCGCGAGATCACGCCCGAGTTTGTGTCGAGATTCGTCTGCGTGCCCGCGTCGCCGCCACCGACGCGCGGATCGCTCGACGACACATACAGAATCGGGCTGCTCGCCGAACCGACGACGAGTAGGCCGGAGATCTGCCGCGTCGTCACCGAAAGATTGACAGAACCGTCGTCATCGTGATTCGGGATCTGCTTGATGGCATCGATGGTCTCGGTGGCGGTGACCGAGTAGGCGTTCGCGGCCGTGCGCGTAATCGTGTACGCCCGGATGAGCCCGTTGAATTGCGAGACGTAGAGCCTGCCGTCCGGGCCGAACCGTGCCACCGTCGGCGACGTCGAGCTCGAGCCCTGCAGCGTGGACTGGCCGAACGAGATCGACGCAGGGGTCACGGCCTTGGTCGACACTGAGAGCGGACCGGTCCCGTTGGCGTTCTTGGCCGCGATCTTGAAGGTGTAGGTGGTCGCGTTCGTCAGGCCGGTCACGGTCTGCGTCGTCGCCGTCGAATTGAACGTCTGGGCGGCCTGCGCCGTCGTGCCGACATACGGAGTGATCACATATCCGGTGATCGCCGACCCGTTGTCGGCCGGCGCCGTGCAACTCACCGTCGCCTGCGCATTTCCCGCGACCGCCGACGGCGCAGTGGGCTTCAACGGCGCCCCGACCGTGATCGCACCGGTGGGCACCGACTGCGGACCGCTACCCCGAGCGTTCTTGGCCGCGATCTTGAACGTGTAGGTGGTTGCATTCGTCAGGCCGGTCACGACCTCGGTCGTCGCCGCCGAGTTGAACGTGCGCGCGGTCTGCGCCGTCGTACCGACATACGGAGTGATCACATATCCCGTGATCGCCGACCCGTTGTCGGCCGGCGCCGTCCAACTCACCGTCGCCTGCGCGCTCCCCGGCACGGCTGACTGCCGGGTCGGTGCGGCGGGAGGCGACACCGCCGCGGCCACGGTCTCGATCCTGTCTGTCGACTGAACTACGACGACCAACGCGACGAGAATGACCGCCGCCCGATTTCGCCGGTGCGCTGTTCGCCGGTGCGCGGTTGGCCCCGGCGGGAGTTGAGTGCCAGACGACATCGTCGCTCCTCGTGCCGCATACGCGACAGACGCCTTGGTCACACCTCCGTGTCAGAGATCCGTCTTTGTCATTCTGTCTGTCGACGCGGTGTCGCCGGTGTCATGCCGTACGTTGCATCCGGTCGGACATCGAAGCCCACTCGATGACGCGCGCTTCGACTTCATCGCGAGCACGGACCGCCCGTTGCTCGGCCTTGTCAAATCCGCTCTACGGCGCGTCCGAACATTCGAAGATCAAGCGATCGTCGCGGCAGACGGTGACGATAGGGGCCCGGTACCGCGTCCGTTCGTACCGGCCACCGTGCACGTGTAGGTCTTGGTCGTCGTCAACCCGGACACTATGAGCGGGCCCGAGGCCCCGCTCTGTGATCCGGTGACGCCGCCGTTGCTCGACGTGCAGGTCGCGGTGTAACTCGTCGTCGCACTGCCGTTGTTCCCACCGGCCGCAAAGGCGATCCTCAGTTGTCCGGCCGCGACCTTGCTCGCCGACACGCCGCTCGGCGGCGACGGTGAGCCGACGACTACTAATGCCGACGCCGCCGACGCCAGCCCGGCGCCGCGCATGTTGGTAGCCGTCACGCGACAGACGTACGTCCGCGCTGTCGTCAGCCCCGGCACGGTAAGGGGACTCGCCGTCCCGTTGACAGAACCCGCCGCGCCACCGTCACTCGAGCTGCATGCCGCGGTGAAGCTCGTGATGGCGCTGCCGTTGTTGGTACCCGGCGTGAAACTCACTGTCAACGGCCCGGTCGTCGCGTTCGACGTACCGGGGAGGGCTTTCACGTTGGTGGGCGCGCCGGGTGCGCCGACCACGGCCGGCGCTGAGGGTGTCGACGCGGGCCCGGTACCGCGTGCGTTCCTGGCGGTGACCGTGCATCCGTAGGTCTTGCCGGTCGTGAGGCCGGTCACGCTGATCGGACTGAAATTCCCCGTCACCGATCCGGGGGCCCCGCCGTCACTCGAGGAACACGACGCCGTGAAGCTCGTGATCGCGTTGCCATTGCTCGCGCTCGGAGTGAAGCCGACGCTCAGGTTCCCGGTGGCGGTCGTCGTCGAGCCCGATATCGACGTCACGTTCACCGGGGACGCGGGCGAACCGACGATCACGGGCGGCGACGGAGCGGATGCCGGGCCGGCGCCACGCGCGTTCGTGGCTGTCATCGTGCACGTGTACGTCTTGGCGGTCGTGAGCCCGGGCACGGTGATCGGGCTCACGGTTGCCGAGCTCGAACCCGCCGCACCGCCGTTGGCCGACGTGCACGCCGCGGTGAAGTTCGAGATCGCGCTGCCGTTGTTCGCTCCCGCCGTGAAGCTCACCATGAGTGATCCGGTGGGCGTGGTCGTCGAAGTGGGACTCACCTTCACGACCGTCGGCGCCGCGGGCGATCCGACGATCGTTGCGACCGAGGGTTGTGACGCAAGGCTCGAACCCACCGCGTTCTTGGCCTTCGCGCTGCAGGTGTACGTCTTCGCCGCGGTCAGGCCGGACAACGTGATCGGGCCGGACGCGGCCGAGCCCGACCCGGCGACCCCGCCGTCGCTCGAGACGCAGGCGGCGGCGTAGCCGGTCACGGGGCTGCCACCGTCGGAGACCGGAAGGGTGAACGAGACGGTCAACGGTCCGGTCGTCGTCGTCGGGCCCGGCGTCGCCTTCACGTTCGTCGGGGCCGAGGGCACGTTTGCGACCGTCACGGGATTCGACGCGGCCGACGGTGGGCCGGTCCCGACCGCGTTCGTCGCAGTCACCGTGCACGTGTAGTCCTTCCCGGCGCTCAGTGCGCTCACCGAGATCGGGCTGGTCGCCCGCGTCCCCGTGCGCGTCACGCCGCCGTTGCCGGAAGTGCACGACGCGGTATAGCCGGTGACCGCGGTCCCGCCGTTGTTCGCGGGCGCGGTGAACGCGACCGACGCCGTCGTGGCCGACAGTGTCACGGTCGCGCCGGTCGGCGCACCCGGCACGGTGGCCGGGACGAAGCCGTTCGACGCGGCCGACGGCGCGCTCGCGCCTTGCGAGTTCCGCGCCGTCACCTTGCATGTGTACGTCTTGCCGTTCGTCAGACCGGACACAATCAGTGGGCTCGCAGAGCCGGTGTTCGTACCGGTCGCGCCGCCAGTGGCCGTGCAGGTCGCGGTGTAGCTCGTGATGGGGCTGCCGCCGACATCCGAAGGTGGCGTAAACGTCACCGTGCCCGAAGCGTTGCCTCGCGTCGCGGTGCCGATCGTCGGCGGCGCGGGGATCGCGGCCGGCGTGAACGCGTTCGACGGGGCCGACGGTGCGCTGGAGCCCTTTGCATTCTGCGCGGTCACGGTGCACGTATAGGTCTTCGTGTTCGTCAGCCCGGACACGACAATCGGGCTCGAAGCGCCCGAGTTCGAACCGGACACACCCGCGTCGCTCGAGGTGCACGACGCGCTGTAGCCGGTGATCGCGGCGCCGCCGTTGTCCGCGGGCGCGGTGAACGCGACCGACACCGAAGCGTTCCCGCGCACGGCGCTGCCGATCGTCGGCGCGTCGGGCACGGTTGTCGGAGCCGCGCTCACTCGCACGGAATTCACGAGGGGTGAGGCCGAAGCATCGCTCGTGGACAGCGAGGCCCGGTACTGCAGGTAGCGACCGCTCGGGCTGCTGATCGCCGTACCGACCACCGCCGACCACGCCGACCAGTTGATCGTGTCGTTCGACGTGCGCGTGTCGAACTGGGTGGCAGTGCCGGCCGGTGTGGTCGTCGCCGGGTCGAGGCTCGACCACACGACGGCGGCACCGGCGTCGTGGACCTGCGACACGAACGTGCACGACCCGGTGAACGGCGACATCTGCACCCAGTCGACCGACAGCGCGATGCCGTCAGTGGCCGGATCACTCGCCAGAGGCCGCATCGGCCCCGCGACCGTGAGCGAATGGCTCGCAACCTGGGTGCCGTCGATCGAGTAGACGACCTGGGAGGCATTCCAGTCGATGCGGAAGCGGTGCGGCGATCCGAGGTAGGACGAGCCCAAATCGGTGTCGATGTTGTTCGTGCCGTCGTGGCTCCGAGCCTTCAACGTGGCGCCGTCGGAGCCGGTGCTGAAGATCGCCCACGGCGGGTTGTTGAAGTCGGTGCCGAAACCGACGTGTTGGAACGGCCGATTGGCGAACGTCGCGACGAACTCGAGCGAGTGCCCGGGACCGTACGTCGCCGTCGTGCCGGCGCGCGCGGCTTCGAGAGTCAATTGCCCACCGCTGACCGTCGCGGAGCCGCTCGGATCCCACTGCGTGCTGTCCCAGCCGGGTGGCAGCGCGCTGCCCGAGAACTCGGCGCCGACGGCGGGTGCGAGCTCGACTTCGCCGTCGCCCGGATCGTGCGCGACAACCGCGCATGCGCCGGGCGTTCCGGCCGAGAAGTCGGTGGCCGTGGTGTCGGTCGCGGCGAAGCTCGGGACCGTAAACGAAGCGGGCGGGGCCGGTGCGGCCGGCGCCGTGGCGCGGTTGCCGGCCCGATCGCCGGACGTGACCCGGTAGAAGTACTTCGTACCGGCGGTGAGCCCGTGCAGCGTGATCACGTGAGAGGTGACCGTGGCGGGATCCGACTGGTTCGAGTTGAGCGTGCTCGCCGTCGTGCCGTACGCGACCTGCGAGGTCGAGAGCTCGTCGGTCGTCCAGGTGATCGTCGCATCGCCGCTCGTCGTCGCGGCAGCCTTCACTCCCGAGATCACGGGCGGTGTCGTGTCGGCCGTGTAGGTCGCGGTGTAGCTGCCGGAAGTGCCGTCGAACATTGCGTAGGCGACACCTTTGATCGTCTGGGTCGTGAACGGCACGCTGGTGGTGCCGCGCGTGATCGAGGTGAGCGGTGAACCGTCGGCGCTGGTCATGGGCAGCATCGCCTGCAACCCGTTGGCGGTCGCGCCCGAGCTGACACCGAACGTCAGAACGTGCCCGCTCCACGAAACCGACGAGAACGACGACGCGTTGCGCCCGTCGAGCCAGTCGAGCATCTGACGAGCGGACACGATGGGGACGTGGCGCGCCTGAGCCGAGGCGATGATCGCATCGGCACCGCTGCTGGTTGCGCTGTCGGTGTGCATGTTCGCGGTGAACACGCCGAAGTACCCCGACGACCCGAGTGCGTTGTCGAGCAGGGTGTTGATCGTGAGTGGGTACGACTGACCCGACTCGTCGGTCATCTGCGTCGGGGCCTGGTACACGTCGATCAGCGAGCCGTCTGGATCCGCGAAGCGCATCGGGAAGCCCGATCCGGTGAACAGCCCCGGACGATCCTGAATCCACGAAGGCGGCCAGTAGTAGTAGTTCGTGTCGAGCCGGATGCCGTTCGCGAGCTCGACGTGCGGCTGGGTCGAGTAGTCGGATTCCGGGATGCAGTGAGTGCGGTTCGTAACGGGTCCGGTCAGGCTCAAGTACTTCGCGTGCCAGTCGGCGAGCTGTGTGTTGTACGCGTTCGCGAGTGACGCCGGCGTCCAGTCGACACAGTCGGTCGACACGTGCAGCCCGACCTCGAAGCCCTGTTGCGTGTACGTCAAGGCCTGCTGGTCGGTGAGCGGTGTGCCGGTATAGATGTACGACGTACTGCGCACACACTGCCAGTTCGCGACGTTGCAGCCCGGTGCGCTGTCGCTGATCTGCTGGTCGAAGCGGCCGGCGGTACCGCCGTTGGCGTGGTCGTCGCCGGTCATCACCACGACGGCCTTGTTACCGCGCGGGAGGTACCAGAAGCGCGGTAACGGCTTCCGGGCACTCTCCATCTGCAGCACGAGATTGGCGAACAGACGCTGCTGCTCGTCGGCTTGCGGGATCGCGACCTTGGCGAGATTCACCCAGTCGGGCTGCGGATCAGTCGCCGACGCGCCGAAGAAGAGATCGTCCGAGCGGATGGGAGCCTGGCCGTCGCGCTCCTGGCCCGACCAGGCCGGATTGCCCTGACGGGTGTAGACGACCGAACGGGCCAGATCGTACGTGAACGCGGCCGCCTGCCCGCCTTGGGAGCCGACCGCGCGCAGTGTCACAGCCGGGAAGTTCGTTGTTGTGCTCGCGTCGCTGTAGAGCGTCGCGAGCTTCGACGCTCCGAAGAGCGCGTAGTCGTCGGCGGTGCCGTGGAATTGCATCGTCGTACCGGTGATGCCCTGCCCGGGCGACTTGGTCGTATCGACCTGCATGTACGCGTTCGACACGGTGCCGCCCGTGCTCGCAACGCCGAGCAGTCCGGAAAGTTGCGCATCGGGTCTCATTGCAACGAGCTTTCCGCCGGCGGTGACCCAGTTGGTCAACATGGTGACTTGTGCGCCTGTCAACGCCATGTCACCGAGCACCACGACGTCATAGCTCGCCAAAGTGGTCGCGCTGACGGTCGAGATGTCCTTCACCAGGAACTCGTTCAGGCCCTCGGCGCGCAAGATCTCGCCGTAGTAACGGCCGAAGGGATTGGCGGATGACGCAATCACCAGGATGGGGCCGCCGGGTCCCTCGTCGGCGGGCGGCGCCGCCGTGCCGAAGGTCCACGCCGAGTCGGCGGCAAGGTGGTTGCCGGCGGCATCGGTGACGCCGGTCTTGACGATCGCCGAATACGACGCCGACGGCGAGAGCGGAGCATTCGGTGTGAGGGTCGCGGTGTTCGACGATGCGTCGTAGGTCACCGATGCCGGCACGAGTGCGTTCGTGGCGTCGCGCAACTCGAACGTCGAGGACGAGATCGTCGCCGGGTCCATCGGCTCGTTGAACGTCGCGGTCACGGCGTGGCTGAGCGACACCCCGCTTGCGCCCGAGCCGGGCGACCGCGAGGTGATGACCGGCGCAGTCGTGTCCGGGCCGTTGCTCATGATCACATCGGCCCAGTAGTTGCTCGCGTTGAAACTGTTCGTCGGGAAGGCGTCGGCGGAACCCTCGTGGTAGACGCCATTGGGCCCGTCGACACCCGTCTGCAGCGCGTGCAGTGGTGGGTTGTCGACGCCCGCGCTCGCGAAGTACCCGCCGGTGTCCGGATAGACGCCGGCAGACGAGAAGATCGAGACGATGTACGTCGTGCCCGCCGTGATCGACACCGGCGCCGAGAGCGCGAGGTGCTGCCAGCCGGAACCCGATTCACCTGTGAACGTCGCGCTCGCGAGTTGGCTGCCGGCCGTGTCCCAGAGGTGCCCGGTGTGGGTACCGGGATCTCCGGCGCTCTTGTAGAACCGGAACCCGGTAACGGTGCCGTCGACGTCGCTGCGAAACTTCACCCCATAGTCGATGGTCCCTTGCCCGTCATTGTTGCCGACACTCGCTGGTGTCGCACTGTT
>JAODBI010000325.1 GCA_025463875.1 Actinomycetes bacterium
CGAGCTGTTCTTCCTGGGCCGCAGCCTGCAGCTGCAGGACGCCGAAGGTCACAAGCTGTACCTCGAGTCGTGGCTCTGGGACGCCCCGACCCGCACGGCGTTCGTCGAAGCGATCGACGGTAGCGCGCACTCGTAGACTCCCCGCTTCGTGGAACTGCGCTACTCGGACGCCGACGAATCGTTTCGTGCGGAGCTGCACGCGTGGCTCGAAACGGTGCTCCCGGCGCTCGCGCCCCAGCCGCCCCGCGACGCGTGGCCCGAACGCCGCAAGTGGGATACCGAGTGGCAGCGCCGCCTGTTCGACGCCGGGTACGCGGGGTTGCACTGGCCGAAGGACTACGGCGGTCGCGGCGCGTCTCCGACCGAGCAGCTCATCTTCTACGAAGAGACAGCCCGCGCCCGCGCGCCGTACGTCGGCGTCAACTTCGTCGGAACGCTGCACGCCGGCCCGACCCTCATCGAAGAGGGGACCGACGAGCAGAAGGCGACGCACCTCCCGCGGATCCTGTGCGGCGACGAGGTGTGGTGCCAAGGCTTCTCGGAACCCGGCGCCGGCTCCGACCTCGCGTCGCTGCGCACGCGCGCGGATCGCGACGGCGACGACTACATCCTGAACGGGCAGAAGATCTGGTGCTCGTTCGGGCAGATCGCCGACGTCGGTGAGTTTCTCGTGCGCACCGATCCCGATGCGCCGAAGAACCGTGGCATCTCGTGGCTCATCCTGCCGATGGATCTGCCCGGCATCGAGGTGCGCCCGCTCAAGACCGTCCTCGGGAGCTCGGAGTTCGCGGAGGTCTTCCTCACCGACGTCAGGGTTCCGGTGGCGAACCGCGTGGGCGACGAGAACGACGGTTGGCGCGTCACGAACGTCACGTTGAAGTACGAGCGCGGCACCGCTTTCGTGAGCGAGCTCGTCGATTCGATCCGGCTGTGCGAAGACCTCGCGACCCGGATGGCGGTCAAAGGCGACGAGAGTCTGCAGACGGAGCTGGGTCGTTGCATCGCGGAGTTCGACGCGCTGTGGGCGCTCACGAAGCGCAACGTGTCGCAGGCGACGCGCGGTGCGCCCGGTCCGGGTGCGATGGTGATGAAGCTCGCCTATTCCGAAGCGCGCCAACGCTTCGGAGAGCTGTGCATGAAGGCATTGCAGCGCGATGCTCTGCACGTCGACGACAACGAGCTCGTCGAGGAACGGTTGCGCACGCTCGCCCTCACGATCGCGGCGGGCGCGTCGCAGATCCAGCGCAACATCATCGGCGAGCGCGTGCTCGGCCTCCCCCGGGAGCCGCGGTAGTGGACCTCGATCTCTCCGACGACCAGATCGCGCTGCGCGACGGCATTTCGTCGATGCTGGCGGCGCGCGTCCCGATGGAGCGCGTGCGCGCGGGATTCGATCGGGCGTTGTTCGACGACCTGGCCGCCGCCGGCGTGTTCTCGCTCCGGTCCGACGGTTTCTCGTGGGCCGACTGCGTCGTCGTGTTCGAGCAGCTGGGCCGCTACTGCGTGCCCGGGCCGCTCGTCGCGTCGCTGTTGCTCGGCGACGGCCGCATCGCCGGCGCCGCGATCGAGTCGCAGCCGATGTGGATCGAGCATCTCGACGAGCTCGACGTCTTCTTGGTCGGTGGCATGGACGACGTGCGCGTCGTCGACCCGCGTGAGATCGTCGCCGAGCGCTCGCCCTGGCCGCTCGATCCCTGCACGCCGATTGCCCGGGTCGAGTTGCTACCCGAGGGCATGCCGTTCGGGGTCGAGCGCCGCAACTGGGAGCTGGCCGGCGTCACGCTCACGGCCGCGCTGCAGCTTGGTCTCGCCGACCGCCTGACCGAGCTCGCGGTCGCGTATGCCAAGGAGCGGGTGCAGTTCGACCGGCCGATCGGATCGTTCCAGGCCATCAAGCACATGCTGGCCGACATGCTGACGCGCACCGAGGTGGCGCGGGCCGCCGTCTACAGCGCGGGCGCGGTGCTCGACGAGATGCCGAGTGCGTGGACGCGTCGCCGTCTGGCGCACGGCGCGAAAGTGGTCGCCGGCGACGCCGCGATCACCAACGGCAAGGTCGCGACCCAGATCTTCGGTGGGATGGGCTTCACCTGGGAGGTCGACGTGCACCTCTACCTCAAGCGGGCCTGGGTGCTCGACACCCACTTCGAGAGTGCCGACCGCAATGCGGAGCTGGTCTGCGTGACCGCGGGCGACCCCAGGATCTGGGGCGATTCCTGACGCTACTGTCATGTCCATGACACGGCCTTCGACAACACGGCTTCAGACCACCGTCGTTGCAGCACTTTCCGATCGCCTGAGCTCAGACCCCGACGGTCCGTACCTCGACTTCTCCAACGGCGGCACCGACACCGTCCAGCTCACCGCCCGGGAGATGGACCGAGAGTCGAACCGCCTGGCGAACACCTTGCGCGAGCTCGGTGTGGTGCACGGCGACCGGGTCGCGACCCTCCTCGAGAACCGGGCCGAACAGGTCGTGAGCTTCTTCGCGGCGCTCAAGCTCGGCGCGGTGCAGGTCCCGATCAACACGGCGTACAAGGGCGAATTCCTGCGGCACCAGCTCGTCGACTCGGGCGCCAAGGTGTTCATCCTCCAGGGCGACTTCGCGTCGCGTGCGGTCGAGGTCGTCGGCGACGACGCGACGCCCGACCTGACGTACTGCATCACTGTCGATCCGCCGGACGCGGTCATCGACGCCCGGCCGACGATCCCGTGGCAGGACGCGCTCGCGGCGGGCAGCGACGAACCGATCACCGACCTCGAGGTTCGGCCCGGCGATCTGGCGTGCTTCATCTACACCGCGGGAACGACCGGTCCGTCGAAGGGCTGCATGCTCTCGCACAACTACATCGTGAGCCTCGCCGATCAGATCCGCCGGGCGTGGCAGCGCGGCCCTGACGACGTCGTGCTCACACCGCTGCCGCTCTTCCACTTCAACGCCATTTCGGTGTGCGTCGTCGGCACATTGCTGGTCGGCGGCCACGCCGCGATCGAGCGTCGGTTCTCGGTGAGCAATTTCTGGCCCGAGGTCAAGCGCACCGGCGCCACGATGGTCAGCATGCTCGGCTCGCCTGCGATCCTCATCGCGAACGCGGAGGACCACCCCGACCAGCAGGGCCACAAGCTCCGGCTGTGCGCGGCCGCGCCGATGCCGCCCGACACCGATCGGCTGTGGCAGCAGCGCTTCGGGTGCAAGACGTTCAGCGCCGGGTACGGGCTGACCGAGGCGTCGCTCATCTCGATGCTCGACGCGGGCGAGCCCAACCGTCCGGGCGCCGCCGGCAAGCCGAATCTCGTGGAGTTCGACGTGCGGCTCGTCGACGACGACGACGTCGAGGTCGCGGCGGGAGAGGTCGGCGAGATCGTGTGCCGCCCGAACGGCCCGAACCTGATGTTCGCGGGCTACTGGAACCGGCCCGACGCGACGGTCGAAGCCACGCGCAACCTGTGGTTCCACACCGGCGACCTCGGGCGGATCGACGAGGAAGGCTTCATCTACTTCGTCGACCGCAAGAAGGACGCGCTCCGCCGGCGCGGCGAGAACATCTCGAGCTTCGAGATGGAGAAGGTGCTGTACGGCCATGCGGTGATCCAAGACGTTGCGGTGCACGCGGTCCCGAGTCCGCTCGGTGAGGACGACGTGAAGGTCACCGCCGTGCTGCAGCCCGACGCCCGGGTGACCGAGGAGGAGCTCTGCCGCTGGGTCGCCGATCGGGTGCCCTTCTTCGCCATCCCGCGCTACATCGAGTTCCGCGCTGACCTGCCGCGCAACCCCGTGGGTCGCGTCCTCAAGTACCAGCTGCGCGACGAGGGCGTCACCGAACACACCTGGGACCGTGAGGAAGCGGGCGTGACCTTCGAGCGGCGCTGAACCCGATGGCGCATTTGACCTGACCAGCGGTCTGATTGGGTCTCAGCTCGCCCCGAGTTCGGTCCGATACCCGTCGATGCGCAAATGCGGATCGTGCGGCTACCTGCTGCTCGGAGACGGCGATGCCTGCGGACGCTGCGGCGCCCTGCTCCCCGCGGTCCAGACGGCCGCGGTGGGCGCCCGAGGCCGCGACGTTCCCGGCCTCCGGCCGACGCTGTCCGCGTCGCCCTCCGCCTCGACCGGTCCGGCCCGGTCGCCCACCGGCCGGCTCTCGATCCCGCCGCCCGTTCCCACCCCGGCACCGACAGCAGGCGCGACGGCGACCCCGACC
>JAODBI010000251.1 GCA_025463875.1 Actinomycetes bacterium
AACCTCAGGTGCACGAGCCAGGGCGCCGCGAGCACGCACGCTGTCTCGTACGCAAACCGCGGTCCGATTCCACTCGCGTCGTACACACGGCCCATCATGTTGGCCGACTTCCGATGCGGCCGGTCCGGGCGGGCTTCGAGATCGTCCAGCGCTTCCAGCACCGCGCGCTCGATCGCTCCGAGTCCGGTTCGATCACTCAACACGGTCGGCATCTCGATAGCGCGCCCGCAAACGTCGCACGTCTTCCGCGGCTGCAACGCGAACATCGACATCCCAGACTCGACACGTCACCCCACGTCGCAGAAGTGAGCGATACTCGGCCCGGGCCCGGCCGACCAAGATGTCCACCCGCCCGTAGGGAGAGTGCACGGAGGTCAACGATCGCTCCGACATCGACGCGGCCCTCGGTCGCCGAGTTGCGCCGAGCGCGCCGAGCGCCTCGCAGAGCCGAACCATGTTGTCGGGGCTCGTCGCCGGGACGATGTCGAGGTCGCCGCATTGCGGCTGCAGTCCGAGCAGGACGAGCGCGCAACCACCGACGACCACGAACTCCGCGCCATACGCGGCCAGCGCGGCGGCCGCGATCGGCGCCATGCGCGAACGCTACCGCCACTCACGATCGACCGCGCTGCGCGTCGCCGCCGGATGGACCCCGCACCGCGTACCGGCCGTGGTCGATGTCGTGCTCCGCGGTGCATTCGAGAACTTCCAACTCCGGATGCTGCACGAGCTCTCGCACGGCGGTAGGCGCGGCTGCAACGTACGTCGAGTAGATGTCGAGCTCGCTCGCCACGGACCACGCGCGATCCTCGGGCCACCACAGTGTCGGGCTCTGGAACCACGGCTCTGACCGGAACGCCGTCGCGGCTGACACCGGCCCGTGGAACAGCAAGCAGTTGCGATGCTCGAGCGCGACACGCGGCGCGCCCTCACCGAGACGGTGCAGTATCGGCCATCCGTATCCTTCCCAGACACAGAACCAGCATTGGTCCGGCGTCGCGGTGTGACGAGCGAGGACTGCCGCCACTGCCGCGCATTCACTCGGCCGCAGCGATCCGCGATCCGGCTCGTGCCACGGCTCCGGCGGCGACTGACGTTCCGCGTCGGCATGCCAGCCGACGAGATCGCTGAACTGCGTCTCTGCTCGTAGCCGTTGACCGTTTGACGCCGCGATGTCGGCCCAGCGGATGTCATCCGCGCCCTTCCATGCTCGGTGGAGTATTCGGGCATGCGCGAAGTCCCCGGTCGGAACGAGAGTCGCGACGTGGTGTATCCCGTGATTCCACGGTCTCAGAGCCGCGCGAATCCAGTCGGCGGCTTCCACCGAGCCGCACAATGACACGCCGGGAAAGTCTTCGCTCACGCTTGCGGCGCCGGCCTTCGAGAACGGAGGAAGCTGTACCAGCTCTGGTCGTCGACCTCACCGCGAACTCGGGCCAGGTATGTCCGCCGGTAGTCCTCGTCGCTTACGGGGACCACGCCCGGCCACTCGCGATGACTTCCCGCCGCGCCGTCGATCAGCTCGCGCACGATGTCGGCGTGGCCCGCGTGGCGGGCGGTGTCGAGCAATACCGTAAGCAGCATCCAGCGGAGCGACACCACTGTCCCGATGTGATGCCGGCCCGTGGCGTCGAGGTCGAGCTCGTTGATCGATTCGTCGGCCGCGGCCGTGGCAGCTCGATAGCTCGCCACGATCTCTTCCGGGGTCTCGTCGGGCTTCGCGTACATGTCGCTGAACTCGCCCATGGACGCGTCCTCGTCGGCCTCCCACGCCAACTGCGGTCGCGGCCGTCCGAACGCATCACAGAAGTAGGCGCCTTCGACGCCGGTGAGATGCTTCACGAGCCCCAGCAGGTTCGTTCCGGTGTCGGTGATCGGCCGACGAAGGTCGGTCTCGCCGAGGCCTTCCAGCTTCCAGAGCAGCGCGTCGCGATTCAGCCGAAGGTGTGCGTGCAGCAGCGCCTTCTCGTCGCCCGTCGTCAAAGGCGGCCCGTACAGACTGAAGAAGCTCGTCGTCACGGCAACTCCTGTTCGTTGTGTGCAGCCCGCGCGCGGGCCTCGCGTCACACGCGAGCCAAAGCGGTATGCGGTTCCGGCGGGAGCGCGATGCGGATGGCGTCACCTTGCTGCACCGTGCCGCCGAAGATCACGACGGCCATCACCCCGGCTTTGCGAACCACGCGCCCATTCGGCTCCCGAGCGAGCACGTGCTTCAACAGGCCGCACTCGAATTCGTCGATCTGCGTACACGGATTGCGGAGGCCGCTGAGCGTGACGAGCGAACCGGCACCCAGCCGAAGGACGGTCCCGACCGGGAGTGACAAGAGATCAAGCCCTGACGTCGTGATGTTTTCACCGAGGTCTCCGGGTCCGACCGAAAATCCCTCGGCTCGCAGTTCGTGGTGAAGTTCGCGGTGCATGAGATGCACTTGACGCAAGTTCGGCTGGAGCGGATCGGCCGATACCCGAGAGCGATGTTTCACCGTCGCGCCAAAATGCGCGTCGCCCTCGACTCCCATGCCTGCAACCAGCACGAGCTCATCCACCTCACGCTTCGAGAAAGAATGCGAATCGCTCCGGTGGAGGTGGGCGACGACTCCGATCACCGGCACAGCGTAGGAGTCGCCGGCGCCTCGACACATGGATTTGTGTGACCGGCAAAACGGGCGACTCGAGTGGTGTCGGTGCCCGTGATCTGCGTCCGCCGGAACAAAGAGGGTTGGATCGAGTTGCGAGCCGACCATCGGCAATCCCCGGCGCAGCGGTGCAGATCGGGACATAAGTGCTACCGCTACGACGACCGGCTGTGGCGACGGGAGTAGCGCCTCTTTACTAGGCGCGGCGCCGTCTGGGCGCGACCGGCGCACTCGGCGGGGACGGCGGGCCGGTGCCGACTGCGTTCACCGCGGCGACGGTGAACGTGTACGCCTGCCCGTTCGTGAGTCCGGTCACGGTTCCCGTTGTGGCGGAAGCGCCGAACAGCTGCGGGGCAAGTGCGCTGCCGCCCGCACGTGGCGTCACGATGTAGCCGGTGACGGGCGAACCACCGTTGCTGATCGGCGGTTTCCAACGTAGAGACACCGACGCGCGCTCGGCCGTGGCGGTCGGAGCGGCCGGGGCGAACGGCACCGTCGCGACGAGCGTCGTGGCGGGGTGGACCGGGAGCAGGAGTGGCGGCCGGGGCGCCTGGTTGAAGTCGAAGTCTTTGACGAGGTCGCCGAGGATCGCGATGTTCTCGCGCACGCTCGGTCGGGGATCGGGCCGGCCGTCGGTGCGTGGGTTCAGCCGTTGGCCGCCGAGGAAGTCGTCCTCGATGAACTTCGCGTATGCATCGAAGCTGAGTGTCTGGTGGTCGACGAATCCGCGCTTGGCGTACGGGCTGATCACGATGCCGGGCACGCGCAGGCCGTACCCGTTCACGTCGACCCGGGGCGGGTGAACGTGGTCGTAGAACCCGCCCCAGTCGTCCCACGCCAAGAAGATCGCGGTCGAGTCCCAGTTCGGGCCGCGCATGACCGCGTTCACCAGGCTGGTCACGTACGACTGTCCGGCGCTGACGGTCGAGGGTGGATGCTCGCTCACGTCGCCGGAGGGAACCACCCACGACACCGCGGGCAAGACGCCGAGCTTCGCGGCCGCGTAGAACTTGTCGACCGACCGGATGTTGCCGAGCTGATTGTTGTTACGGACCGTGTCGAAGTACGGCAAGGGGTTCCAGATGCCGGGTGTCGTGGACACCTGCGGCACTGCAGCGCAACTCACCGACGCGTCGTCCTGGCAGTCGGGCTCGGTGCCGTTCACGACGTAGTAGCCCCACGAGACCTTGTTCTTGTGCAACAGGTATGTGAGATCGGTCCACGCGTAGATGGGCGTGGGTGCCGACGGCCGGGCTTGTCCTGGAACAGGGTTGGGGACGGTGTTGGGTGGAGAAGGTCCGGGCTGTTCGAGAGCGTTGACGCAACTCCGCGGGATGTTGTGCTGCCTACAGGCCGCCGACCACTCCGACACCTGGAAGAGGTGCTCGGGGAGGCTCCACGACGCATTCGGCTGGAACATGTGGTCCTGCAACACGAAATTCTCGGCGTAGCCCCAGTAGTTCGGGATGTCGCTGCGCGCGTGATAGCCCATCACGTCGCTGGTTCGGCCCGTGCCGGCCGCGCAGTTGGGATTCGTCTGCTCGGCGCAGCTGCGTTGCGCCAGTTCCGACAACGTGACGAAGCCGTCCATCTTCCCGCCGTGGATGTCGCGCTGAGCCTGCGGCGCACCGTGGGGCCCGCCGTCGTTCACGTTCGCGTGGTCGGGGTAGGGCGCGACGCAGGGACCGGGCACGGACCGGGGTAGGCACACGGCCGGCTTGCCGTTCGTCATCGGGATGCCGTCCGCGCCGGGATACGTCCCGAAGTAGCTGTCGAACGACCGGTTCTCTTGCATGATCACCACGACGTGTTTGATCTTGTGGATTCCGGCGTGGGATTCGATCGGCCGCGGTGCGGTGACGTGCGTGGAGGGTGTCGGCTGCGACGACTTGCTCGACGAGCAACCGACGGCGACGAGGGCGGCAACGATCGTGAGCAGTGCGAGCGGCCGGGCCCGGCGAAAAGCCATCGGAACAACTTAGGAGCGGAGACAGCCCACGGAGGGCGCGGGGGCGCTCGCGCGGACGCGCCGGCCCGAGACAGGGAGAAATAGGCTCCGGCGATGCACGTAGACGGTTACGTCTCGACCGAATTCGAACCGGTGCTCGACGCGTTCGCGGAGAACTTCGACGAGCGAGGCGAGGTCGGGGCGGCGGTGACCGTCTATGTCGATGGGCGACCCGTCGTCGACCTCTGGGGCGGTCTCGCCGATCGGACGAACGGCGTGAGCTGGAAGGAGGACACGCTCGTTCTCGTGTACTCCGCGACGAAAGGCGTCACGGCTACCTGCGCGAACCTCCTCATGCAGCAGGGGCATCTCGATCCGGAGGCCGGCGTCTCGACCATCTGGCCGGAGTTCGCCGCCAACGGGAAGGGCGAGATCACCGTCGGCCAGGTCATGTCGCACCAGGCCGGGCTTCCGTACGTCGAGGGCCAATTCAGCCTCGAGGAAGTGCTGACGTGGGAGCCGATGGTCGACGCGCTCGCGGCGCAAAAGCCGATCTGGGAGCCGGGGACCAAGCACGGCTATCACATGCGCACCTACGGCTGGCTCGTCGGCGAGATCATCCGCCGCGTCGATCCGAAGCACCGGAGTGTCGGCACGTTCTGGCGCGAGGAGATCGCAGACGAGCTCGGCATCGACTTCTGGATCGGACTGCCGGCGGCGCTCGAGCCCCGCGTCGCGCAGCTGGTGCCGCCGCGCATCGATCTGCGCGCGGCGCTCGAGCAGCTCGGTGACGAGCTGCTGCTCGCGCGCGTCTTCTCCAGTCCCGGCGGTCACTTCAACTACGACCAGATGTGGAACAGCCGTCAGCTGCACGCACCCGAGTTGCCGTCGTCGAACGGCATCGGCACTGCCCGCGGTCTGGCTCGCATGTACGCGTCGTGCATCGGTGAGGTCGACGGTCATAGCACCTTGAGCGAGGCAACCGTCGCGCAGGCCGTGAAGGAACGGGCGTGCGGCCCGGACGAGGTCCTGATGACCGAGAGCTGCTTCGGGCTCGGTTTCATGCTGGGCCCGGCGTTCGGCGCCGCGAATCCGCGAACCGCGTTCGGTCACGCCGGCGCGGGCGGTTCGTTGGCGTTCGCCGATCCCGCCACCGGGCTCGCGTTCGCGTACGTGATGAACGATTTGCGCTTCGACGCGGCCGGCGATCCGCGTAGCGAGCAGCTCGTGCGGGCGGCCTACCGCGCGCTCGATGCCGGGAGCTGATCGAAGGGGAGCGTCCGGTCCAGGCGAGGCTCATCGGCCAGCCCGAGGACGCGTTCGCCGACGATGTTGCGCTGGATCTCGTCGGTACCACCGCGGATCGAGATCGACGGCGCGGTCAGGAAGAGTGTCTGCATGTCGCCGTGCGGGTCGATCGTGAAGTCGGCGCCGATGAGTCGGGCGGCGAGCGCGGTGTACGCCTTGAAGAGCGCCGCGCCGCGGATCTTCATGCCCGAGCCTTCGGGGCCGGGCGGACGTCCGGCGCGCGCGAGATCACGCGCCCGGTGCGCGGTGTACGACATCACGCGCGTCTCGATCACCAACCGGGCGATCGCGTCGCGGATCACGGGATCGTCGGCGCGTCCCCTTTCCCGAGCCAACGCGATCAGCCGCGCCACATCGAGCAGTCCGCTCGTGCCGCCGGCCGTCGACGCGCCTCGTTCGTACGACAGGCAGGTGAGTGCGACCCGCCAACCCTCGCCGGCCTCGCCGATTCGAGCGGCGTCGTCGACGCGCACGTCGTCGAGGAAGACCTCGGTGAAGTGCGCGTCGCCGTTCATCTGCCGGAGCGGGCGGACATCGACCCCGGGTCGGCGCAGGTCCAGTCCGAACGCGGTGATGCCGCGGTGCTTCGGGACCGAAACGTCGTGCCGTGCGAGCAGGAGCCCGAACCGGGCGTACGCGCCCCGACTCGTCCACACCTTCTGGCCGTTCACGAGCCATTCGTCGCCGTCACGTGTCGCGCGCGTCGAAAGGCCTGCGAGATCGGAGCCAGCACCCGGTTCGGAGAAGAGCTGGCACCAGATCTCGTCTCCGTTCGCGATCTTCGGTAGCCAGCGCGCACACTGGTCGTGCCGGCCGTGCGCGATCAGCGTGGGCCCGACGAGCTCGAGCCCCACGAGGTACGCGTAGAGGTCGGGGACGTCGAAATCGGCGAGCTCGCGTCGCACGAGTGCAACCTGCTCCGGCGGCAACCCGAGGCCGCCGTATTCGCGGGGCCACGACGGCACCGCGAGTCCCGAACCCTCGAGTGCCCGCAGATACGTGCGTCCCGCGTCGAGGTCGTCCGAACCCGCGCCGAGGACCGACGTGTGCGCGTCGGCGCGCCGCGGTGCCAGGCGCGCCTGCAGCTCGGCGCGCACCCACGCCCGGAGGTCATCCACCGCGTGCCTCTCCCGATTCGCCGCGCAGCTCGCCTCGCAGCGGCGACTTCCGCACCTTCCCGCTCGCGGTCCGCGGCAGTGTTTCGCGCACTACCAGTCGTTCGGGCAGCTTGAACCGCGCCAACCCCCGCCCGAGCAGATGATCCCGCACCTCGACGAGCGTCGGCTCCGACCCCGGCGCCGCGATGACGTAGGCGCACACCTTTTCGCCCATCACCGGATCGGCAAACGCGACGCACGCGGCTTCGGTGATGTCGGGGTGCGTGACGAGGAGGGCCTCGACCTCCTGCGCGGAGATGTTCTCACCACCGCGGATGATGATGTCCTTGAGCCGGTCGACGATGGTGAGGTACTCGCCGTCGTACACGGCGAGGTCGCCAGTGCGGAACCAGCCGTCCTCGACGAACGCCTCGGCGTCGAGCGACCGGTCGAGATAGCCGACGAACATCTCCGGACCGCGTGCGAGGAGCTCGCCGGCAGTGCCGGGTGGCAGGTCGTCGAGCGTCTTCGGGTCGACGATGCGCAGCTCGGCCGCGCCGATGAGCGGACCGTCGGTGGTCGCGTCCCGCTCGAGTGCATCGCCGAACCGGCCGGTCGTAAGGGTCGGGTATTCCGTCGATCCGTAGGTGCGCTTGCACCAGCAGCCGAACTCCCGCGCCCCCTCTCGCACCATCGCCGGCGCCACGCCCGCGCCTCCGAGCGAGAACATGCGCACCGACGCGCGGCGTGTGTCGTCGAACATCGGGTGATCGATCATCGTCCGCATGAACACGGGCGTCGAGATGATGACCGCGATCGCGTCGCGTTCCAACAGCTCCAACGCGCGGGCCGGTTCCCACGTGTCCATGAGCACGGCCGTGATCGCGCTCGTGACCGGAAGCAGTATCCCGTAGGTCAAGCCCGCGACGTGCGTGACCGGCATCGGCAGCAGCAGCGCCTCTCCCGGCGCCATCGCATGCGCGGCCGCGATCGTGTCGGCCTCGACCCGCAGCGACTGGTGGGTGTGAACCACGCCCTTGGGCTCCGACGTGGTGCCCGACGTCCAGAGGATGACCGCGGCGTCGTCGACCGGCACGACGATCGGCGGCAACGGGGCGGAGCCGTGCGGCAGGGGAGGGTCGCCGCGCACGACGAGAACTTCGCCGTCGTAACCGGAGGCCCGCACGAGTGCCGGATAGTCGGTGCCGCGGAACGACTGTGGGACGATCATCAGGCGTGCGCCCGTACGGTGGAGGATGAAGCCGAGCTCGTGCGCGCCGAGCGTCGGCGTGATCGGGCTGGCCGTCGCACCGCACCGCCACACCGCCCAGCACAGCACGATCGCTTCCCACCAGTTCGGAAGCTGCCACGCCACGACGTCGCCGGGCCGCACGCCCCGCTCGAAGAGCGCGGACGCGAGCTCGGTCGATCGCACGCGCACGTCGTCGACGGACAACCTCATGTCGCCGTCGACGATCGCCAGCGTCCCACCGTCGACCGCGGCGAGCCGGTCGAGCAACGTCTCGTCGGTCCAGATGTGCTGCGCGCGCCAGCGCGCCTGGAGCTCGTTCGGCGCGGGATGCGCGCGGTTCACTGTGCGCCGTAGACCGGTGCGGGTGGGGGAGCCTGGGCGAGCAACTTCTCGACGGCCGGGCCCACCTCGGCGGGATCCCAGCGCGCGTTCTTGTCGACGCTCGGGCCGTGTTGCCAACCGTCGGCGACGGAGATCTGACCGCCTTCGACCTCGAACACCCGGCCGGTGACGGCGCGCGACTCGGCGCTACCGAGCCAGACGACGATCGGCGAGATGTTCGCGGGATCGTTCACGTCGAATCCCGACTCCGGGACCTGCATGCGGTCACCGAAGACCTCTTCGGTCATGCGGGTACGCGCGGCCGGCGCGATCGCGTTCGCAGTGACGCCGTAGCGGCCCATCTCCGCGGACTCGACCAGCGTCAACGCCGCGATGCCGCCCTTCGCCGCCGAGTAGGCGCCCTGACCGACGCTCCCCATGAGCCCCGCGCCCGACGAGGTGTTCACGATGCGGGCGTCGACCGGGGCGCCGGCCTTCGACTGCCCCCGCCAGTATTCCGACGCGTGCCGGGTGACCGCGAAATGGCCCTTCAGGTGGACCCGGATGACCGCGTCCCACTCGTCTTCGCTCGTCGTGAAGAGCATGCGGTCGCGCAGGAAGCCCGCGTTGTTGACGAGCACGTCGAGACCCCCGAAGGTCTCGAGCGCGGTCTGCACGAGTCGCCGCGCGCCGTCCCAGTCGGCGATGTCGTCGGTGTTCGCGACGGCCTCGCCCCCGAGCGCGGCGATCTCGTCGACAACGTCCTGCGCCGGACCATTGCTCGCCCCGCTTCCGTCGCGCGCGACGCCGAGATCGTTCACGACGACCCGTGCACCTTCGCGCGCGAATGCGAGCGCGTGTTCACGTCCGATGCCGCGTCCCGCGCCGGTGACGACGACGACGCGTCCCTCACAGATCCCACTCACGGGGTCGTACCCTACCGTCGCCCAATTCGGCGGGAGCTGGGCGCGGGCCGATGCGGGTGGGCCGATGCGGGTGGGTCTATGCGGGTGGGTCTATGCGGGTGGGCCTATGCGGGTGGGATCGTCGCGTACCCCGTGCCGCTTTCGACCCAGGGTTCGGGACGGCCGAAGAAGTAGCCCTGGGCGAAGTCGCAATCGAGGCGTTCGAGGCGGCGCGCTTGCTGCTCGGTCTCGACTCCTTCGGCGACGACTTCGAGCTCGAGTCCGTGCCCGAGGTTGATGATGCCGCTCACCAGTGCTTCGGACTCCGGTCGCTCGCCGAGCCCGGCGACGAAGCAGCGGTCGATCTTCAGCTGGTGGATCGGGAGCGTGCTGAGGTTGGAGAGGCTCGAGTAGCCCGTGCCGAAGTCGTCGAGCGCGATCCGGATCCCGATCTCGTCGAGCGCGGTCAGGGTCATCGCGATGCGTCGGGGGTCGTCGATCAGCAGGCTCTCGGTGACCTCGAGCGTGAGCGATCCTCTCGGCAGGGACGCGACGAGCTCCGTCAGACGCGGCACGAAGTCGGTCTCCGACAACTGGCGCGCCGACACGTTCACCGCGACCGCGAGATCGGGCCGAACGCGCAAGCGATGGAGCGCGTGCTCCAGCACGCGCCAACCGAGCGGCACGATGAGACCCGTGTCCTCGGCGAGCGGAATGAAGTCGCCGGGCGGGACGAGACCATGCTCCGGATGGTTCCACCGGACGAGCGCTTCGAGCCCGACCGGGATGCGGGAGTGGATGTCGACGATCGGCTGGTAGTAGACGACCAGCTCGTCGCGCTCGAGGGCGCGGTGCAGGTCGGTGACGCGCGCGAGGCGGTTGCTGGCGTTGGGTGTCTCGCGATCGGTCTGGTACTCGACGCTGCGGCGACCGCGCTGCTTGGCGCGGTACATGGCGTCGTCGGCTTCGCGCAGGAGCTCGGCGGCGTCGGCTTGCGAGTGCGCGACCGAAACGCCGATGCTGGCACTCACGAACAGTGTCTGGGTGTCGACCTCGAAGGGCTCCTCGAGGATCGCGGCGACGCGCTCGGCCGCGGCGTGGATCTCGAGGTCGTCCTTGATGTCTTCCACGACCACGACGAACTCGTCCCCGCCGAGCCGCGCAACGGTGTCGGAAGCCCGGAGCCCTTCGAGCATGCGCTGCGCGACCTGGGTGAGCAGTCGGTCGCCGGCGTCGTGCCCGAGCGAGTCGTTGACGAGCTTGAACCGGTCGAGATCGAGGAAGAGGACTACGACCGCAGTTCCGTCGCGCTCGGACCGTTGCAACGCATGCGTCAAACGGTCGTTCAGCAGCGCGCGGTTCGGCAGACCTGTCAGCTCGTCGTGATACGCGCGGTACTCGAGGTCTTCCCGCGCGCGCGCCTGCTCGATCGCCACGGCGGCCAGCGACACGACGCGTTCCAGCAACGCGCGGATGCGGTTGCGATCGACGTCGTCGGTGTCGAACAGCAAGGTGAGGGTGCCGGCAACGGCATCGCGATTCGGTAGCTCGATCGGTACGGCCCAACTCGTTTGGATGCCGAGCGCGACTGCGACGTCGGGAGCCGCTTCGGCATCCGGTCCCGTGCCGGAGTAGTCGACGAACGTCTCGCCGCGGTCCTTGGCCGCGCGCCCCGACGCCAAGGGCGAGTCGATCGCCACGTTGTCGACCACTTCCCACGTCTCCGCCGGGAGGCCGGGCGCCGCCACGAGCCGCAGTGCGCCGTCTTCGAGCAACCGTATGAGGCAATAGGACGCCTCGGCGTAGACACCGGTGAGCGTCGCAACCCGCTCGAGGACGGTCTCGAGCCGTTCGCCCCACGCGATCATCTCGAGAATGCGCGACTCCTCGGCGAGAAGATCGTCGAGCGCCTTGCGCTCCGACACGTCTCGCACGTTCAAGATGATGCCGGCGATCGTCGGGTCGGCGAGATGA
Organism: Actinomycetes bacterium; assembly: GCA_025463875.1. Lineage (GTDB taxonomy): Bacteria > Actinomycetota > Acidimicrobiia > IMCC26256 > PALSA-610 > PALSA-610. Next base: position 11,442 of record JAODBI010000251.1, read on the forward strand.
TTTGAGATCGACGCTTCCTGCCAGTGCCAGCGCTCGTCGGCGTGCCGCACTCGTACCAGCGCGTGGGTCGTCTCGTCGGGTTGTTCGAGCATGCGCGCCCACGCGCGCCCGATCTTCTCGGTGTCGTCCGGGTGCACGTGTTGGCGGACGAAGTGACCCAGGAGGTCGGCTTCGGACTTACCGGTCAGTCGCTCGTAGGAAGGACTGACGTACTGACAGCGCGCTTCGAGGTCGAGGATGATGATCCCGTCGGCCGCGTGCTGCACGAGCGTGCGGAAGCGCGCTTCGGCGGCCGCGACGCTCGCCGCCGCCTCGCGTCGTTCGGTGATGTCGTGCACGTTGACGACGATGCCCCCGATGACCGGGTCGTCGAGCTGGTTCGACAACGTGATCTGACACCAGCGCAGGGAACCGTCCCGGTGGAGCACGCGGATGTCGTCGCGCAGCATGCGACCCGGTTGCGACGGGTCCTGATCGGTCTGCAGGGCTCGGATGCGTTCGGCGTCTTCGGGCTGGACGATGACGCCGGCGTCGCGGCGCCCGACGAGCTCGTCGACCGAGTATCCCGTGAGACTTTCGATCGCCTCGGTCGCGAACACGATCGTGCCGCTCTGATCGAGGATGACCACCGCGTCGGCGGCGTTGACGAGCAGGCGCCGGAAGCGGTTTTCGCTCTCGGCGAGCGCGTTCGCCGCGATCTCGCGATCGTGCGCGCTCACCCAGACGATGCGCATCACGAACAACAGTCCGGCGGCCATCAAGAGCGCGATGCCGTGGCTTCGGCCGGGGCTGACGACGCTCGGCGCCCACCCGAGCCCGACCGCCGCCTCGGCGCCCGCGAGGCAGGCCAGGCTCCACACCGTCGCGGGGAACACCGCGGGCGACCCTTCGATCGCGACGGCCTGAGCCGCGCAGAAGACGAACCCGACCGACAGGACCGGGCCCCAGCCCGTCGCGTAGATGACACACGTCGTCCCGACGACCTGCATACCGACCCGCAGACCGAGCGGCAGGAGTCGCATGCGCTTCCAGTAGAGGAGCGCGCTGCTCAGCGCGAGCGCCCCGACGGTGATGCCGATCAGCGCGCCGATGTTGACCGGCGCCAGGATCCCCATCGCCCGCAGGCCGAGCAGCCCGGCGAGCGCGAGGACGGTCATCGCCACGGCCTCGACGACCGCTCGGAAAGGAGAACGTTCCATCACTTCTTCTGTCGGATGTTTGTCGGTGGAAGCTGATACCTCCGGGGCGAAGAACGTCCGTTTTGCGCCGTGCGCGCCGGTGTGGCGGCTACGTTGAGCCGAAAATCACTTCAGGCAGGGGTGCGACGTTGAAGTTCGGTGTGACGATGTTCATGACGGACCAGACCATCGGGCCGGTCGAGCTGGCCCGGGAGGTCGAGGCGCGGGGCCTGCATTCGCTGTACGTGCCCGAGCACACGCACATCCCGACGAGCCGCCGCACGCCGGCCCCGACGGGCGATGCCGAGCTCGCCGAGGAGTACCGGCGCACGCTCGACCCCTTCGTTGCGCTCGCAATGGCGGCGGCGGTGACCGAGCGCCTGGTCGTCGGGACCGGCATCTGCCTCGTGGCTCAGCGCGATCCGATCGTGACCGCCAAGGCGGTCGCGAGCCTCGACCGTGAATCGAACGGGCGGTTCGTCTTCGGCGTCGGGTTCGGCTGGAACGCCGACGAGATCGAGCATCACGGTGTCGACATGAAGCGCCGGCGCGACGTCGCGCGCGAGCACGTGCTCGCCATGCAGTCGTTGTGGCGCGATGACGTGGCTTCCTTCGACGGCGAGTTCGTGCATCTGTCGCCGTCGTGGTCGTGGCCCAAGCCGCCGGCCGGACGCCCACCGATCCTCATCGGCGGCGCGCCCGGACCGAAGTTGTTCGCCCATGTCGCGGAGTACGCCGACGGCTGGATACCGATCGGCGGCGCGGGCGTGCGCGCCGCGATGGAAGATCTCGCGCGCGAGTGCGAAGCGCGCGGACGCGATCCGAAGTCGCTGCGCATCGTTCCGTTCGGCACGGTCCCCGACGCGGGCAAGCTCGACTACTACGCGTCGATCGGCATCGAAGAGGTCGTGCTCCGGCTGCCCGGAGGCCCGAGCGACAAGGTGCTGCCCCGGCTCGATCGATTTGCCGCGTTGGTCGAATGACGGCGCCCGCGCTGATCGGACTCGAGGTCGCCGGCGCCGCCGAGGCATGGCGACGAGCGGGCTTCACGGTCGACGACGACGGCGTGTTGCAGCTCGGCCACGTGGCGATCCGCACCGGTGTCGGCGCATCGGGCATCGCGGGCTGGACGCTGGGTGACGTGCCCGACCACGCCGGCTCGACGGCTCCCGGGCCCGACCCGGCTGCACACCCGAACGGCTCGCTCCTGCTCGACCATCTCGTCGTCATGACCGACGATCCCGAGCGCACGATCGAGAAGTACGCGCGGCTCGGGCTCGAGGTCCGGCGGATCCGCGACCTGGGGAACGGCAAGTCGCAGACGTTCTTCCGGGCGGGTGAGGTCGTGATCGAGGTCGTCGGCCCCGTCGGCGGTGGCGACGGCGACGGCGGGGATGAACGACTGTGGGGACTCTCGCCTACGGTTGCCGATCTCGATGCGTGCGCGCGTCTGCTCGGCGACCGGCTCGGACAGATCAAGGACGCGACCCAACCCGGACGGAAGATCGCAACGTTGCGGCACGAGGCGTGCGGGCTGACGATTCCGGTCGCGTTCATGTCTCCCGAGCCGGATCGTTCGACGCGGTGACTCCCGATCGACGGGAGATCGAACCCGTCCCCGACGACTGGGAACGGGCGCTCGCGATCGTGGCCCATCCCGACGACATGGAATACGGCGCGGCGGGCGCGGTCGCGCACTGGACTGGGGCAGGGAAGCGGGTGACGTATGTCCTCGTGACGCGGGGCGAGACCGGCATCGACGCGCTCGACCCCGAGGAGTGCGGGCGCGTACGCGAAGCCGAGGAGCGCGCCAGCGCCGCGATTGTGGGCGTCGACACGGTCGACTTCCTCGATCATCCCGACGGGTTGATCGAGTACGGCCTCCCGCTGCGCGCCGACCTGGCGCTCGCGATTCGCCGCCACCGGCCCGAGGTCATCATCACCCTCAACCACCGCGAGACGTGGGGCGGCGGCCGACTCAACATGGCCGACCACCGTCACGTCGGATTGGCGGCCCTCGACGCGGCCCGGGACGCGGCCAACCCGTGGCTGTTCCGGGCGCCCGACGGCCCCGACGCCTGGTCGGGAACGCGTTTCGCGCTCATCGCCGGCTCGTCGGACGCATCGCACTTCGTCGACGTGTCGGAGGAGATCGAGCGCGCGATCGCGTCGCTCGAGGCGCACGCGCGCTACCTCGACCACGTCGGTACCGACGCCCGGGAGTTCCTCACTTCGATCGCCGAGCAGGGCGGACAGGCGTCGGGCGTCCGGTACGCGGCCTCGTTCGAGCTCGTGTGGTTGTGAGAATGGCGCGGTGAGCGGTGCGCTGGTCGGGGCCATCGTCGGGCTCGCGGTCGGCCTGTGGCTCTCGTTCTCGGTGGCCCGCGCCGATGCGCGCAAAATGGCGTCGGGCGCTCGGGTCGGGAGGGAGTACAAGTCGTCGCTCGTCATCGCGCCGGTCGTGCTCGCACTCCTGGGTGCACTCGGTGGTGCACTGATCGCCCACTGACGCGTCCGCGCGCGCGAGGATGCCCGCATGCCTCTCGGACTCGTGCATTTCGACCCGGCCTCCTTCCCGCCCCAGGCCATGCCGTGCCTCCGGTGCGGCGCCGAGACGATGTTGCGGTTCGCCGGACCGTGCCCGGCGTGCGCGCGGGAGCTGCGGGCCAAGTTCGCGGGCGAGGCGCGTGAGGTCGAGGGCGCGGCGTACGTGCCCAAGATGAACGTCACGCCGAACGCGGTCGCATCGAAAGACGACTGAGCCGCAGCGGTAGTTTTGGCCCGTGCCCACGACGGCTCGGGAAGCTGGCGATCTCTACGCCGTGCTCGGCGTCGACGTCTCGGCGAGCGGCGACGAGATCGCGCGCGCGTACCGCGCCCGGGCCAAGCAGCTCCATCCGGATACCAGCGACGATCCCCGCGCATCCGATCGGTTCAACGAGCTCGTCGACGCCTACGGCGTGCTCGCGAACCATCGCACCCGGCGCGAATACGACCAGTCGCGCACCGCCGGGCCTCGCATCTCCTCGGGTGCGGGCCCGGGAACGCGCATCGCCGCGCCGGTCCCGGCCATGCCCAAGCGCTGGACGCGCCGGCGCGCGTTGACGGCGATCGTCGGCGGCATGCTCGTGACGGTGCTCGGGCTGGGCGCCGCGGTCCTCACCTGGCAGCTGCACCAAAGCGACGCGCGCCGTCACGCGCGGTTCCAGCCGGTGGACGCGAGGCGCGTCGACAACAACCAGATCGTGTTCGTCGCGGCGGACGGCCGCATCGTGCGTACCACGGAGCCCCAACAACACGGCGAGGGCAACGGGCTCGGACCGACCGTGCGCGTGCGCTACGACCCGGCGAACCCCGCCCACGTGATCGTCGACTCGAGCACGCTGGGACGCGACATCACGTTCGCGATCGTCGCGTTGAAGCTGCTCATCGGTGGCCCGGTATTCGTGGTGCTGGGCGCGCGCCGCCTACGGGCTACAAGCGCTCGATGATCGTGACGTTCGCCTGGCCGCCGCCCTCGCACATCGTCTGCAGCCCGTAGCGGCCGCCGGTGCGCTCCAGCTCGTGGAGCAGCGTGGTCATGAGGCGGGCGCCGGTCGCGCCGAGCGGGTGGCCGAGCGCGATCGCGCCGCCGTTGACATTGACCTTCGAGAGGTCGGCATCGGTTTCCTTCTGCCAGGCGATCACCACCGACGCGAAGGCCTCGTTGATCTCGACGAGGTCGATGTCGGCGAGGCTCATGCCCGTCTTCGTCAGCGCGTGCGCGGTGGCGGGGATGGGCGCGGTCAGCATCCATACCGGGTCGGCCCCGCGTACTGAGAGATGGTGGATGCGCGCCCGCGGCGTCAGGCCGTGCGTGCGAACCGCGTCGGCACTCGCGATCAACATCGCGGCCGACGCGTCGGAGAGCTGCGAGGCCATCGCGGCGGTGAGCCGGCCGCCTTCGACGAGTGTGGGGAGGGAACGGATCTTGTCGAGGTTCGGCTCGCGTGGTCCCTCGTCGAAGGTTGCGTCGGCGAGCGGGACGATCTCCTTGTCGAAGCGGCCCTCGGCTCGCGCCCGGAGTGCACGTTTGTGCGACTCGACGGCGTAGGCCTCCATGTCGTCGCGCGTGATGTTCCACTTCTCCGCGATCATCTCCGCGCTGCGGAACTGTGACACCTCCTGGGTGCCGTAGCGCGCTTCCCAACCGGGCGATCCGCTGAACGGATTCGCGAAGCCGTACTGCTCTCCCGCGAGCATCGCCGCACTGATCGGGATGGCGCTCATGTTCTGCACGCCGCCTGCGACGATCAGGTCGGCGGTACCGGACATGACACCCTGAGCGGCAAAGTGAACGGCTTGCTGGGACGAGCCGCATTGGCGGTCGACCGTCGTGCCGGGAACCTCGTCGGGCATGCCGGCGACCAGCCAGCACGTGCGCGCGATGTCGCCCGCCTGCGGGCCGATGGTGTCGACGCAACCGAACACGACGTCGTCGACCGCGGCCGGATCGACGTCGACGCGATCGAACAGCGCACGGATCGAATGGGCGCCCAGGTCGGCGGGATGCACCTTCGCGAGTCCACCGTTGCGCTTCCCGACGGGGCTGCGCACGGCGTCGACGATGTAGGCCTCGTTCATCGCCGCATGCTAAAGGATGGTCTGGCCGACCCGGTCGAGGTGCAGGCGCCGGTCGCCCTTGGATCGGCTCAGCGCCCACGCCCGTTTCATGTAGAGGTGCAGGTCGTATTCGGTCGTGTAGCCGATCGCGCCGTGGCATTGCAGCGCAGCCCGCGCGGTGGTGAGCGCGGCTTCGTCGGCCTTCGCTTTCGCCATGCTCGCGTGCACGGGATCGGAGGTCGCGGCGGCGCGGTACACGAGCGGACGGGCGAACTCGAGCGCGATGCGCGCGTTCGCGAGGTGATGCTTGACCGCTTGGAAGGATCCGATGGGCACACCGAACTGACGGCGTTCCTTCGTGTAGTCGGCGGTCAGGTCGAGCATGCGTTGCGCGAGGCCACACTGTTGCGCGGCGGCGCCGACGACCGCGCGGCTGAATGCAGCGGCGAGCGCGTTGCCGTCGACCGCGGTCGGTGTGCCGCGCGCCTCGAACAGCCGGCGGGAGCCGTCGACCGACGGACGGGCCACGAGCTCGACCGCGTCGTGCTCGAAACGTCCGGCGGCGGTGACGATGACGTCGGCGGTATCCGCCCACGGCACGAAGGTGTGATCGGCGGTGACCGTGACGTCGGCCCGCTCGAGGAACGGCACGCCGAACGCGGCCGTCTCGACGATCGGTTCCGGCAGCGCGTAGCGACCGGTGACTTCGAGGATCAACACGAGATCGACCATCGTCAGCCCGAGCCCACCGCGTTCCTCGGTCGCGAGCATCCCGACCACGCCCATGTCGACGAGCTTGTCCCACAGCCCCGGAACTCGTCCCGTCTCGTTGCTCCACGCGGCGCGGACGTGCGCGGGCGTGCACTCCTTGTCGAGCAGTTCCTGCACCGCGTCGCGGAACGCGAGCTGGTCGTCGTCGAAGGCGAAGCGCATCGGTCAGCGCCTCGGCAGTCCGAGGACACGCTCGGCGATCACGTTGCGCTGGATCTCGTTCGTCCCCGCGTAGATCGGGCCCGCGAGCGCGAACTCGTAGCCCTTCATCCACGAGGCGGTGTCGCCGTCGAGCAGTTCGGCGTGGTCGCGCAGCAACTCGAGCGCGAGCTCGTGCAGGCGCACGTCGAGCTCCGACCAGAAGACTTTGGTCATCGACGACTCCGCTCCCGCGTTGATGCCTTCGACGGCGCGGGTGACGGTCCAGAACGTCTGCCAGCGATACGCCTCCGCGTCGATGTACGCGGCGACGACGCGGTCGTGCAGGCCGGAATCCTCGCCATGCTCGCGGTACAGATCGATGAGGCGTTGCGCGGTGGCCAGGAAGCGGCCGGGGGAGCGCAGCGTGAGGCCCCGCTCCGAGCCCGTGGTTGCCATCGCGACGGCCCAACCCTGGTTGGGTTCGCCCAGCACGTCGGCGTCGGGGACGAACACGTCGTCGAAGAACACCTCCGCGAAACCCTCGTCGCCGTCGAGGCGCTCTACGCCGCGCACGGTGACACCGGGGCTGAGGAGATCGACGAGGAAGTAGGTGAGCCCGTGATGGCGCTCCGCGTCGGGATCGCTGCGGAACAACCCGAAGAGGTGCGTACAGAACGCGCCTCGCGTCGTCCACGTCTTCTGGCCCGAGAGGCGCCAGCCGTTACCTGCCTCGTCTCGTACGGCCTTGCTCTGGATCCCCGCCAGGTCGCTGCCGGCATTCGGTTCCGACCAGCCCTGGCACCACGTCTCTTCGCCCGCCGCCATCCTCGGGAGGATGCGCGCTCGTTGTTCGGGTGTGCCGAACTCGAAGATCGTCGGCGCGAGCAGGAAGATGCCGTTCTGCGTGACGCGCTGGGGCGCGCCGGCCCGGTAGTACTCCTCCTCGAAGATGAGCCACTCCCAGAGGCTGGCGTCGCGGCCGCCGAACTCCGCGGGCCACGACACCACCGCGAAGCGAGCGTCGAAGAGCTTGCGTTCCCATTCGAGGTGGGCCGCGAAGCCCTCCCCGGTGTCGCCCGACGGGAGCGCGGGCCGCGGCACGTTCGCGTCGAGCCACGCGCGGCACTCGGCGCGAAACGCTTCCTCGTCGGGGCTGAAGGAGAGATCCATGAGCGGCGGGCGATCGTAGCTGGCCCACTGCCGCGCGTTCCTGCCAACGTGGGAGCGAGGAGGTCGCATGGCGAGTGACAGCGTTGGTGGTGGCGTCGGCGTGCACGCCATGAGCATCACGCCGTTCGACCGGTTCGGCGCGCTCGACACGGAGTTGCTGCGGACGCACCTGCGGTATCTCGGTGAGGCCGGCGTCGGCGTGTACGTCGCCAGTCAGGGAAGTGGCGAGGGCGACCTCCTCTCGTTCGACGAGAAGGTCTCGCTCTACCGGGTCGCAGCCGACGAGTTGCGGGGCCGGGTCCCGGTCGTGGCCGCGGGGATCGGACTCGCGGCTTCGACGGCCTCGACGCGCGAACTTGCGATCGCGGCCGAGACCGCGGGCATGAACGCGGTGCAGATCGTCGCCCCCCGCCCCGGGCCTCTACGGCTGCGCGAGGACGAGCTCGAGGTGCACTTCCGATCGGTGATCGAGGCGGTGACATGCGACGTGCACGTCTCGAACAACACCGCGCTTGCGGGCTACGAATTGGACCTCGCGCTCGTCGAACGTCTCGTCGCCGACTATCCGCATGTGGTCGCGGTGAACGTCTCCGATCCGCGCCTGGATTCGTTGCGCGCCTATGTCTCGGCGTTGATCGCGCGCTTCGGCGCGCGGATCGAGGTGCGGGTCGGGATGGTCCGAGAAGCGATTGCGATGCACGCGCTCGGGGTGCGGGGGGTCTTGT
>JAODBI010000264.1 GCA_025463875.1 Actinomycetes bacterium
CGACCAGGCCGCCGTCGAGCAAGCCGTTCGTGTCGTGCAGGAAACACAGGTCGCCGCACAGCGCGACGACGGGTCCGCCGTGGGCGCCCGCGACGCCGGCGACCGTCGAGACGAAACCGTCGATGCCGTTCGCACCCCGGTTCGCCAGTACCCGGACGCCCGCGCGCGGCGCCATCGACCATTCGAGCGCGCGCACCGGGAGACTCGACGCGACGACGAGCGCGCCGCCGTCGGGAACCGCCTCCGACACGTCACGGGCGATGCGGCCTTCGCACGCGATGGTCTCGTCGAGCACCGCGTCGAGGGCGCGCCGCGCCCGTTGTTCGGTGTCGATCCACTCGTGCGCCCATGGCGCCGGCGATCGATCACCGACGAGGCCGGTAGTCACGGCGGCGAGCAAGGTGTTCCCGTTGGCGCGCACCCGCTCGGACGCGGTGTGCTGCGGATCGAGCCAGGCCGCGTCCGGATCGACGAGCACCGTCGGGACGCCGTCGAACGCGGCGTTCGCGACCTTGCTCGTGACCGGCGCGCCGATCCGTACGACGAGCTCGGGCCGGTGCGCGCCGACGAACGACTCGACGCGCAACAGGCCCTCGTACGTCGAGATCGCATGCGAACCATTGCGCAGCTGGGAAAGTGGATCGGCGATCACCGGCCAGCCGGCCGCCCGCGCGAAGGCCTCCGCGACCGACGGCTCGACGCCCGCACCCCATCCCGCGACCAGTAACCCGTTCGGCGTGTCCCGAACGAGTGCGGTCAGGCGTGCGACATCGGCCGGGTCGGGATCGAGGCGCGGCATCGTCGACCGGATCCAGGGCGCGCCGCCCACGCGTCCGGGCGCCTCGAGCAACGGTGCGCCGCTCGGAACGAGGGGTTCGCGGAACGGCAGGTTGAGGTGCACCGGTCCCGCGGGTGGTCCTTGCGTCTCGGCCGCGGCGCGGGCCGCGAGCGCGCGCCAACGACCGTTCGTCTCGGATGCGGTCCCGGCCACCTCGGGCGCGCCCGGATCGTGGAACCAGCGCACCGCGCCACCGAAGAGGCCCGCCTGATCGATCGTCTGACCCGCGCCCCAGTCGCGCAGCTCGGGCGGTCGATCCGCCGTGCACACGAGAAGCGGCACGCGGGCGTGACGGGCCTCGACCACCGCCGGATGGAAGTTCACGGCCGCGGTGCCCGAGGTGCAGCAGACGATCGCGGGCCGGCCGCTCGCGAGCCCGATGCCGAGGCCACGAAACCCGGCCGACCGTTCGTCGAGCACCACGTCGACGCGCACGCGACCGTCTCGCACCAGCGCCAGCGTGAGCGGCGTGTTCCGGGAGCCGGGCGCCACCACGGCCGCCGTGATTCCGTTGCGGACCCACTCGTCGACCAGCGTCCGCGCGAACGAGGTCGTCACATCGACGCTGCTCATCGCGTCACAATGCCGGGATGAGTCCCCCGACCGGACGCAGCGCGCCACCGCGGGTGGTCCTGATTCCCGGCTTCACGCAGACGGCCGCGTCGTGGCGAGGTGTACGCGCGGTGCTCGACGAGTCGTGCGAAGTCGTTGCGCTCGACGTGCCCGCGCGCGACTCCTTCGCCGCGACCGCGATCGCGATCGGCACGCGCGGGCGGCGGGCCATCTACGTCGGGTACTCGATGGGCGGCCGGCTCGCACTGCGGTTGGCGCTCGACCGTCCCGACCTCGTGCAGGGGCTGGTGCTCGTGAGCTCGACCGCCGGCATCGCCGAACCCGATGCGCGCGCCGAACGCGTCGGCGCCGACGAGGCGCTCGCCGAGTCGGTCGAACGCGACGGCGTCGACGCGTTCCTCGAACGGTGGCTCGCGCAACCCCTCTTCGCGACCGTGCCGCCCGACGCGGCGGGCCTGGCCGAGCGCCGCGGTCTGTCGGCGCGCTACCTCGCACACTGTCTGCGGGTGCTCGGCGCGGGAGCAATGGACCCGATGTGGGACCGGCTCGCCGAGCTCGAGATGCCGATCGCACTCGTGACCGGAACGACCGATGCCAAGTACGAGAAGCTCGCGCTCACGATGCTCGAACGCATGAGGGGCGACGTCGTGCACGTACGCCTCGACGGCGGTCACGCGTTGCCGCTCGAACAGCCGGCGGTGCTCGGGGGATTCATCGCGTCGTTCGCCGATCGTCACCGCTAGCCGGCCCAGAGCCCGATCGCGAGCAGGATGCACAGCACGAGCTGGAATCGGACCGTGCCCACGAGCGCGGCGATCAGACCGGGTGGATCGTGGCGCGTCAACATGGCGCGGACCGGCGCCACGGCGAGCGGAAGCGCGACGACGGCCAACAGCGCGCTCGGCACGAACGCTCCGCACGCAACGACGGCGACGATCGCACCCACGATGCACACGACGTAGAGCATGCGCGCCCGCGCCGCGCCGATGCGTACGGCCACGGTGCGTTTGCCCGTGACGCGGTCCGTGTCGACATCGCGCACGTTGTTCGCGAGGAGGATGCCGCACGCCGGGAGGCCGGCCGCGAGCGCCGCGACCCAGGCGACGCCGGGCAGCGTCCCGTGCTGCACGTACGCGCTCCCGGCGGTCGCGACGAAGCCGAAGAACACGAGCACCATCACCTCGCCCAGGCCGATGTAGCCGTAGGGCTTCGGGCCGCCCGTGTACGTGACGGCGGCCCCGATCGCCGCGACCCCGACGAGCAGCAGCCACGGGTTGACCACGAGCGAGAGCACCGCGCCGACCACTGCCGCCAACGCGAAGGCGAGGATCGCCGCGTTCCGGACCGCGCGCGGCGTCGCGAGCCCGGTGGCCGTGAGCCGCACCGGACCGCGCCGTTGCGCGTCGGTTCCGCGCACGCCGTCGGAATAGTCGTTCGCGAAGTTCACGCCGATCTGCAGCGCAAGCGCGACCGCGGCCGCGGCGGCGGCGCGGGGCCAGTTGATCGGTCCGTCGAGCGAACCCGCGGCAGTGCCGACGAGGACCGGCGAGAGCGCGGCACCCAACGTCTTCGGCCGCGCGCCCTGGTACCACAGCCTCGCAGTGGTCATTCGCGGGTCGTCACGGGCGCTTCGGGAATCGCTCGAACTCCGGCCGGCGCTTCTCGAGGTACGCGTTCTTGCCCTCCTGCGCTTCCTCGGTCATGTAGTAGAGCAACGTGGCGTCGCCCGCGAGCTGTTGGATGCCGGCGAGGCCGTCGTCGGCCGCGTTCATCGAGGCTTTCAGCATGCGGAGGGCAAGCGGCGAGTGCTGCAGCATCTTGCGCGCCCACGCGACCGTCTCCACTTCGAGGTCGGCCAGCGGGACGACCTTGTTGACGAGTCCCATGTCGAGCGCGGCCGGCGCGTCGTACTGCTCGCACAGGTACCAGATCTCGCGCGCCTTCTTCTGACCGACGATGCGCGCGAGCAGACCCGAGCCGAAGCCGCCGTCGAACGAACCGACCCGAGGACCGGTCTGACCGAACCGCGCGTTGTCGGCCGCGATCGTGAGATCACAGACGATGTGCAACACGTGACCGCCGCCGATCGCGTACCCCGCGACCATTGCGACGACCGGTTTCGGGAGCCGGCGGATCTGGATCTGCAGATCGAGGACGTTGAGGCGGCCGATGCCCTTCTCGTCGCGGTAGCCGTCGTCGCCGCGGACGCGCTGGTCGCCGCCCGAGCAGAACGCGTCGGGTCCCTCGCCGGTGAAGATGACGACGCCGACCTCCGGGTCGTCGCGGGCGATCTCGAACGCGTCCCGGAGCTCGAACAGCGTCTGCGGCCGGAACGCGTTGCGCACCTCGGGCCGGCAGATCGTGATCTTGGCCATGCCGTCGGAGGTCTCGTAGGTGACGTCGGTGAAGCCGTCGGGAGTGCCGGGCTTCCACTCGGCGCCGGGCCGGATCACAGGCTCCATGGGGCCTCCCGGTGGGGTTCGAGGCGGGCGAGAGATTCTGGGAGTGATCACTCCTACGGTTAGGGTACCGAGCGTGAGCGGGCCCGACCCAACCCGAGCATGACCGGCGCCCGCGGGCGCGGAGCATGAGCGCCGGCGACGAGTGCGACGTCGTCGCCTTCGTCGGCGCCGGGGCGCCGCTGGCCGAAGCCGCCCGGCGCGCCTGGGACGGCGGGCGGGCGATCCTCCCGATCAATCCCGCCTTCACGCCCGCCGAGATCACGACGCTGCTCGCGCGGTTGCGACCGACGCATGTCGTCGCCGATCGCGGACAACCGGGGGGATCGCGGTCGGCATTTCCGGGCGGTGTACCGGCGCCGGCCGGCACGGCGGCCGTCGTGGTCACGAGCGGGACCGAGGGCACGCCCAAGGGGGTCGAGCTCACCCGCGCCGGCATGGACGCGATGGGGCGCGGCTACTCCGCCGGTCTCGACGCGGGACCGGGCGATCGTTGGCTCGCGTGTCTCCCGCTGCACCACGTCGCCAGCCTCGGCGCGCTGGCGCGTTCGTACGTGACGGGAGTGCCCTGCACGGTGCACGCGCACTTCGACGTCGAACGCGTTGCACGGTCGCCGCGTGCCGAGGGAACGACGATCGTCTCGCTCGTGCCCACCACGATCCGCCGGTTGCTCGACGCGGGCGCGCCGTTGCACGACTTTCGTTGGGTGATCGCCGGTGGCGCGCCCTGCCCGCCTGCGTTGCGGGCACGCGCCGAGGATGCGGGCGCACGCGTCATTGACGCGTACGGCCTGTCGGAGACGTGGGGCGGCTTCGCGCTCGACGGCACTCCGATCGACGGCGCCGAGGTGCGCACCGCGGCCGACGGCGAGATCCTCGTGCGCGGGCTCATGGTGATGCGCGGCTACCGGCTCGACCCCGAGCGTTCGCAGGCCGCGTTCGATGCCGACGGCTGGTTCCGCACCGGCGACATCGGCGCGATCGACGGCGACGGGCGCGTGCACGTGACCGACCGCGTGAAGGATCTCGTCATCACCGGCGGAGTCAACGTGAGCCCCACCGAAGTCGAGGCTGTGCTCGCGCGACATCCGCACGTGCACGATGTGTCGGTCGTGGGCGTTCCCGACGACGAATGGGGCGAGCTCGTCGTCGCGTTCGTCGTTCCTCGCCCCGAGACCCGCGCCCCGAGCCTCGCCGAGCTGCGCGATTTCGCGCGCGAACACCTCAGCGGGCCCAAGTTGCCCCGGGCCGCGCACACCGTCGCGGAGATCCCGCGCACGACGAGCGGCAAGCCACTGCGCCGCCTCCTGCGCGAGCGGGCTACGGGAGACGGCGCAGGCACGTGATCGTGCCGACGAAGAGCACCGACCGGGTCGACGAATCGAAGAGCGGCGCAGTCGACTCGAGGAGCCAGCTGCGAATCTCGGAACGCGGCGTGCCGCGCTCCGCGGCCGCGACACAACTGCTGACCGTGATCTGGTAGTCGACGAACGCCTCGTGCGTCATGTCGATCGGGTCCTCGAACGTGTCGGTGCCGAGAACCTCGAAGCCGTCGGGTGTCTCCGAGCGCGGGTCGCCGACCTGCGGGTTGCGCGGCGGGAGCGGATAGCGCGCGAACAGCTCACGGACCCACTTGTCGAAGCCGTCGACCGTGCGCATGCCCATGAAGTAGTGGTCGTACAGACCGACCCAACCGCCGGGACGCACCGCGCGGCGGAGCTCCTCGAAGAAGCGTTCCTGGTCGAACCAGTGGACTCCCGACGAGCACGTCACCGCGTCGAACGCACCATCGGCGAAACCGAGCTGCTCGGCGCGGCCGAGCGCGTACGTGACGTTCGCGACCCGCGGCGCGACGCGCATCATCTCGGGCGAGAGGTCGAGACCGACGACCGTGCCCGCGAGGTCCGCGAGCGCCACAGTCGACAGGCCGGTGCCGCACGCGACGTCGATCGCGCGATCGACGTCGGACTGTGCGCCGGTCGCCGCCAGCAGCGCGCGCAATCGCCCGAGCGTGCGCGGGTGATGGTCCGGGCGACCGTGCCTGTACAACGCTCCGACGTCCGCGGCCGCGAAGGGGTTGTCGGGCGCAGAGGGATCAGACGTCGTCACGCAGCGCCTCCTTCCACGTCCGAAACCGCGTGTGCCCGCGCCCGTCCGGACCCACGCCCTCTCCCGACCCGTCCGGCGACAGCCGGTACGTGAACCGCCGGCCGAGGTCGTCCGCGTCGACCGCCATGTAACTCGCGTCGGCTTTGACCGCCGGTCCGGCGCGCCACAGCAGATACCGCCCGATCCGGCGCTTGAAGGCAACAAGATCGACGCCGATGTCGGTGCCGAGCGCGACCAGCTCGGGCGGCGCTTCGACCCATCGCGTCGCCGGAATCAGGAAGTCGCGTTGCGGGAGCGGCGGCAACTCGTCGGTGTGCCAGTCGCGATCGGTCGGCGTTCGTTCTTCGGCAGGAGTCGGCATGTCGTGCCATGCTCCCACGCGTGACGAGCATCGCCGACCTCCCGACTCCTGCGCTCGTCGTCGACACGACGGCATTCGCCCACAACCTCGACGCGATGAGCGCGGCGCTCCCGGGCGCTCGGCTCCGTCCCCACGTGAAGGCGCACAAGTGCACCTCGCTCGCAAAGGAGCAGGCGCGCCGCGGTCATCTGCATTTCACCGCGGCGACGCCGCGGGAGATCGTCGGGATGGCGCACGCCGGCCTCGCAGACGACCTGTTGCTCGCCAACGAATGCGTCGACTCGACGCGGCTGCGCGCGCTCGCCGAGTGCCCGGCGCGCGTCACCGTTGCGGTCGACAGCGACGAGACGGTCGACGCGGCCGCGGCCAACGGCATCCAGGAGGTGCTCGTCGACGTCAACGTCTATCTCCCTCGGTGTGGATGCCGTCCCGAGGACGCGCCCCGGCTCGCGGATCGCGCACGCGCCGCCGGCCTCGATGTGCGCGGGGTCATGGGCTACGAGGGGCACGCGGTCCTGATTCCGGACCGCGCCGAGCGCGAGGCCAAGACGGTTCAGGCGATGGAGCGGTTGGCACGCGTCGCACAAGCAGTGGGCGGCGACGTCGTCTCGGCGGGTGGGACCGGCACGTTCGACCTCAACACCGCGGCGACGGAGATCCAGGCCGGCTCGTACGCGCTCATGGACGGCGACTACGGCAAGCTCGACATCCCGTTCCGGCGCGCACTCGCGATCGTCGCGACCGTCATCCACGCCAACGACCGTTGGACGGTCGCCGACTGCGGGTTGAAGGCGATGGGCATGGACCACGGCAACCCGAGCGTCGACGACGCGGACGTGTTGTTCGTCTCCGACGAGCACCTCACGTTCACACCGCACGCACCCATGCGCGTCGGGGATCGGGTGGTGGTGTGGCCCGCGCACATCGACCCGACGATCGCGTACCACGACCGCATGCACCTCGCCGAGAGCCTCGACTTCGACGCGACCGTCGTCGACACCTGGGCCGTCGACCTGCGAGGTTGGGACGTCGGCGGCGCGAACCGCGGGCGCTAGAGAAGGCGGCGAGCGCGGGCGAACACGTTGTCGGCGATCGCAAGCGTCACGAGCACACCGACCCCCACGACCACGAACATCACCGCCAGCACGACAACGGTCATCGGCCGCGGGACGTGCAGGACGGAGCTCAGGACCGTTCCGGGCGCCACGAGCACGTCCCAGCTGTTCAACCGGATGAAGCGGCCGAGGTACATCGCGAGCACACACAATGCGTGCACGAGCACGATCGCAGGTGCGACGAAGCGCGACCGCACAGTGCGGTGCAGGAAGCGACGGAAGAGCTGGAGTGAGAGCGCGTATGACGCAAGACCGAAAGCGAACAGCGTGCCGTAGGTGACGATCACCACGTAAGCCCAACTGTCGGACGACGCGAGCTTGATGTCGTGGACCATGTGCACCACATCGGTCAACAGGTACGGCGCGTTGGGCAGGAACAACACCCACGCCCCGAACCCGAGCCACCACGCGACACCGCGCCGCACCGAAGTCGGGAACAGTGCAAGCGCGAGGACCGCCGGTACCGCGGCGAGGAAGATGTTCCAGAGCATGAACCCGTGCACCGGGCCATACAGGAAGGCGCCCACCGCCCGAGCGTACCTGCGATCGCCGAAGTAGCGTCCGTCACCAACGCATCCGACGCGGGAGCCCCCACGACCATGACCGACCTCTCCGTTCTCGACGCCACCGCACAAGCCGAGTTGGTTCGCAACGGCGACGCGTCGGCCGCCGAGCTCGTCGACGGCGCGATCGAGCGGATCGAGAAGGTCAACGGTGAGCTCAACGCGGTGATCCATCCGCTCTACGAACGAGCCCGGACCGCGGTACGGGACGGACTTCCTTCGGGTCCGTTCACCGGCGTGCCCCTCGTCGTCAAGGATCTCGACGGAACGCTCGCCGGTGCGCCGTACCACGCCGGCAACAAGGCGTTGAAGGCGGCGAACTACGTGGCCGCGGTCACGAGCTACATCTTCGAGCGGCTCGAGCGGGCGGGATTCGTGATCGTGGGCAAGACGAACACGCCCGAGTTCGGCCTGATGCCCACGACCGAACCGCAGGCGTACGGGCCCACGCACAACCCGTGGAACACCGCGCACAGCCCCGGCGGTTCGAGCGGTGGCTCGGCCGCTGCGGTCGCGAGTGGCATGGTCCCGGTCGGTCACGCCGGCGACGGCGGCGGCTCCATCCGCATACCCGCGAGCATGTGCGGCCTCTTCGGCCTGAAGCCCACGCGCGGCCGCGTGTCGCTCGGTCCGGCCGAGCACGAGGCGTGGGCCGGTCTCGTCATGCGGCACGTTGTGACGCGCAGCGTGCGCGACAGCGCGGGGGTGCTCGACATCCTGCAGGGTTACGCAACCGGAGATTGGTACACGGCGCCGCCGCCCGGCCGCGCGTACGTCGCCGAGGTTGGAACGCAACCCGGCAACTTGAAGATCGGAGTGCGCACGGGCGCGCCGCTCGGCCTCGCGGCCGTCGACCCCGAGTGCGTCGCCGCGGTCGACGCGGCTGCGATGCTGCTCGAGTCACTGGGCCACACCGTCGTCGAAGCCGCGCCCACCGCGCTCGACGATGGCGTGTTGCTCGAGACGTTCACGACGGTGATGCTCTCGTCGTTACGCGCCGATCTGGCCGAGGTCGCCGAGAGGATCGGGCGTCCGGTCACCGCCGACGACATGGAACCCTCGACGTGGGCGAACTACGAGGCGGGCGCGGTCTTCGACGCCGGCGGCTACGTGCGGGCGCTGACGAAGATGCAGGCGTGGAGCCGGCGCGCGATCTCGTGGTGGCTCGACGACGGGTTCGACCTGTTGCTCACCCCGATGGTGGCAGAGCCGCCGCCTGCGCTCGGTGATCTCACCGATCCCGCGACCGGCGGCTCGCGTCTGCTGCCGTTCGCGATCTTCGCGGCGCCGTTCAACGTGACCGGCCAGCCCGCGATGTCGTTGCCGCTCGCGATGTCGGGCCGCGGCCTTCCGGTCGGGGTGCAACTCGTCGGCGCCCCGTACCGCGAAGACGTCCTGTTCCGCGTCGCCGCCCAGGTCGAGCACGCGCAATCCTGGGCCGACGCGCGTCCGCCCGTACACGCGTAACCCATCGGAAGGATCAGGGAGGTCCCGCATGGCCGACACGTACCTCGATGCAACTGCGCAGGCCGAGCTCGTGCGCTCGGGAGAGGCGTCGGCGCTCGAGCTGGTCGACGACGCGATCGCCCGCGTCGAGAAGCTCGATCCCGAGCTGAACGCGGTGATCCATCCGCGCTTCGACAAGGCGCGCACCGAGGCGCGCGGCGCGCTGCCGGACGGTCCGTTCCGCGGCGTGCCACTCGTGCTCAAGGACCTGTTCGCCGCCATCGAGGGCGATCCCCAACACGAGGGCATGAAGTTCCTGCGCGATGCCGCGTACGTCGCCGACCACACCGACGCACTCGCGCAGAGGTATCTCGATGCCGGCTTCGTGTGCATCGGGCGTACGAACACGCCCGAGCTCGGCATCGTGCCCACGACCGAGCCCGAGGCGTACGGCGCGACGCATAATCCGTGGGACCCGAGCCGGACGACCGGAGGCTCGAGCGGCGGTTCGGCCGCCGCGGTCGCGAGCGGGATGGTGGCGGTCGGGCACGCGAACGACGGTGGTGGCTCGATCCGCATCCCGGCGAGCTGCTGCGGTCTGGTCGGCCTCAAGCCCTCACGGGGCCGCACGTCGTTGTTGCCCGATTTCAGCGTCGTCGACGACCTGTTGATCGTCGAGCTGTGTGTGACGCGCACGGTGCGCGACACGGCGGGCGTGCTCGACGCGGTGCACGGCGGCGCGACCGGCGACACCGTCCGCGCGCCCGCGCCCGCGCGTCCGTACAGCACCGAGGTCGGCGCGGATCCCGGCAAGCTGCGCATCGGCCTGCTCACCCACAATCCGCTCGAGACGGGCGAGATCCATCCCGACTGCGTGACCGCGGCCGGCGAGACGGCCCGGCTGCTCGAGTCCCTCGGCCACACCGTCGAAGAGACCTTCCCGACCGCGCTCGTTGATGCCGCGCTCGTCGGCCACTTCACCACGTTGTGGGCGGCGACGCTCGTCTACAACTTGCGCTACTGGGAGAAGAAGGTCGGCCGCGAGATCACGGCCGACGACGTGGAACCGCTCACGTGGTCGCTGGCCGAGATGGGGAAATCGATCACCGCACCCGACTTCATCGAGGCCCAACACGCCGCCCTCGAGCTCGGGCGCGCGGTCGAGGAGTGGTACGCGTCGGGCTACGACCTGCTGCTCACACCGACGCTCGGTGAACCGCCGGTCGCGCTCGGTACGTTCACGACGCCCGACGAGCCGCTGCTCGGTTTCCGGCGCGCCGCGACATTCGTCCCGTACACGCCACTGGCCAACATGACCGGAGAGCCCGCGATCTCGCTGCCCATGCACTGGAACGCCGAGAACCTGCCGATCGGCGTGCAACTGATGGGCGCCTACGGGCGCGAAGACCTCCTCCTGCGCGTCGCCGCGCAACTCGAGCAGGCGAACCCGTGGATCGACCGTGTGCCGATGGTGCATGCCTGACGCCGATGTCCGAGTTCGTCGATGATGAGGTCGCCATGCCTGAGGTAGTTGTCGCGGGCGGACAGGGTTTCTACGGCGACACACCCACCGCGGTCGACGCATTGCTCGCGGAGGGCGTCGACTATCTCTGCCTCGAAGCGCTGGCCGAGTTGACCCTGGCGATCCTGCAGAAGGATCGCCAACGCGACGAAGCGCGCGGGTACACGCGCGATCTTCCCGCGTACCTGGCCCGCGCGTTGCCGTTCGTCGCCGACGGTCGCACCAAGGTGATCACGAACGCCGGCGGCATCAACCCGACCGCCGCCGCGCGCGCCGCGGTCGACACCGCGCGCAAGCTCGGTGTCACCGGCGTCAAGATCGCGACCGTGGTCGGCGACGACGTGCTCGCGCGCCTTCCGGCGTTGCACGCGGACGCGGGCCAGGCGCTCGCACACATCGACACCGGCGCCGCGTTCGACGCGTTCCCCGGGTCGCCGTTGTTCGCATCGGCGTACCTCGGTGCGCGTCCCATCGTGGACGCCCTCGCGCAAGGGGCCGACATCGTGATCACCGGGCGCGTCGCCGATGCGTCGCTCTTCCTCGCTCCGCTCGTGCACGAGCACGGCTGGAGCTGGGACGACTGGGACCGCCTCGCCGCCGGGATCCTCGTCGGGCATCTGCTCGAGTGCTCGGGTCAGAGTCTCGGCGGCAACTACTCCGGCGACTGGTGGGCACTCCCGCATCCGTGGGACCTTCCGTATCCGATCGCGACCGTCGAGGCGGACGGCACCGCGGTCATCTCGAAGCCGAAAGGCGCGGGCGGTCGAGTGTCGACCGACACACTCCGGCACCAGTTGCTGTACGAGGTGCACGATCCGGCGCGCTACCTCTCGCCCGACGTCGTCGCCGACTTCACCTCGGCCCGCTTCGAAGATCTCCCCGACGACCGTGTGCGTATCACCGGCGTGCGCGGCACGCCCGCGACCGACACGTACAAGCTGCTGCTGTCATCGCACGCGGGGTGGGCGGGCGAAGCGCGCGTCGCGTTCTCGTGGCCCGACGCCTACGAGAAGGCGAAGGCGACAGCCGCGATCCTGCGCAAGCGCGTCGAGCTCGCGGAGCTCGCCGTCGACGAGTGGCTCGTCGAGTACTGGGGCGTGAACGCGCTCGGCGGACCGACCGTGCCTCCCGCGCGCGAGGAACCGCCCGAGTGCACGTTGCGCGTTGCCTGGCGGTGTGCCGACCAGCGCACCGCCGGACTGGTCGGCCGCGAGCTCGTCCCGCTGACGCTCTCGGCACCGCCCGCGGGAATGACCGGCGCCGGACGTGGCGGTGGGGGCAGCTCGACTGAGTTGCTCACCATCTGGCCGACACTCATCGACAAGACCGTCGTCGACTCCGACGTGCGGGTCGTGCTCGAGGAGGTCAGGTAGTGGCCCGCCTCGCGTTGCGCGAGCTCTGCGGGTATCGCGCCGGCGACAAGGGCGACGTCGCGAACGTCGCGATCTTCGCCGACGACGACGAGACGTACGCCCTCATCGTGCGCGAAGTCACCGCGGCGCGGGTGAAGGAGCACTTCGGCGCGATGGTGCTCGGCCGGGTCGATCGGTACCAGGCCGCGAACGTGCGCGCTCTCAACTTCGTGATGCAGGGCGCGCTCGGTGGTGGCGGTCCCCGAACGCTGCGCGCCGACGGCCTGGGCAAGACCCTCGGCGGCGCGCTCGTGCGCCTGGAGATCGACGTCCCCGACTCGATGGCCGACCGCCGCCGCGCCCGGCCCGACGTCTCGTGGGCGGACGAGATCCTCGGCGAAGCCCGTACCTCGCTCGAGCCGGTTAGCGAACCGTGAGGAAGCCGGCCAGGTTGTCCTGGTCGGCGCGCACCTCGGCGAGCAGCGACTCACCGGCACCCGCGGGCATCTCGAGCGCGGCGAGGGCTTCGTCGAGCGGTGCGTTCTGCTCCGTCTTCACCTGGTCGATCTCGATCGCGACCGAGTCGGCGGCGACGAGGACGCGACCGAGGGTCGACGTGATCTCCGCGGGAGCCGTGTGATGCGCGCCGATCGCTTCCACCATCTCGGCCGGGAAGCGCATCACCGAAAGTGCCGCGGCGCCGACCTCGGCGTGCGTCATGCCGAACTCCATGCGCTCGGCGTCGAGACGCGAGAGCGTCGGATCGCCCGCAAGCAACTCGAGCACCGTGTCGTAACGACGGGGCGCGCGGCGGAAGACCAGCGCGGCGCCGAGGTCGTGGAGGAGACCGGAGCTGAATGCGTCGTTGGGTTGGATGCCGACCCGGCGCGCGATCGCGGCCGCGGCGGCCGCGGTCGTGACCGAGTGCGGCCAGAAGTCGTCGGGAACGGAGCGGCCCTTTTCCGAGAAGAGGTCGAAGGCGGAGGTCGTCGCGATCGCCCGGACCGTGGCCAGGCCGAGGACCGTCACGGCGCGCCACGCGGACGACACCTTTCCGGACAGGCCGTAGAACGCGGTGTTGGCAAGCCGGATCACTTGTGTGGAGAGTGCCGGATCGGACTCGATCAGGCGACCGAGGTCGGCCGCCGAGGTGCGGGGGTCCTCGAGCATCCAGAGGAGACGCATCGCCGCGCCCGGCTGCACGGGCAGCTGGGTCACTTCGGTGATCAGGTCGTTTGTCTCGGCTGTCGCCATTGTTTGCGCCCCCGTTGAGGCCCACCGCCGGGCAGCTGGGTAGCCAGGTGGGTGGCACGTCTCGGACTCCTCGTATATCGGTCGCAATCGACAACCCCTGAGAAGGATCTCGCGAGCCCCTACGCTTCCGACCCGATGAAACACCCCGCTCGACTCCCCACCACGACTCGTCCCCGCCGCTACGAGCTGCTGATCGCCCCCGATCTGGCGGCGTCCACGTTCGCGGGCGAGGTGGTCATCGCGCTCGAGCTCTCCGAGCCCACCGACACGATCGTCTTCAACTCCAAGGGGTTGCAGGTCACCCTCGTCGAGCTCAGCCAGGGCCAGGTGCCGATCGACGCGGCACTGACGATCGACGCCGAGCGCGAGCAGATCGTCGTCACCGCGAATCGGACGTTGGCGGCCGGAGACGCTGTACTGGAGCTGCAGTTCGACGGTGAGATCAGCCACGGCCTGCTCGGCTTCTACCGCAGCACCTACGTCGACGAGGCGGGTGTCGAACGCGTTCTCGCGGCCACGCAGTTCGAGGCCCCGCATGCCCGGGCGGCGTTCCCGTGCTTCGACGAGCCCGAGTTCAAGGCGATCTTCGCGATCACGCTCGTTGTCGCCGACGGTCTGCTGGCCATCTCCAACGGCCCCGAGATCGACCGCGAGAAGCTCCCCGACGGCGACATCCGTGTCCGATTCGGCCCGACGATCCCGATGTCGACCTATCTCGTCGCATGGGTCGTCGGTCCGCTCGAGGTGACCGAACCGGTCGACGCGGGCGGCGTCGCGGTGAGAGTGGCGCACGTTCCGGGACGCGGTCACCTCACCCGGTTCGCGCTCGACGTGGGCACGTTCGCGATCGAGTTCTTCGCCGACTACTACGGGATCCCGTATCCCGGCGAGAAGTGCGACCTCGTCGCCCTTCCCGACTTCTCCTTCGGCGCGATGGAGAACCTCGGCTGCGTCACGTTCCGCGAGACGCGCCTGCTCCTCGATCCGAAGGAAGTCACCCTCGACGAGATGTCGGGCGCGGCGCTCACCATCGTGCACGAGATCGCGCACATGTGGTTCGGCGACCTCGTCACGATGAAGTGGTGGAACGGCATCTGGCTGAACGAGGCGTTCGCCACGTTCATGGAGCACCTCGGCGTCGACGCGTACAAGCCCGAGTGGAAGACCTGGGACGAGTTCGCACTCGGCCGAGCGGCCGCGCTCGACGTCGACGCGCTCGAGAACACCCGCCCGGTCGAGTACGAGGTGGTCACACCCGAGGACGCCGACGGGATGTTCGACCTCCTCACCTACCAGAAGGGCGGCTCCGTCCTGCGCATGCTGGAACGGTGGCTCGGCGCCGACGCGTTCCGCGCCGGCGTACGCCACTATCTCGCGCGCTACCAGCTGTCGAATACCGAGACGACCGATCTGTGGGACGCGCTGGAGGAGGCGACGGGTAAACCGGTGCGCCGAATCATGGATACCTGGATCTTCCAACCGGGATTCCCGGTCGTGAGCGTCGACGACGGCGTCATCGAGCAGCGCCGGTTCTCGTACGGAACCAAACCGCACGACGAGAAATGGGTGTTGCCGGTGCTCGCGCGCCTGCACACGGCGGAGTCGTCCGAGACGATGTCGTTGCTCTCCGAAGCGCAGCCCTTGCCGCTCGCCGCACCCGAAGGCTCGTTGGTGGTGCTCAACGCCGGGGGCGAAGGCTTCTACCGGGTCGCGTACACGGCCGACTCGCGCGACGCGCTTCTCGTCGGAGGCGTCCTGCAGCCACTCGAACGGTTCGCGCTGGTCGACGACCTGTGGGCATCGGTCCTCGCCGGCCATGCGACCGCGGCCGAGTTCCTGGCGTGCGCGCGTCGTTTTGCCGACGAAGCCGACCCCGTGGTCTGGCGCGTCGTGATCGGTCACCTGCGCGCAGCCTCCCGGCTCGTCGAAGGCGACGGGTTGGAACGGATGCGCGACGAGATCGCGAAGCTTGTCCAGCCCACGATGCGACGCTTCGGTTGGGACGCACCGGCTGACGACGACCGCACGCGCCAGCTGCGCGGCCTGCTCGTCAACGTGCTCGGCTCGACCGCGAAGGATCCCGAGACGATCGCGCGAGCACGCGAGATCTACGAACGGGGCGGCGCCGACGCCGACGTCCAGGCGGCGGCGATCAGCGTCGTCGCCGGCAACAGCACCGCGGACGACTTCGACGAATTCATCGCACGGGCGAACAAGACCACCAACCCGCAGGAACAGCTTCGCTACCTGTATTCGCTGGGCGACTTCCCCGACGAGGCGCTCGTGCTGCGCGCGGTCGAGCTCGCGTTGTCAGACGCGATCCGCGCCCAGAACGGGCCGTTCGTCGTGCAGCGCGCGCTGCGCAATCGCGACCACGGTCCGGCGGCATGGGCGTTCGTGCGCGACCACTGGGACCGGGTGCAGGCGCGCTTCAGCCCGTCGCTCATCCCGAGAGTGATCGAGGGCACGACGTGGCTCGTCGAAGACCGTGTCGCCGACGACGTCACGAACTTCGTCAACACGCACCCGGTCGCGGCGGGCGGCCGGACGATCGCTCAGCACATGGAACGCCTGCAGGTCCACCGCGCAACGGTCGCGCGCGAACGCGACCGCTTCACCGCCGCGCTCGTGCAACCCAGCTAGTCGTCGTGGGCGCGGGAGCTCGTCGAGTCGGAGCGCTCGATCGCGCGCACTGCGAGCCCGGTCGCATTCGGTGGCGCGTCGGCGGGTTCGCGTAGCGAAGCGGCGGCCGACCGTGTCGACTCGTACGCGACCCGGTCCGCATGTGTGGGAAAGCTGAACCGCCAGCGGCGCGACCGCCGGCCGATCGCGACCTTGGTGTCGTCGTCGGCGTCGACCTCTACCCCGGTCGCCGGAAAGATGCGGCAGTCGTAGGTACGACAGGTGCGAGGACGGTGCGCGTAGATGGAGCACCCGCCGTCGACGAGCATCGGGCAGTGCCCGCGTTCGTCGTAACCCATCAGCACGTGGCCGCGCGGCGCGCGAGGCGCGGGGAACAACAACTCCTTGGGAATATGCGCGAGCGTGTCGATCTCGTCCGGCTCGATGTGCACGAACTGCGACGACGTGCAACACGCTGTGCACGTGCCGCACGGCACGTCCGATTCCTGCTCAGCGCGGAGCGCGGCATGCATGCCCGCGAGCCACGCCGAGAAGTCCCCGGCCGCCAACGGTCCGTCGTCGTCCGCGTCGATGCCGTCGGTCATCTTCAATCGAACTTCATCCCCTTCGTCATCGGTCCCAGCCTCCCATGGGCGCTGCGCCCGGACGGGACGAACTACCCGGGCGAGTACCGGGGATGTCACCGTCTCACCCCGGCGATACCGTGAATGCATGGCGCTGGACCGCTTCAGTGCGCCCGTACGGGCCTGGTTCGAGACCAGCTTCGCCGCGCCCACCGACGCCCAGGCGCAGGGGTGGCCGGCGATCGCCGACGGCGACCACACGCTCCTCCTGGCCCCGACCGGATCGGGCAAAACGCTCGCCGCATTCCTCTGGGCGATCGACCAACTCGGCGTCACCCCCCGTCCGGCCAAGGACCGCCGGTGCCGCGTGCTCTATGTCTCGCCGCTGCGAGCGCTGGCCTTCGACGTCGAGAAGAACCTGCGCTCGCCGCTCGCAGGCATCACCCTCGCGGCCGAACGCGTCGGCGACGCCTTCGAGGCGCCGGTCGTCGCGATGCGGACCGGCGACACGCCCGCCAAGGAACGCCAACGGCTCGTCCGGAACCCGCCCGACATCCTCATCACCACCCCCGAATCGCTCTACCTGATGCTCACGTCGCGGGCCCGCGAGACGCTGCGCGGTGTGGAGACGGTCATCATCGACGAGATCCACGCCCTGGCACCCACGAAGCGCGGCGCGCACCTCATGCTGTCGCTCGAGCGCCTCGAGGCGATCACCGACAAGCCACCGCAACGCATCGGTCTTTCGGCCACACAGCGACCCCTCGACGAGATCGCGCGCTTCCTCGGAGGGTTCGGCGAGCACGGGCAACGTCCGGTCACAGTCGTCGACGCGGGTTCGCGCAAGTCGCTCGACGTCGAGGTGATCGTGCCGGTCGACGACATGAACGAGCCGGGCGCGCACTCCGCCGCGTCCGGCGCCACTGCGGGTGTGCTCGGGCTCGACGACCCCGAAGCGCACAGCAGCATCTGGCCGCACGTGCACCCGCGCATCCTGGAGCTGATCCGCGCGCACCGCACCACGATCGTGTTCTGCAACGCCCGACGGCTCGCGGAACGGCTCGCGGCGAGCCTCAACGAGCTGGCCGGCGAAGAGCTCGTGCGCGCGCATCACGGATCACTCGCGCGCGAGCAACGCGTGCAGGTCGAGTCCGAGCTGAAAGAAGGACGGCTGCGGGGCATCGTCGCCACGTCGAGTCTCGAGCTCGGTATCGACATGGGCACCGTCGACCTGGTCGTGCTCGTCGAGTCACCGGGATCGGTCGCGCGCGGCATCCAGCGCGTCGGTCGGGCCGGCCACCAGGTCGGCGAACCGAGCACGGGCAAGATCTTCCCGAAGTACCGCGGCGATCTCCTGGAAGCCGCCATCGTCGTGCGGCGCATGCGCGAGGGCCTCGTCGAGGAGATGCGTTACCCCCGCAACCCGCTCGACGTCCTCGCCCAACAGATCGTCGCGACGGTGGCGATCGACGAATGGGGCGTCGACGACCTCTACGCGCTCTGCCGCCGGTGCGCGAACTTCGCCGAGCTGTCCGAGGACGCGTTCCGGGAGACCCTCGACATGCTCGCCGGGCGCTATCCGTCCGACCGGTTCAGCGGGCTGCGGCCGCGCGTCGTGTGGGATCGCGTCGCGGGCCGGCTCCGGGCCCGCGAAGGCGCGCAGAGCGTTGCGGTGCAGAGCGGCGGCACGATCCCCGATCGCGGCCTGTTCGGCGTCTTCCTTCCCGACGGGGGCCGGGTCGGTGAGCTCGACGAGGAGATGGTCTACGAGAGCCGGGTCGGAGAGTGCTTCGTGCTCGGCGCGTCGACGTGGCGCATCGAGGAGATCACCGTCGACCGCGTGGTGGTCACGCCCGCGCCCGGCGAGCCCGCGAAGACGCCGTTCTGGAAGGGCGACCGCCCCGGCCGGCCGCTGGAGCTCGGCCGCGCCCTCGGCGGACTCGTGCGCGAGCTGCGCGCCGTCGACGGTCCGAAGGCAGAGGCAATCCTGCAGGACGGAGGCCTCGACGCGCGCGCCGCGTCCAACCTCCGCATGTATCTCGACGAGCAGGCGGAGTCGACCGGTGCAATCCCCGACGATCGCACGATCGTCATCGAGCGGTTCCCCGACGAGATCGGCGATTGGCGGGTCTGCATCCTCACGCCGTTCGGGTCGCGCGTCCACGCGCCGTGGGCCCTCGCGATCGAAGAACGCCTGGCGCGCGCCGACCTCCCCGTCCAGGTGTTGTGGAGCGACGACGGGATCATCCTGCGCCTCCCCGAATCGCTCGACGACGTCGCGACCGAGCTCCTGCTCCCCGACCCCGACGAGATCGACGAGCTGCTCGTCGCCGGGCTCCCGAACACGTCCTTGTTCGCGTCGAAGTTCCGTGAGAACGCGGCGCGTGCGCTGCTCCTGCCCCGGCGCCGGCCGGGTGAACGCACCCCGCTGTGGCAACAGCGCCAGCGCGCCGCCGATCTCCTCGAGGTCGCGAGCGGGTTCCCCACCTTCCCGATGCTGCTCGAGACCACGCGCGAATGCCTGCGCGACATCTTCGACGTGCCCGCGTTGCGAGAGGTGCTCACCGAGATTCGTTCGCGCAAGCTGCGGGTCGTTCCGGTCGAGACCCGGCGCGCGTCGCCGTTCGCCCAGTCCTTGCTGTTCGGCTGGATCGCCGTGTACATGTACGAGGGCGACGCGCCGCTCGCCGAGCGCCGGGCCGCTGCGCTCGCACTCGACCGCGACCTGCTCCGCGATCTCATGGGCGCGGAGGAACTGCGGGAGCTGCTCGATCCCGAGGCGCTCACCCAGCTCGAGTTGGAGCTGCAACGACTGATCCCCACCCGTTTCGCGCGTCACGCCGACGACCTGCACGACCTCCTCGCCGACCTCGGTCCGCTGAGCCTCGAAGAGGTGCGCGCCCGGTGTGCCTCCGATCCCCAGGTGTGGATCGAGACATTGCAGGCCGAGCGCCGGGTGATCGAGATCGGCGGTCGCTGGGCCGCGGCCGAAGATGCATCGCGGTTGCGCGATGCGCTGGGGTGGGCGATCCCCCAAGGTCTGCCCTCCGCGTTCACCGACCCGGTCGAACGACCCCTCGACGACATCGTCGCCCGCTACGCCCGCACCCACGTGCCGTTCACGATCGAGGAGCTGACCGCGCGCTTCGGCATCTCCACCGAACGTGCACGCGACGCGCTGACCCGGCTCGAGACCGACGGCCGTGTCGTGTTCGGCGAGTTCCGGCCCGGCGGCGTCGAGCGCGAGTGGTGTGACACGAACGTGCTCCGCATCCTGCGCCGCCGATCTCTCGCGGCGCTGCGCCATGAGATCGAACCGGTCGACGCCTCCACGTACGCGCGGTTCCTGTGCGCCTGGCAGGGCGTCGGCCGAGGACGGCGCGGTACCGACGCGCTCGTCGAGGCGTTGGAACAGCTGCAGGGTGTCGCTATACCGGCGTCGGTTCTCGAACGAGACGTGCTGCCGGCCCGCGTCGACGGCTATCGCCCGGGCATGCTCGACGAGCTGTGCGCGGCCGGCGAGCTGGTGTGGATCGGGGCGGGCGCGCTCGGCGCCGACGACGGCCGTGTCCGGCTGTTCTTCCGCGACCGCGTGCGCCTCCTCGCCACGCGCCCCACGATCGAGGGCGCACCCGACGGCGAGATCCACGACGCAATCCGCGACCGGCTGCTGCGCGCGGGCGCGAGCTTCTGGCCCGACCTCGTCGCCGCAACCGGGACGGCCGACGACCGCCTCGTGCTCACCGCGCTCTGGGACCTGGTGTGGGCGGGCGAGGTCACGAACGACACCTTCGGACCGCTGCGCGTGCCCCGCCGCACCACCGGAGCCAAGCGGTCCCCGCGCGCCCGGCCGCATCCCGGCCGGCTCAGCCGCTTGGGCCCGCCCGCGGGCGCGGGGCGTTGGTCGCTCGTCGTCCCACTCCTCGAACCCGAGCCCACCCCGACCGAGCGGGCCCACGCCGCCGCCCTGCAGCTGCTCGAGCGCCAGGGCGTGGTGACCCGCGAAGCGGTGCGGGCCGAAGGCGCGACCGGCGGCTTCGCGGGTGTGTATCCGGTGCTGCGCGCGCTCGAGGAGTCCGGACGCGCCCGCCGCGGCTGGTTCGTCGACGGGCTCGGCGCAGCCCAGTTCGCGCTGCCCGGCGCGGTCGACCGGCTGCGTGCGCACCGCACCATCGACGCCGACAGCCGGGCGCGCGTCCTGGTCGTCGCGGCAACCGATCCCGCCCAGCCCTACGGTGCCGCGTTGTCGTGGCCCGAGCGGCCCGACGGCTCGGCCCGCGCCTCGCGCTCGGCGGGCGCGTTCGTCGTGCTCGTCGACGGAGAATGCGCGGCGTATCTCGAGCGGGGCGGCAGGGGTCTCGTCACCTTCCCGACCGCCGGAGGCGCCGGCGGCTCGACGTCAGGCATAGCGGCCGGCGACTACGACACTCCCGTATGGGCCGAAGCACTGGTCGAGGCGCACAAACAGGGTCGCCTCCCCCGCATCCGCATCGAGCGGATCGACGACGAACCGGCGCGTACCTCGCCGCACGCGGCCGCGCTGCGCGCCGCCGGCTTCGGAGACGGTTACAAAGGCCTCACGCTCGGATAGCCTCCGCGCTGTTCACTCGCACGTCGGAGGTCGACATGGGTTTTCTCGACAAGGTCAAAGACGCCGCCGGTAAGGGCCTCGATCAAGCCAAGCACGCCACCGCGGTCGGCAAGGAGAAGATCGAAGACGTCCGGCTGCAGAAGAAGATCAACGACCTGTGCCAGGAGATCGGCGCGTTGGTCGTCGCGCAGAAGCGCAACGAGGCACCGGACGACGCGGCCGCACAGATCGACGCCAAGGTCGCGGAGATCGGCGAGATCGAGAAGCAGATGGAAGCGAACGACCTCGCCGATGCCGGCGACGGATCAGCGGCTCCGCCGAGCACAACGCCGGAGGTCCCGCCGCCGGGCTGATCGTCCGGGCCTTTCACCGGGTCCGACGGTCGATGGAGTCGTCAGGGCAGAACGACTTCGACTTCCGACTCGGCGGCGAGCATGTCGCAGTCGCGACCCGCGTCCTTGGCCGCGTAGAGCGCGCCGTCGGCGAGCCGGAGCGTCTCCCGCGGCGAACGTCCGCGCTCGTGGCCGGCAATACCCGCCGAGAACGTGGTGATCGGCTGCTGCGCTCCCCACGAACGACGCACCCGGCCGAGCATCGCCTGCGCGCCGGCGATCCCCGCTTCCGGCAGCACCACCGCGAACTCCTCGCCGCCGTAGCGCGCGACGCAGTCGACCTGGCGCGCCGAGTCGCGTAGATGACGGGCCAGCAACCGCAACGTCTCGTCGCCGACCTGATGGCCGTGCCGGTCGTTGACCTGCTTGAAGTTGTCGAGATCCACCAGCACGAGCGCGTCGCCCGGCTGCATCGTTGCGAGCGCGCGGGCAAAGGTCCGACGGTTCGCGAGCTGCGTGAGCGGATCCGTCGCGGCGTCGTGCGTGAGCTCCGCCGACGTGCGAAGCCGGCGGAACATGCGCCCGGCCTCCTCCGACAGCAGCTCGGCGGCCTGGCGGGCCGATCCGTGCAGATGGCGCCGCGGAGTCGTCCACATCGCGATGATCACGCCGACCGGCACGGGCCCGGAGCCGGGGAGCGGCACAGTCGCCGCCGCGCGGACACAGGCGGAAGCGGGCGCCAGGGCGCGCACACGCTCGGGGTCGACGATGAAGCGGGTGGCGTGCGCGTCGAACTCCGCGGTACCCAGCGCGTCGACGAGGAGCGGCGCCGACTCCGCGAGCGCGGGATGGCCGAAGAAAGCCCGGTTCAACAGGCGGCGCGAGCCGGCGCGATCCGCGATCAGCACCGCCACCGCGTCCGCACCGAGAAGCTCGGCCGACAACGACGCGACGAGCTGCGCACCGCGGCGCTGGTCGTCGACGCGCGCCAGGATCCGAACGGCGTCGAGGAGACGTTCGACGCGCCTTTCGGCGTCGGTCCGGCGCATGTGGGCGAACGCGAGAGCCTCGCCGACAAGCACCAGCATCGGCAACGCGAACACGATCGTCGACACGAATGTCGCGTCGAACGCGAACCGATCGGCGACGGCGAGTGCGACGACCGCCGCCGGGGCGAGCGCGCTCGAGGTACCCGGACGCTGAGTGATCCCGACGAAGACGAAGGGAAGGGGCAGCATCGCGAGATAGGGCACAGGCGCGCCCTGCGCGACAGCACCGCCCCACGCGAAGAGGACGAACGCGAAGACGGGCAGCACCAGTTCCGCCTGCGGTCCGAGGCGCTCCCACGGAGCGGCGAGAGCGCCGGCTCCGAACGCCGCCGCCACGCCTGCGAGCAAGGTGATCGACCGCTCGCCGCGCAGCTCCGGCACGACCAGAGCCACCGCGAGAGCGAGGAGGCCACCCACCAGGAACACGAGGGCCGCAGCTCGGGGCGCCAGGAAGTCGGCATCGACCTCACGGAAGTACCGGCGGATCTCGTGCGCGGCGCCGTCGGTCTTCGTACGCACGCGCGGCCAAACCGACGGCAAAGACCCTCCCGGTTACACCTCCGCCCGACCGCTTCATCGGCACGGGCGCGGGAGAACTTGAGAGAAATCTTTCGAGACGTCTACAGACCGGCGAAGACGTTCGCGGCGCTGATCAGTTCGCGGGCGAGGTCGGCGTCGCCGTCGACGGAGATGCCGACCTCGTCGGCGTCGATCCGGTCCGCGAACCGCCGGCACCAATCCACGACCGACGCCCGGACCACGACGTCGGCGCTGGACGACGGCGTCTCGCCCGGCGCGCAGGGCACGAACCACTCCCCACCCCCGGCACCCTCGAGGACGAGCCGAGCCGTGCGACCGGGCTGCGTGGTTCCCCGGACCGCGAGCGCCAACGGGAGCGACTTCATGGCGAGCTCGGCCATGGTCCGCATCACCTCGGCGTCGGGGAGCCTGACGTCGCGTCCGAGCGCTCGGCAGGCGTCCTCATGGTGCGTCCAGGTCTCGAAGGCGCGGACCACGAGGGTGTTGTCCCGGCCGTACCCGGCAACGCGGCGATCGGCGGGCAGCCGCGCGCGCAGGCCCGCGAGCACCTCCCGCGTCCGACGGAATCGGGTCACCGTCTCGGTGAACGACTCGTCGACCCGACCGGGGAGATCGCTCGCGGTGATCGCCGCGACCTCGTCCGGGCCGATGTACGCGACTGTGGGATCGTCGGCCGCGGCCAGGAAGGCGCGATCGACCGCTTCGACGTGCTGCACGAGCTCTCGCACAGTCAGGCCGTTCTCGGTCGGGGCTCCCAGATCGCGTTCGTCGAGCGTGGCCAGGAACGCGTCGAACCGGTCGGTCTCCCGTTGCAGGGCCTCGTCGGCCGGCAGCGGCGAGACCCGCTCTGCGGCCGAAGTCAACAACCGCTCGAGCAGCGCGACCGGAGGACGCGACGCGCCCGCCGCGCCGATACCCGAGGCGACCACACGCAATCGCTCGACCTCGGCCGCCGCGTCGCGGTTGGCCGCGACATAGCGCTCCATCGCCTCGACCTCATCGGGTTCGCACGCGTCGAGCGCGTACGCACCCACGAGGTCGTCGAACTCGTCGGGCGTCAGGTCCATGTGTGCTCCATACCCTTCGCGGCGAGTGCGTCCGCAATGCGCCGCAACCCGAGCCGCATCCGTGATTTGGCCGTTCCTTCGGGGATACCCAACTCTTCCGCTACCTGGCGATACGTCCGCCCGGCGAAGTACGCGAGCTCGATCGCCGTTCGTTGCTCGGCCGGCAGCTGCTCGACCTCGGCACGAACATGCTCGGCCGTGACGATCGCGATCGCGAGCTCGTCGACGTCGGGAATCGGCAGCACGCTCGCCGCGTCGCGCGCGGTGCGGCGGCGGCGCGCTTCCTCCCGGCGCACGAGATCGATCGCGCGGCGGTGCGCAAGCGTTCCCACGAATGTGCGCAGCCGGCCGCGTTCGGGATCGAACGCGTCGGGTCGTTCCCACAGCTGGAGGAACACGTCCTGGGTCACGTCCTCGGCCGCCCGGCGGTCACCGATCACCCGGGCCGCGAGACCGAACACGTACGACCCGAACTGGTCGTACATCTCGGTGAGGGCGCGGGGATCACGGGCGATGAGGCGTTGCTTCATGTCGTGTTCCCAGGCGGTCCCTTCGACCGTTCCCATACGCGCCCCCCGGGTACAGACCCAGCGATTCAACCACTCTTCCGACACTCTTCCGAAGAACTGTTCGTCGTGCCCCCCGACCTGGATCACCCGTAATATCCGCCCGCCCGCCCCACCGACCGTCCACCCCCGCCGGGAGGCACCGTGTCCGATCTGTTCGACATCGCCGGCAAATCGGCCGTGGTCACGGGGGGAACCCGGGGCATCGGCCTGATGATCGCCCGGGGCTACGTCGAGGCGGGGGCGAAGGTCTACGTGTCGTCCCGCAAGGCCGAGGTCGGCGACGAGGTCGCGGCCGAGCTGTCGAAGCTCGGCACGTGTGTGAGCCTGCCCGCCGACCTCTCGCGCGACGAAGAGTGCGACCGGCTCGCGGCGGAGATCTCCGAACGGGAGCCGCAGCTCGACATTCTCGTGAACAACGCGGGCGCTACGTGGGGCGCGCCGCTCGCCGAGTATCCCGCCGACGCTTGGGACAAGGTGCTGACGCTCAACACCAAAGCGCCCTTCTTGTTGACGCGCGCGCTGGTACCCGCGCTCGCGGCCGCGGGCACCGCCGACGATCCCGCGCGCGTCATCAACATCGGTTCCATCGACGGCATCCAGGTGCCTCTTCTCGAGACCTACGCGTACTCGACGAGCAAGGCTGCGATCCACCAGCTGACGCGCCACCTCGCGCGGCAACTCGGTCCCCAGAACATCACGGTCAACGCGGTCGCGCCCGGACCGTTCGAGTCGAAGATGATGGCCGCGACGTTGCGCGACTTCGGTGACTCGATCGCGCGTTCGTCGCCGCTCGGGCGCATCGGCCGGCCCGACGACATGGCCGGCATCGCGATCTTCCTCGCGAGCCGTGCGGGCGCCTACATCACGGGCGCGGTCATTCCGGTCGACGGCGGGATCGCGACGACCAAGTAGCGCGTCGGCACCGAATAGTCAGTGGTCGGCCGAGGCCGAGAGTGTGCCCCGTTGCGTCAGCACCAACAACCACGTGAGCGCGGGAACGAGCACGAGCGCGCCGACTCCGAGGACGGCGAGGATCGCCACGAGTGTGGCGTGCGCGCCCGCGGCGTCGGAGATCCGGAGGCTGTGCTCGAGCATGTACGGGTACTGACCCGCGGCCCAACCGAAGAGCACGGCGACGATCGCGAGCGCAGCCGCGAATCGCGCCCAGGCGTACGCGTCTCGCAGCAGGAGCACGAGCGTCGTGATCCCCGAGACCGCCGAGAGTGCGATCAAGGGAGCGCCGCGGTGCGTCAGACCGTGAAAGAGGTCGGGAGCGTCGTGTTGCAGGATGAAGACGCCCGCGAGCGCGACCGCCCCCGCGATCACGGCGCTCGCGATCGCGCGCATCCGGAACGCCGAAACCAGATCGGGATGTCCGCGACGTTCCGCGTCGGCGGTGAGATAGACGGCGGCGAGGAACGCGCAGGTCACCACCGCGAGCACGCCGCCGAGGATCGACGTCGGGTTCAACCAGCTGCCCAACACGTTTCCGGTCCGCTCACCGGCCGGCACGCGCCCCGAGGCGATGGCGCCCACGACCGCCCCGAACATGAACGGCGTGAGCACCGACGACGACGCGAAGGTTGCACCGAACAGACGGCGTAGCGGCAGCGTCTCCGACGCCTTGCGGAACGCGAACGCCGCGCCCCGCAGGATGATCCCGATCGCGGCCAACGTCAGCGGCACGTAGAGCGTCGACATGATCGACGCGAACGCCGACGGGAACGCAGTCCACAACGTCACGAGCACGAAGATCAACCACACGTGGTTGGCCTCCCAGACCGGGGCGATCGACTCCTCGATCAACGCGCGCGGCGCGCGTCCCCTTTCTTCGCCCCCGGCGACCAGATCCCAGAACCCCGCGCCGAAGTCGGCGCCGGCCAGCAACGCGTACAGCGTGATCCCGACGAACATGACCGCCGCACACACCTCGGCCAACTTCACGGCTCGGCGCCCGTATCGTCGACTGTGGTCAGTTCGGCCGGGAGCGGCGACGCCACGAGTCGTCGTATGACGATCACCGAGAACAGCGCCATGAACGCGTAGACGACCAACAGCAGGTAGTACCCGTACCGGATGTTCGGCGCGTCGGTCACCGCGTCGCGCACCCGCATGACGTTCCACACGATCCACGGTTGACGACCGACCTCGGTGGTGATCCAGCCGCACTCGAGCGCCACAACCGATGCCGGTCCCGCGAACACCACTCCCCGCAGGAACCAACGCGATCGGGGCACACTCTGCCGTCGGCGCCAGGCCAGGAACATCCAGAGCCCGAGTCCCACGAACGCGGTACCGATCGCGACCATGAGCTGGAACGCGATGCGCACGACGTTGACCGGCGGGCGGTCGGCGGGGGGAACCTCGGCGAGCCCTTTCACCACGGCGTTCGGATTGTGGAACGCGAGAATCGACAGGCCGTCGGGGATCCGGATACCGCCCTTCACCTCGTTGTCGATGTAGATCCCACCGATGTGCAGCGGCGCATCCTTGGTCGTGGCGTACAGACCTTCGATCGCCGCGAGCTTCGCGGGCTGATGTTCGGCAACGTGGCGCGCCGCCCAGTCGCCGACGACGATCTGCAGCGGGGCCGCGAGCATCGCGACCGTGAGAGGCAGGAGGAGTCCGACGCGTTCGTAGCGAGCGCGCCGGCCGCGCAGCATCGCCCAGCCGTACGGCATGGCGACGAGACAGCCGCCGACGATGAACGCGGCCAGGATCATGTGTATGGCCTCGGGCCAGAGCGCGGAGTTGAACAGCGCGGCCCAGGGATCGACGTGGGTCACGTTGCCGGCCGCATCGACCGTGAACCCGGTCGGGTCGTTCATCCAGCCGTTCGCGGCAACAACGAAGAAGGCCGAAGCGACACCTGCCACTCCGATCGGGACGCCGGACCACAGGTGCACGCGCGGTGGTAACCGGTCCCAACCGTAGAGATAGATCCCGATGAAGATGGCTTCGAGGAAGAATGCGAAGCCCTCCATCGCGAACGGCAGACCCATTACGTCGCCGAAGCGACCCATCCACCGCGGCCACAGGATCCCGAACTCGAACGAGAGGATCGTGCCGGACACCGCGCCGACCGCGAACAGCACTCCCATGACCTTCGCCCAGCGCCGCGCCAGCGTCGTGTAGACGGGATCGCCGGTGCGCTGCCCTTTCCACTCGGCGAGCACGACGAGGAACGGCACCGACATCCCGATGCACGCCAGCACGATGTGGAACCCGAGCGAGAAAGCCATCTGCTGGCGGGCGTAGAACAGATCCGGCTGATCCACGGCCAGCACGCCAAGCACTTGATGACGTTACGCTCATCGGATGGCAGATACCGACCTCGCCCGCGTCGATGCGCTGATCGACGATCTGCTCGCGGCGCACGACCCGAAGCAGACGGAACAGCCCGTCTTCCGCGGTGCGCAATACGACCGCGGGCTCGCGTGGGTGCACTTTCCGGAAGGCTTCGGCGGCCTCAACCTCCCGCCGATCACCCAGCGCCACATCGACCGTCGACTGCGCGAAGCGGGCGCGAAGCCTGCGCACGGGCTGTTGTTCTTCGGTCTGTCGCTCGCGGGCCCGACGATGGTGACGCACGGCAGCGACGACCTGCGCCGACGGTCGCTGCGACCGATGTTCACGGGTGAAGAGGTGTGGTGCCAACTCTTCTCCGAGCCGGGAGCGGGCTCCGACCTCGCCGGTCTCGCCACGCGCGCGGTGCGCGACGGTGATGAGTGGGTGGCCAACGGGCAGAAGGTCTGGAACACGCTCGCGCACCTCGCCGACCGCGGAATGCTCGTCGCCCGTACCGACCCCGAGCTCCCGAAGCACAAGGGCCTCACCTACTTCATGCTCGACATGCACGCGCCCGGGGTCGAGGTACGGCCGCTGCGCCAGATAACGGGTGAGGCCGAGTTCAACGAGGTGTACCTCACGGACGCGCGCATCGCCGACGGCGATCGCATCGGCGACATCGGCGACGGATGGCGCGTCTCCATGACCACGTTGATGAACGAGCGCACCACGATCGGAGCCGCGAGCGGGGGCGGTGGCGCGAGCGGAAGTAAACGGGTTTCGGGGATCCAGGAGGCGCTCGATCTGTGGAACCGCCGTCCGATTGACGAACGCGACCCCGTCGCACGTGATCGCATCGCGCAACTCTGGATCGAGAGCGAAGTGCTGCGCTACACGAACCAGCGGGCGGCCGCGAAGGCGCGCGCCGGCAACCCCGGACCCGAAGGTTCGATCGCCAAGCTCGCGCTCGCCAACGTGAACAAGGCGACGTACGAGTTGTGCATCGACCTCCTGGGCGCGGACGGCATCGTCGGCTACGACTACACGTTCAGGCGGCCCGACGAAGCCGGCCTCGAAGCGCCACTCGGATCGTCGCGCAAGATGTTCCTCCGGGCCCGCGCCAATTCCATCGAGGGTGGCACGTCCGAGATCATGCGAAATATCCTCGGGGAGCGCATCCTGGGCCTGCCCG
Organism: Actinomycetes bacterium; assembly: GCA_025463875.1. Lineage (GTDB taxonomy): Bacteria > Actinomycetota > Acidimicrobiia > IMCC26256 > PALSA-610 > PALSA-610. The sequence goes on from JAODBI010000264.1 coordinate 29,427, forward strand.
GCGAGCCGCGCGTCGACCGGGACCTGCCGTGGTCGCAGGTACCCCGGAGCTGAGTTCCGCACAAGCAGGCAACCAAAAAGCAGGGAAGACGAGGGGGCACCATGAGTCAGCTGGCCGTCGACGGATTCCGCGCCGAGCGCGAAGCGATCCTGACCGTCGCCAACGGCCTCACCGCCGACGAGTGGGAGCTGCCGTCCGCGTGCGCGGGCTGGTCGATCCGCGACGTGATGGGACACATGGCGTGCACGTTGCACGGTGTGATCGACCCCGCGTTCCTGCCCGACACCAGCGCCGGCACCGAGCGGGCGATGGAACCCGCGGTCGCCGAACGCCGCACCTGGCCGATCGAGGCCGTGATCGACGAGTACGAGACGTACAGCGAGCAGGCCGCGAACCTCTTCACCAGCGTGCAGACCGCACCGCTCGCCCAGACGATGCTGTCGATGGGCGATCTCGGTACGCACCCGATGTCGATCCTGCCGAGCACGTTCCTCTTCGACGGTTACACGCACCTCCGCAACGACATCCTGAAGCCGAACGGCTCGATCGACCGCGAGCAACCGCGGCGCGACGAGCAACGCCTACGACCCACCATCGAATGGATGCTCGCCGGACTTCCGTGGATGTGCGCCGACGCGCTGCGCGACGTCGTCGACCGTCCGATCGAGCTGGCCCTCGACGGACCGGGCGGCGGAACCTGGACCATTGCGCCGGGCGGCGACGACGGTCGGACCGTCGTCAGCGAGACCGCGACTCCCGACGCCGCGGCACGGGTCCGCAGCACTGATCACGACTTCGTCATCTGGGGCACACGCCGCGCGCCGTGGCGCGACTGCGTACAGATCGAAGGTGACGAGTCCTACGCGGCCCGCGTCCTCGACGCGATCAAGATCATCTGACCGACGCCGAGGGTCGAATCGCGGCCGGAGGCGCCTGTCGATCAGCCTCCGGAGACGTCCTGGACGCGCTTCTTGCCCGCCGCGATCCACGGCATCATCGACCGCAGCTCGGCGCCGACCTTCTCGATCGGGTGCTTCGCGGCGGCATCGCGCATGCGGTCGAAATTCGGGCGCCCGTTCTCGTTCTCGGCGATCCACTCGCGCGCGAAGTCACCCGACTGGATCTCGCCGAGGATCTTCTTCATCTCCGCCTTCGTCTGCGGGGTGACGACCCGCGGACCGCGCGACATCTCGCCGTACTCGGCGGTGTCGCTGATCGAGTAGTTCATCGCTGCGATCCCGCCTTCGTAGATCAGGTCGACGATGAGCTTCACCTCGTGCAGCGTCTCGAAGTACGCGCTCTCCGGTTGGTAGCCGGCCTCGACCAACGTGTCGTAGCCGTTGCGGATGAGCTCGACGAGACCGCCGCAGAGCACGACCTGCTCGCCGAAGAGATCAGTCTCGGTCTCTTCCTCGAACGTCGTGTCGAGCACGCCGGCGCGCGTACCGCCGATCCCGCGCGCGTAGGCGAGTCCGGTCTGCTTGGCCTTGCCCGTCGCGTCATTGTGCACCGCGACGAGACACGGAACCCCGCCACCTTCTTCATACGTGCGGCGCACGAGATGACCGGGGCCCTTGGGCGCGATCATCCAGACGTCGACACCCGCGGGCGGCTTGATCTGGTCGAAGTGGATGTTGAAGCCGTGCGCGAACGCGAGCGAGTTCCCGTCGACCAGGTTCGGCGCGATGTCGGCTTCGTAGACCTTCTTCTGCTCGGTGTCCGGCAACAACACCATGATGATGTCGGCCTCCCGCACGGCGTCGGCGGTCGGGAGAACACGCAGACCGGCAGCCTCCGCCTTCGCCTGCGACTTCGAGCCGGCGCGCAGGCCGACGACGACATCGATGCCCGAGTCCTTCAGGTTCAGTGCGTGCGCGTGGCCCTGTGAGCCGTAGCCGAGGATCGCGACCAGCTTGTCGGAGATCAGGCCGACATCGGCATCGTTTTCGTAGTACACGGTTGCGGGCATCACAACTCTCCTCGTGTGGGCAACGAACTTGCGAGAGACCGGCAATAGTGTAGTCAATGACCCGCGGAAACGGAAATCAGGCTCGGGCGGTCTTGACCGAACGCAGCCGGGTGGATTCCCGGGCGAGCTTCGGCAGCGCGATGCGCCCGGTGCGTTGTAGCTCGACGATGCCGAACGGCTTGACCAGATCGCTGAAGGCGTCGAGCTTCTCGGGCTCGCCCACCACCATGATCGTCATCGCGTCGTAGCCGACGTCGACGATCTTGGCCTCGAAGATCGCGGTCAACTCCGTCACCTGTCCGCGCGTCTCGGCCGCGGCCTTGACGATCACGAGCATCAGCTCGCGCTCGACGCCCTCCGCCGGCGACACCTCGGTGATCTTGATGACGGGGATCAGCTTGTTGAGCTGCTTCACGACCTGTTCGAGCGGGGCCGACTCCGCATCGACGACGATCGTCATGCGCGAGAAGCGCTCGTCGTCGGTCGGACTGACCGCGAGCGAGACGATATTGAACGCGCGCCGCGAGAAGAGTCCCGCGACGCGGGAGAGCACACCCGGTTTGTTCTCGACGGTGACGGTCAGGATGTGATGCGGACTCGGCCCGAGCGTCATCGTCCACCCTCCCCGAACTCCGGGCCGAGGATGATGTCGTCGTTCGAAGAACCGGCGGCAACCATCGGGTACACCTTCTCGCGCCAGTCGGTACGGAAGTCGATCACGACCGGGCGGTCGTCGATCTCGTTCGCCTTCTCGATCGTCGCCACGACGTCGTCGGCCGTGTCGACGCGCATGCCGACGCAGCCCATCGCCTCCGCCCACTTCACGTAGTCGGGCAGATCGGGCGACAGGTACACCTCGCTGTAGCGCTCCTCGTAGAAGAGCTCCTGCCACTGGCGCACCATCCCGAGGTACGCGTTGTTGAGGATCGCGATCTTCACCGGGATGCGTTCCGATGCCGCGGTAACGAGCTCTTGGGCAGTCATCTGGAAGCAACCGTCGCCGTCGATGGCCCACACCATGCGATCGGGCCGGCCGACCTTGGCGCCGACCGCCGCCGGCACCGCGTAGCCCATCGTGCCGAGGCCACCCGAGTTGACCCACGTATTCGGCAGCTTGAACTTCCACAGCTGGCTCGCCCACATCTGGTGCTGGCCGACGCCCGCCACGAGGATGCAGTCGTCCGGCGTGTTGTCGCGCAGGCTCTCGATGACGAACTGCGGCTTGAGCGGTCCGCCCTCCTCCTGGCGGTACTTGAGCGGGTAGCGCTCCTGCCAGTCGTGGATCGTCGCCAGCCACGGCGCGAGATCAGGCGGATCCTGCTTCGACCGCTCCGACTTCAGCGCCTTGATCATCTCCTCGATGACCGTGCGCAGGTCGCCCACGATCGGCACGTCGGCGAAGCGCACCTTGCCCAGCTCCGCGGGATCGATGTCGACGTGGATGACCTTCGCGTCCTTGGCGAATTCCGACACCTTGCCGGTGACGCGGTCGTCGAAGCGCGCGCCGAGCGTGATCAGCAGGTCGGCCTTCTGCATCGCGGTGACGGCGGTGAAGTTGCCGTGCATACCGGGCATGCCGAGGCACAGCGGGTGCTCGTCGGGCAGAGCGCCCCTTCCCATCAGCGTCGTGACCGCCGGGATGCCCGTGAGCTCCGCCAGCGCGCGCAACTCGTTGGACGCGTTGGCGAGCATGATACCGCCGCCCGCGTAGATCACCGGCTGGCGCGCCTCGTTGATCAGCTTGGCCGCGTCCTTGATCTGGCGGGGATGGCCCTTCACGTTCGGCTTGTAGCCGGGCATGTCGACCTTCTCCGGCCAGTACCACTCCATCGGCGCGTTGGCGACGTCCTTCGGGAGGTCGATGAGCACCGGACCGGGACGACCGGTGGTCGCGACATGGAACGCCTCGCGCACGACACGCGGGATGTCCTGCGCGTCACTGATCAACCAGTTGTGCTTGGTGACCGGCATCGTGATGCCGACCGTGTCGGCCTCCTGGAACGCGTCGGTGCCGATCACGGAGTAGGCGACCTGACCCGTGATGACCACGATCGGGATCGAGTCCATGTACGCGTCGCAGAGCGGCGTGACGATGTTGGTGGCGGCCGGACCACTCGTGACCATCGCGACGCCCGGACGCCCGGTCGCGTGCGCGTAGCCGCTCGCCATGTGCCCCGCACCCTGCTCGTGGCGGACCAGGATGTGCCGGATCGAGGAATCGATGAGCGGGTCGTATACCGGGAGGATCGCCCCTCCCGGGAGGCCGAACATGACCTCGACCTGCTCCATCTCGAGGCTCTTGATGAGGGCCTGGGCTCCGGTCAGCTTCATGGTTTCCTTCTTCTTCCGATTCCGGACATGAAAAACCCCCCGCAGTTGCGAGGGGCGATGTAGCGCTCGGCGCGCGTGGGCGTGCCGGAGCGCTACGTAACTACTACGAGAATGTAGGCGGCGGACATCGAGGGGATGATAACACCGTTTGTCAACGTGTCTTTCAATGTTGGTGCACGGGGCACCAGTAGGTCGTTCGGCCCGCGACCTTGTCGCGGCGAAGAGGGGCGCCGTCGCGGGGGCACGGGACTTCGAGGGCCCGGGGCATGTCGCCGGTGTGGGATCCGCCCCGCCGGTCCAGGGTACGCAGCGTCGTGCGGATCGCCTTGTGCAGCACCTTGCGCTCGGCGGGGTCGATCGTGAACGCGACGCGGCCGGGAGCGATCCCGGCGCGCCACAGCACTTCGTCGACGAGCAGGTTTCCGAGACCCGCGATGCGGTGCTGGTCCATGAGCACGGCCTTGATCGGCGCGGTGCGCTTCGCGATCGCGTGGTCGAGCTGCGCGAATGTCAATGTCATGGCGTCGGGACCGAGGCGGCTCTCGTCCGGGTCGAGCTCGACCGCACCGAGGCGGCGCGGGTCGCGCAACATGAAGTCGCCGCCGTCGGCGAAGTGCACTCCGAAGCGATGCCACTTCACCATGCGCCGGTTGCTGGCGTAGACGAGCGGATCGCCCGCTTCCTCGTCGTCGACGAGCACGCGTCCGCTCATGCCGAGGTGCACGCCGACCCGGACATCGGGATTTTCGGTGTCGAGGACGATCTGCTTGCCGCGGCGGCGAGCCGCCGTGAACGCGTTGCCGACGAGCGCGTGCCGCAGCGCGGGCGCGGTTGTCCCGCGCTTCATGAACCAGGTGTCGGGCGCGTGGACTCTTGCGATCTCGCGGTTGAGCGCGCGTGCCTCGAGTACCCGGCGCGCGGTTTCCACTTCGAGGATCTCGGGCACGGGTGAGGCGCGTCGACGCGATCAGATGTTGGTGATCGCGCCGGTCTCGGCGCCCTGCGCGAGTCGCGCGTACTTGGCGAGGAAGCCACTCGTGTAGCGGGGCTCGGGAAGCTTCCAGTCGACCTTGCGCTTCGCGATCTCGACGTCGTCGACCATGAGGTCGATGGTGTGCGCGTCGGCGTCGATCACGATGCGGTCGCCCTCGGCGATGAACGCGATCGGACCGCCGTCGACGGCCTCGGGCGCGACATGACCGACACAGAAGCCGTGCGTGCCGCCCGAGAAACGTCCGTCGGTGATCAGCGCGCAGTCGGCGCCCCGGCCCGCGCCCTTCATCGCGCCGGTGACCGCGAGCATCTCGCGCATCCCGGGACCGCCCTTCGGTCCCTCGTAACGGATGACGACGATGTCGCCCGGCTCGATCCGGCCCTCGAGGATCGCGGCCATCGCGAGGTCTTCGCCGTCGAAGACGCGGGCCCGGCCCTCGAAGCGCATCTGATCGAGGCCGGCCACCTTCACGACCGCGCCTTTCGGCGCCAGCGTTCCGCTCAGCACCGCGATACCGCCCTGGACGTGCACCGGCTTCGACATCGGGTGCACGACGTCGCCGTCCGGCGCGGGGGGTGCGAGGTCTTCGAGGTTCTCGGCGATCGTCTTGCCGGTGACGCTGAGGCAGTCGCCGTGCAGCAGCCCTGCGTCGAGGAGCTCCTTCATCACGACCTGCACGCCGCCGATGCGGTCGAGATCGGTCATGTGGTACTTGCCGTGGGGCTTCATGTCGGCCAGATGAGGCACGCGGGCGCCGATGCGGTTGAAGTCGTCGAGCTCGAGCTCGACGCGGGCCTCGTGCGCGATCGCGAGCAGGTGCAGCACCGCGTTGGTCGAACCGCCGAGTGCCATCGTGATCGCGATCGCGTTCTCGAAGGCCTCCTTGGTCATGATCTGACGCGGACGCAGGTCGAGCTCCAGGAGATGCATGACCGCGCGACCCGACTCGTACGCATAGTCGTCGCGCCGGCGGTCGACCGCGGGGGGCGACGCGGAGCCGGGCAACGCCATCCCCATGGCCTCGGCTATCGACGACATCGTGTTCGCCGTGAACATGCCTGCGCACGACCCTTCGGTCGGGCACGCCCGGCGCTCGATCTCACCCAGCTCGTTCTCGGTGATCGTGCCCGCCGCGCACGCGCCGACCGCTTCGAACACGGACACGATGTCGAGCGCCTGGTCCTTGTAGTGGCCCGGGAGAATCGACCCGCCGTAGAGAAACGCCGACGGCAGGTTCAGACGGGCCGCCGCCATCAGCATTCCCGGCAGGCTCTTGTCGCATCCGGCGAACGTGACCAGCGCGTCGAGTCGCTCGGAGTGCATCACGCACTCCACCGAGTCGGCGATGATCTCGCGCGACACGAGCGAGCCCCGCATGCCCTCGTGACCCATCGAGATGCCGTCGGAGATCGCGATCGTCACGAACTCGATCGGGAAGCCCCCCGCGTCGCGCACTCCCTGCTTCGCCCGCTTGGCGAGGCGGTCGAGCGGCATGTTGCACGGCGTAACCTCGTTCCAGCTCGACGCGACGCCGACCTGTGCCTTGCCCCAGTCGGCGTCCGTCATGCCTACCGCCCGCAGCATCGCGCGGGCGGGCGCGCGCTCCATGCCGTCGGTGACCTCGTGGCTGCGGGGTTTCAGGTCGTGGGGCAACATGTCGGACATGCGGGCAAGGGTAGCGTCGGCACCCGTGGCGGAGCCCCTGGCGATAGGCCTCATCGGTGCGAGCCCGTGGGCGCGAATGATGACCGGCCCGATACTCGCGGCCGGTCCCCAGACCCGCGTGACCGGGATCTGGTCGCGCACGCCCGCCCATGCGGAGGCGCTCGGAGCGACGTTGCACGCACCCGCCCTCGACGACCTCGACGCGCTCTTCGACGTGTGCGAGGCCGTTTCCATCTCGGTGACGCCGGACGCGCAACCGGCCCTCGCCGCCCGCGCCGCGCGCGCCGGCAAGACCCTCTTGCTCGAGAAGCCCTTGGGCGTGGATGTCGACGGTGCGCAGACCGTGGTCGACGCGGTCGGCGAAGCCGCGGTCGGCGCACTCGTGATGCTCACGTACCGGTTCGACCCCGCGCTCCCCGAGTTCCTGGCCGAGGCGGCGCGCATCGAGCCGATCGGCGGGCGTGCCTGCTTCATCTCGGGTTCGTTCCTCGGCGGTCCGTTCGCGAACGGCTGGCGGCTGGAGCGGGGTCCGGTCTTCGACATCGGGCCCCACGCGCTCGACATGGCCGAGGCCGGGCTGGGCGAGATCGTCTCGGTGCGCGCCCTCGGCGACCCGCTCTCCTGGGTGTCGGCCCTGTGCACCCACGCGTCGGGCGCCACGAGCGTGGTCTCGATGTCGTGCTCCGCGGCGACTCCGACCGGCCGGACCGAGATCGAGGTCTACTCGCCCACCGGTGTCGCCTTCTACGACGCCCGCGCCGTCGATCACCGCGCCCGGGCCGACCAGATCCGCACCGACCTCGTCGCGGTCGCCGCCGGCGGAACGCATCCGGCGAGCGTCGCCCGGACCCTGCACCTGCAACGCCTGATCGCCGACATCGAGGCACAACTGCGCAGCTGAACGATCCGGACGCGACAATGGGCGGGTGAACGAGCTCGGATCCGTCGACGACCTGCTCGCGCTCGTGGCGCGGGGCGCCGGTGTGCACGACGAACCCGAGATCGACGGTCTGTTCCACGCGTTGCAGTGCGCGGCGAACCTGTCGGCTTCGCATCCCGACGATCCCGACCTGATCGTCGCGGGTCTGGTGCACGACGTCGCCGACATCGCGTTTCCGCACGATCACAGTGACCACGCGGCGCGGGGCGCCGCGTTGATCGAACCGCTCCTCGGGGCGCGCGTCGCCCACCTCGTCGGCGTGCACGTCGTGGCCAAGCGCTTTCTCGTCGCGACCGATCCCGCGTACCGCGCGCGGTTGAGCCCGCGCAGCATCGAGACACTGCAACTGCAAGGCGACGCGCTCGACCCGTCCGAGGTCGCCGCGCTCGCTTCGGACCCCGATCTGGAAGCGATCCTCGCGCTGCGGCGCGCCGACGAAGCCGCCAAGGATCCCGCGGCCCGGCCCGCCGCGCTCGACGCGTGGCGGCCGTTGCTCGAACAGGTCGCACGGTGACGTCGGAGAGCTTCGACGTCGTTGTCGTCGGGGGTGGTCACAACGGTCTCGTCGCGGCCGGGCTGTTGGCGCGGCGCGGGGCGCGGGTCACGGTGCTGGAACGGCGCGCGCAGGTCGGTGGTGCGGCGACGACCGAGCAGCCGTGGGGCCCCGAGTTCAACGTCACCGCGCTCTCGTACGTCGTCAGCCTCATGCCGCCGACGATCGTGGAGGAGCTCGAGCTCGCGAAGCACGGCTACAAGGTGTACCCGCAGAACGGCTACTTCGCCCCGCACCGCGACGGGCGCGCGCTGCAGCTCCCCGACGACGATCCCAAGCGCCGGCGCGAGCAGATCGCGCAGTTCTCGAAAGCGGACGCCGACGCGTTCGACCGTTGGGACTCGTGGCTCGGGAGTCTCGCCGGCGTCCTCGGACCGCTACTGACCACGATCCCGCCGCGCATCGGATCGCGCCGCCCGCGCGACCTCGTCGACCAGGCGCAACTCGCGTGGAAGCTACGCAAGCTCGGCGTCGAGGGAACGGCCGACGTGACGCGGCTCTTCACGATGAGCATCGCCGACCTGCTCGACGAGTACTTCAGCTCGCCGCAGATGCTCGGCCTTCTCGCGGTGAGCGGTGTGATCGGTACGTGGGCCGGTCCGCGTTCGGCCGGCACCGCCTACGTCATGGCGCACCACAAGATCGGTGACGTCGGCGAGGGACAGCTCGGGTCGTGGGGCTTCCCCGAAGGCGGCATGGGCGCGGTGAGTCGGGCGCTGCGCGACGCGGCCGTCGCCAACGGCGCGCAGGTGCGCACCGACGCGTCAGTGGCACGCATCGACGTGCACAACGGGCGCGTCCGGGGCGTGACGCTCGAGTCGGGTGAAGAGCTGCGCGCCGACGTGGTTGTGGCGGCGACCCATCCGAAGATCACGTTCCTCCAACACGTCGACCCCGCTCAACTTCCGACCGACTTCGTCGACCGCATCGAGAGTTGGCGATCGCGCAGCGGCACGGTGAAGGTGAACGTGGCGGTCGATCGGCTACCCGAGTTCACCGCGAGGCCCGGGTTCGATCCCGAAGTCCACGGCGGCACCATCGTGCTGGCCGAGTCGCTCGACGACATCGAAGGCGCGTTCCAGGACGCGGTCGCCGGGCGTCCGGCCACACTCCCCTTCGCCGACATCTGCATTCCCAGCGTCTTCGACCCGACGCTCGCGCCCGAGGGCAAGCACGTCGTGTCGATGTTCACGCAGTGGGTTCCGCACACGTTCGCGTCCGAGGCCGACCCGGCCGCGCTCGACGCCTACGCGGACCGCGTCACCGCGCGGGTCGATGCGGTGGCGCCGGGTTTCAGCGACTCGATCCTGCACCGGCAGGTGATCGGTCCCTACGAGATGGAGCACGAGTACGGGCTGATCGGCGGGAACATCTTCCACGGTGAGCTGTCGCCCGACCAGATGTTCCACATGCGCCCCGTACCGGGCTACGCCGACTTCCGCACACCGATCGCGGGTTTGTACCAGGCGAGCAGCGCGACACACGGCGGAGGTGGTGTCACGGGCATCCCGGGCCTGCACGCGACCCGCCAGATCATGCGCGATAGACGGAAACGTGGAAGGGGCTCGCGGCGCTGAACGGCTGCTTGTCGAATGTCGCCCAACGGTGTTCGAGGGTGAGTCCGGCGAGACGGGCCATGAGGTCGAGCTCGGGCGGCCACGCGAACCGCATCTTGGCGTGCACCAGACGGATCCCGTCCTCGGTGATGCGGACCTGGGTGGTGTCGAGCCGCTGCTCGAGCGCGTCGAACAGCGTGACGTCGAGCCGCACCCGGTCGAGCGACGCTTCCTTGGCGGCGACGTGCTCGCCCGATTCCACGCGCGTCGTGTCGGGCACGAAGACGTGGATCAGGAAACGGCCGCCCGGTTGCAAGTGCCGGGCGACGTTGGCGAAACCGCGCAACTGCGACTCCTGCGAGTACAGCTGGAAGAACGTGTTGAAGACCACGAACACCAGCGCGAACCGGCCGTCGACCGGCACGTCGGCCATGTCGCCGATCGTGACAGGGATCGCGTCGCCGCCCGGCTTGGCGCGCATCCGCTCGACCATCGCCGGTGACGCGTCGATGCCGTGCACCTCGACGCCGGCCGCCGCGAGCGGTACCGCGATCCGTCCGGTCCCGATGCCGAGCTCCAGCGCGCGTCCGCCTGCCGCGAGCTCGGTCAGGAGTGTGACCTCGGCGGCGGTGCCGACCGGCTTGTACCACTCGTCGTAGACGTCGGCGACCCGCTCGCCGTAGGTTTCGGGACCGAACTGCTCCATCGCCCAATCGTAGGGATTGACCATGCGCGTCGACGCCGCTTTGACGACCACCGACCTGCACAAGGTGCCGGACGCGGCGCGTTCCATCGAGGCCGCCGGGTACGACGGCATCTACACGTTCGAAGGACAGCACGACGCGATGTTCCCCTTGTTGCTCGCGGCCGAGCACACCGAGCGCGTGCAACTCACGACCGCGGTGGTGATCGCGTTCGCCCGCAACCCGATGACCCTCGCCCAGTCGGCGTACGACCTGCAGCTCGCGTCGCGTGGGCGGTTCAACCTCGGCCTCGGCACCCAGATCAAGCCGCACATCGAGAAGCGGTTCTCGATGGAATGGTCGAAGCCCGCGGCGCGCATGCGCGAGATGGTGCTCGCCATACGTGCCATCTGGGCACGCTGGCACGAGGGCACCAAGCTCGACTTCCAGGGCGACTTCTACACGCACACGCTGATGACGCCGTTCTTCGATCCCGGCCCGAGCCCGTTCGGCGTGCCGCGCGTCTTCCTGGGTGGCGTCGGCCCGCGCATGACCGAGGTCGCGGGCGAGGTCGCCGACGGCTTCATGATCCACCCGTTCTCGACCGAGAAGTTCATGCGGGAGACGACGATGCCGGCCTTGCAGCGCGGCCTCGACGCGAGCGGACGCGATCGTTCACAGCTCGAGATCGCGTTTCCCGCGATGGTGATCATTGCGGAGTCCGACGACGAGCTGGCGAAGGGGCGCGAGGCCATGCGACCCCGGCTGGCGTTCTACGGCTCGACGCCGGCGTACAAGCTCGTGCTCGACGCGCACGGGTGGGGCGAGCTGCAGCCCGAGCTCAACCGGCTCTCGAAGACGGGCGATTGGGCGACGATGGCGTCGATGATCACCGACGAGATCGTCGACACGTTCGTCGTCTCGGGAACACCGGAACAGATCGCGCCGCGCGTGCAGGCGCGCTACGGCGACCTCGTGCAGCGCGTTTCCTTCGACACGCCCGACAAGCTCGGCGAGGAACGCGTCGAGCGCGTGCTCGCAGGCTTCCGCGGCATGTGATTTCCGGTAGTACCGTTCCGCCATGATTCTGATCTGGGGATTCCGGGCCCGCGCCAAGGCGGTCAGCACCGGCGAGTTCTTCTGCACGCGCTGCGGCGTCGACCGTTCGTACGTGCTGCAACAGATACGCCGTTGGTTCACGTTCTTCTTCATCCCGCTCTTCCCGGTCGGCAAGCCGCTCGGCGAGCAGGTCAAGTGCTCCACCTGTGGCACGTGCTTCCGGCCCGAAGTCCTGTACTCCCCGA
>JAODBI010000266.1 GCA_025463875.1 Actinomycetes bacterium
AGGAAGCCGAGATCCTCGAGCTTGAGCACCGCTTGGCTCTTGTCGAGGATGCGCATCACGACCTTTTCGCCATACACCGTCGGCAACGTCGCGACGCGCAGGTCGATGCTGCGGCCGCTCACCTTCATCGTGATCCGGCCGTCCTCGGGGATGCGCCGCTCGGCGATGTTGATGTCGGCCATGACCTTGAGGCGCGAGATCACGCCCGCTTGAATGCTGCGCGGCGAGCGCATGACTTCGTGCAGCACGCCGTCGATGCGGAACCGGATCCGCAGGTCGGTCTCGTTCGGCTCGACATGAATGTCGCTCGCGCGATCGCCGACGGCCTGATTGACGAGCAGGTTGACGAACTTGACGATCGGCGCGTCTTCGACGACCTCGGAGAGACCCGAGAGGTCGGTCTCCTCGTCGGCCTCGTCGGTCGCGGCCTGCATGACCTCGTCGACCTCGCCATCCTGGCGGAAGAACTGCTCGATCGTCTCGATGATCTGGCTGGCCGTCGCGACGACGGTCTTGACCTCGGCGCCGGCCAGGGCACGGATGTCGTCGACCGCGAAGACGTTCGACGGGTCGGCCATCGCGACGACGAGCTTGCCGCCTTCCCAACCGACCGGGATGGCCTGGTAGCGACGGGCGAGCGACTCGGTGACGAGCGCCGCGACCGAACCGTCGATCGTGCGATCGTTGAGGTCGACGAACTCGAGTCCGACCTGGCGGGCGAGAGTGCGCACGAGCTCGGCTTCGGAGATCGTGCCCTGCTCGATGAGCAGCCGCCCGAGGGGCTTGCCACTACGTGCCTGTTCGGCGACCGCCGCATCGAGTTGGGCCTCAGTGAGCAGTCCCTCGTCGATCAGCAATGACCCGAGTGGCGTTCCGTCCGACACTTGCACCGCCTCCCCTCTGCGCGAACGCTGGAGGTATCGGCACTGTGCGTGGCCGTCTGTATCTGGATCTCACGCTCCGTGGAGTGACGAATGTCACGCGCGCGTCGCAGCCCGAAAGGGTTCGCGACGGAACGGACGTGGAGGGGTCCACCTTGTTGCAAACAGATTGCAACGGAACGGACCTGGACGGGTCCACTTTGTTGCAAACAGATTGCAACGGAACAGACCTGCAGGGGTCCAGTTTGTTGCAATCAGATTGCGACGGTTTGGGGTCAGACGTCGCGGAGGCCGGAGAAGGCGCGGAGGTAGCGGCCTTTGTCGGCGGGATCGATGTCGCGGTCGCCGTTCTCCGACGCGCTTCCGTTCGGGCCGGGGTGGGGTGACTCGACTCCGGGGCCGTAGGGCGCTTCGGGTTCGACGGCACCGTCCGCGCCTCGCGCCCGCGCACCCTTGCCGTTCGTGCGCGGGCTTGCGGGCGGAGCCGGCGGCGGACCGACGTTGACCGCGCCGGAATCGACGAGCGCCAGGATCGCGTGGCACACCTCGAGGACGGGGCGGTTCGTCTTGCGGACGAGATCGCGCACGCTGCGTCGGCCGTCCAACGCGACGATGAGCTGCCAGCGCTCGCGGTCGACCACCAGCTCCTCGACCCCGAGCTCGTCGGCGAGGCGGATCCGGCAGTCGAGCGACGGGATGACGGCCTGGATGTCGCGCCACTCCGCGACGAGCCGGCCCAGCTCGTCGATGGCGACCTCGAGGTCGACGGTCTCCTCGCAGGCCCACTGCGGGTCCTCGGGACCGAAGCGGAACGTGCCGTCGTCGGCCCGCTCGACGGCGAAACAGATGTCGATCACGCGGGCGAGCAGCGCGGCGGGATCGTCGAGGGTCTCGCCGGCGTCGCTCGACTCGGCGGCACAGCAGCGGCCTTCGACGATGTAGAGGACGGCGGACGAGTTGGCCGCATCGAGCCAGAGCGCGCCCGTCTTGCGCGATTGCGCGAGCAGACCGAGCAGTTCCGGCAGTGCGAGCGTTTCGAGTGTTCCTTGCAGCACGACTTCCCCCATCGACACGGATCTCTCCGTGCATCGACCGGGAGGGCCGCGCGGCTTGAGCGCGCCCGATCGCCGTGGGTCCCGGGCGCCCGGTCAACCGAGCGAATGCAGGCCACGGGATCAGGCTGTTCGGCGGCCGAGCGCGAGCTCGGCGGCGGCCCGCATGATCGCGACGGGTGCGGGCCGGCCCGTCCACTGCTCGACCTGGAGCGCAGCCTGGTGCACCAGCATGCCGAGGCCGTCGACGACGTCCGCCCCCTGCCCACGGGCGCCGCTCAGCAGGGGCGTTTCGATCGGGTGGTACACGAGGTCGACGAGCACCTGGCCGGGGTGGAGCACCTCGAGCGGAAAGGGGAGGTCGATGGCGTCGGAGAACGAAACCATCCCGATCGGCGTGGCGTTGACGACCAACTCCGCGGCCCCAACCGCTTCGGCGCGCTCCTCCCAAGGGACGGTGGTACCACCCGCGAGGAGCGCGGCCCGTTCGGCCGCATCGGCCTTGCGCGCGCAGACGACCACCCGCGCACCCACCTCGCCCAACGCCCGGCCCACGGCGCGGGCGGCGCCGCCCGCGCCGAGCAGGACGACCAACCTCCGGGCCGGATCGTGACCCGCCTCGCGCAGCGAGCGCAGGAACCCCTCACCGTCGGTCGAATCGCCGATGAGCCGGCCGTGATCGCCGACCGACACCGTGTTCACGCTGCGCAACGCCGACGCGGTCGTGGAGAGCTCGTCGCACGCGCCGGCGGCGGCCGTCTTGTGCGGCATCGTCACCGACAGCCCGACGAGGTCGAGTAGCCGCATGGCGTCCAACGCACCCCGGGCACCGCCGTCGGGCACCTCGAACGCGACGTACACCCAGTCGAGACCGAGCTCCTTGTACGCGACGTTGTGCAGCACCGGCGACAACGAATGCCGAACGGGATCGCCGATCACACCCGCGACGCGGGTCGCGGCGGAGATCGTCAAAACGCGCCGTTCCGTTTCGCGAGCGCGATGTTGGCGTTCTGCTCGTTCAGGGTCGTGGCGAAAGCGGTATGGCCCTGCTTGTCGATCACGACGTAGTAGAGGTACGGCGAGGTCGCGGGCGCGAGCGCCGCCTTCAAGGACGCCGCGCTCACCGCCGCGATCGGGGTCGGGGGCAAGCCGGTGTGCGCGTACGTGTTGTACGGCGACGCGATGAGCTTGTCCTTGTCCGACAGGGAACGCTTCCGGGGATCGCCGCGCGCGTAGATGAGCGTCGCGTCGATCTGCAACGGCATCCCCTGCGCAAGCCGGTTGTAGATCACGGACGCGATCAGCGGGCGGTCGGCGTCGATCTTTGCTTCCGCCTCGACGAGCGATGCGATCTTGACGATGTCGTACGCACCGAACCCGCGGACGTTCGCGTTGGCGAGACCGAGCTGGACGGCCCGCTTGTCGAACTGCTGCACCAGCCTCGACAGCACGAGGATCTCGTCTTCCTCGGCCGAGATGTTGTACGTGTCGGGCCACAGGAGGCCCTCGAGATTGTTGAGGTTCGCGGGTTCGAACGCGGAACGCACCGCGTTGTTCTGCGTCGCTTCGGTGAAGGAATCGATGTGCAGGCCGGGCAGCTTGCCGACGCGCGCCGCGATCTGCTTCAGCCAGAACCCGGGCGGGATCGTCAGCTGGATGTACGCGATGTGCGGGCCCGCCGTGAGCGTCTTGACCGCCGAGCTGACGCCCATGTTCTTCTTGAGCTCGTACGTGCCGGCCTTGAAGTTGGAGTCGCCGTGCAACCGTGCATACACGTTGAACACCCAGGACGGACCGATCACGCCGCGGTGCGCCAGCTCGTCGCCGATGCACGGGATGCCGCAACCCCGTGCGATCTGCACTTCGACGGCGGCCCCGGACCCGCCGGGCGGGTTCAGCTGCCACGCGAACCAACCCACGGCGATCGCGAGGGTGATCAGGGGCACCACCACGAGCCCGAACAGGACGAGCCAGGTGCGCTGCCGGCGACTGATGCTCACGGGTGCGCCCGACCGAGCCACGACTGCAGCATCACGGCCGCCGCGACCTTGTCGATGACCTGGCGGCGCGCGTCGCGCCGGACGCCGCCCTCGATCAGCGCGCGTTCGGCCGTCACCGTCGTCAAGCGTTCGTCGTGCAGCACGATCTCGATCTCGCCGGCGATGGCGCGCATGGCTTCGACCTCGTCGAGCGCGGCACGCGCGGCCGGACCGGTCTTGCCCGACAGCGACAGCGGCAGCCCAACGACGATCACGCCCGCGCCGACCTCCACTGCAACCGCGAGGATCGCCCGGCGATCGGCGGCCGGGTCGCCGCTGCGCCGGAGAACGTCGTGCGGTGACGCAACCGTGCGGGACGGATCGGAGAGCGCGAGCCCGATGCGTCGTTCCCCGAGGTCGACGCCCAGCGCGCGCGTGCCGGCCGGCGCGATCACGACCCCCACTGCGCCGCCAGCTCGCGCGCGACCGCGAGCGCGTCGTCGATACCGGCGACGTTCTGACCACCGCCGACCACGGACGCTTCGCCCCGACCCACACCGCCGCCCAGCTTCTGGACCGCGGGCTTCGCGATCGCGTCGGCCGATGCGCCGCGCTTGACGAGGTCCTTGCTCACCGCGACGGCGATCGCGGCCTTCCCGTCCGCGGCCCCCACGAGCGCCACCACTCCGGTCCCGAGGGTGCGCAGCGTTTCCTGGGCGAGCCGCTTCAGCTCGCCGGATCCGAGGTTGTCGACGCGTGCCACGAGGACGCCGTTCTCGGCGCGGGTGGCGAGATCGCCCGCCGCGCTCGCGGCTTCCTTCGCCTTCAGGCCGCGCAACTCGTCCTGCAACGCGCGCACCTGCTCCGAAAGCCGCTCGATCCGATCGGGCACTTCCTTGGGTGTGGCGCGCAACAGGTCGCCGGCGCGGCGGAGCAACTGCTCCTCGAACTCGATGTACTCGAACGCGCCGTCGCCCGTCATGGCTTCGATCCGGCGCAGGTTCGAGCCGATCGAGCCCTCGCTCACGATCTTGATCGGACCGATGAATCCGAGCGCGTGCACGTGCGTTCCGCCGCACAGCTCGGTCGACGGGCCCGCTTCGAGGACGCGCACGATGTCGCCGTACTTCTCGCCGAAGAAGGCGATCGCGCCGATGCTCTCGGCCTCCGCCCTGGTGGTCTCGTAGTGCCGGACCGGTGCATCGGAGATGACCTGAGCGTTCGCCAGGCGTTCGACCTGCGCCAGCTGATCGACGGTCACGGGATCGTGGTGGGAGAAGTCGAACCGCAGGCGTTCGTCGCTGACGAACGAACCGGCCTGCTGCACATGTGAACCGAGCACCTCGCGCAGCGCCCAGTGCAGCACGTGCGTGGCCGTGTGATTGCGGCGGATCCGGTCGCGGCGAACGCCGTCGATCTCGGCGAGCACTTCGTCGCCCTCGCCGACGATGCCGGTGCGCACGCGTCCCCGATGCATCGTCACCTGACCGGGCAGGCCGTACTGCGTATCGGTGACGTCGACGATCGCGCCGGGCGCGGTGGTGATCGTGCCGGTGTCGCCGACCTGCCCACCCGACTCCGCGTAGAACGGCGTGCGGTCGGTCACGACGTCGACCTCCATGCCTTCGTTCACCTGTCCGACCCGCTCACCGCCGACGAGGAGCGCCAGCACCTTTGCGGACGACGAGTACTCCTGGCGGCCCGTGAACTCGGTGGCGCCGTGCGTCTCGACCAGCTCGCGGAAGACCTCGAGCGGCGCACTGGCCGCGGCACCCGCCTCCGCGGCATCGGCGCGCGCCCGCACGCGCTGTTCCTGCATGCGTTCTTCGAACCCGGCGATGTCGACGTCGCGGCCGCGTTCCCCCGCGATCTCGCGGGTCAGGTCGATCG
>JAODBI010000332.1 GCA_025463875.1 Actinomycetes bacterium
GCGCGAGACCGAATCGAAGGCCGCGAACGTCGTCTTGGTGCCACGCGGGTCGACGGTCGTCGCGAGTCGAACCGCCCCGTCCCAATCGCCGGCATCGTCGCGCGTTCGGATCAACCGATGGGCCGTCTCGTAGTTCCCGAGCGCGGCAATCGGCGTACGGACCGGGGCGCGGCCGGCGATGGCCGACAGCGCCGTGTTCGCGTCGCCGATCATGACCTGGTACTGCGCTTCGAAGGGCTGACCGCTTCCGCGGTTGATCAGCGTCAGGCTCTCCGCACTCTTGGCGTCGAACGCGTCGGTGCGCGCGGTCGCGAGCGCGATGGTGTTGGCGAGCGAGCCCGATCGAACATCGGTGGCCGAGTGTTGGGCCAGCGTCATGAGCCCGATCCCGATCACGCCGCTGACGATCACGATCGCGGTTGCGGCAACGAGATTCGGGTTGAGCAGGCGGCGCGTCTTGAAGGAGAGCCAGATCTGCACGAACAGGAGGACCGCGACTGCGAGCACAAGGATCGCGACGAGGGCGTTCTCGGCCCGAGCTGCGTTGCTGTAGGCCTTTGTGATCCGCGCCTGTTCTACGCTGACCTCCTGCGCCAGCGGTGGTAGCGCCTCGGCGCGCAGGAGGTTGGACGCCTGCCGCAGATACGCGGCGCCGATCGGAAAGCCCTGGCGATTGTTCGCGCGCGCGGCCTCCATCAATCCCGCGTACTTGGCGAGCACCTGGTTCGTCTTCGCCAGGACTGCACTATCCGACGCGGAGCCGGCCGACGCCGCGGCGATGTCGGCGGTCGCGCCCGCGATCCCGTCGTCGTACGCCTTGCGTTCGTCCGCCGGCTCCAAACCGCCGACGAGGAACGCGTTCGTCGCGGCCGCGTCGGCCTGGGTTGCGTTCGAGCGGATGTCCTGGATGAGGACGAGCTGGGCCGCGTGGCCGCGGGCGTCGGCAATCGCGTTGGAACGGTTGCGCACCGCGGCGAACGCGACGAGTCCGAACAGTAGACACGCCGCGACGGAGACCACCCCGGCGACCCGGAGCCGGCCCGGCGTACCGGACAACATCTTCCGGATGCCGGCAATGGCGCGCGCGGCGGGCGTCGAACCGGCAGCCGGACCGGAGGACGAAGGGCCGGCGACCGGAGAGGGCGGGGCCGGAGCCACGATCATTCGAGTCCGCCGTCGAGGTCGACGGGCTCGAGCCCGCGCAGCTGGTCTTCCGACGGGTCGCTGATGTTGGCGATGCGACAGGACTGACTCACGGCGGCGGCCTCGAACACGTTGCGGACGAAGCGGCCGTTGCCGAAGCCCGGGCCGCGCATTTCCGCGGCGAGCAGAGTCCGGAAGTGCCCGACGACCTCGGGAGAAGCGGTGTAGTCGCTGTCGGCGGCCAGGCGGGTGAAGATCGTGACGAGCTCGTCGTCGGAGTAGTCGTCGAAGACGATCGTAAGGGCGAACCGGCTCTTCAATCCGGGGTTGGCAGCGACGAAATCATGCATCTCGTCCGGGTAGCCGGCGACGATCACGACGAGGTCGTCCCGGTGGTCTTCCATCAGCTTGACGAGTGTGTCGATCGCTTCGTGCCCGAAGGCGTCGTCGTCGTCCCGCAACAATGCGTACGCCTCGTCGATGAACAAACCACCGCCGAGCGCAGAGGTGGTCACGGTCGTCGTCTTGATCGCGGTCTGGCCCTCGTAACCGGCGACCAGACCGGCTCGGTCGGTCTCGACGAGCTGGCCCTTCGCCAGTATGCCGAGCGCGCGGTAGATCTGCACGAGCAAGCGGGCGACGGTGGTCTTTCCGGTTCCCGGGTTGCCGACGAAGACCAGGTGTTGGGCAACGTCGAGCGTCCGCAGACCCTTGCCCGCGCGCAGGCGATTGGCGCGCAGCATGTTCGTCTGCCGCCGGACCTGGGCCTTGACGCGCTCGAGGCCGACGAGGGCGTCGAGCTCGGCGAGCAGGTCGGGAAGCGACTTGGCCGGGGGCGCTTCTACCGCCGCGGCGCGGGCGGTCGGTGGACCGGCGGTTGCGGATGCGGGAGTGGGAGGAGCGGTCGTCGAAACCGGCTGGGCACCGAGCGCCGCGTCGATGTGTACATCGGCCGCGCGCGTCGAGCCCGCGACCCCGGCCCAGTGCAGCTGGGTCGCCGCCGCCATCGCTCCCCGCCCGATGACGTCGAGATTCGGTTCGCCCAACGAGCACGCGGCACTTGCGACATCGGCGAGCGCGTGCGCGTACGGGACCGCCGCGCCGTTCTTTGACTGGGCTAGGCGAATGACCGTCGGGGTGGGCCGCGACATGTACTCGACCCCATCCCGGGCGGCGCGCTCAAACGTGGACGACGACGCGGGAAACGCCTTCTGCCACTCGGCCGCAGCGCCCTGCACGTCGTTCGCAATCGCGGCCGCGAGCTGAGACGCCTCGGTCGACGCGGCCGCCGAAAGCTCCGGCCCGTCCGCGGCGGCGATCTCGACCGCCCGATCCGTCGCGGCCTGCAGATGTTCCACCGTTGTCACGGCATGACCCGGGGCGCGACCGAGAGACTGTTCGAGCCGAATTTCTCCGCCAGGAAACGGCCATGCGCGATCAGCGCGTCGGCGTCCGCCCGGCATACGGCGTCGAACACCTCGTCCATCTTCGACGCCAGGAGATCGAGCTGATCGCACAACACGACCAACGATGTCTTCCCGTTCTGCACCGGACGATTGTCGGCGAACGCGCGCGGGAGCCGTAGGTACGCCGCGACCGCCTCGGGGAGGTAGCTCGTTGCCGTGCGGAGCACCGCGTGCGCCTGCACGTTCATCGGGCCGAGCTGTGCCAGTCGCGGGAAGCAGTCGCGGACCCGGCTCGCGATCCGCTCGACGCGCGCGTCGACCGCGGCCGGGACCCGGCCCGTGATTCCCGCCTGGAACTCGGCGAGTCCGGTGAGGATTTCGGCGTCGTCGTCGACGGGCGTTTCCGGTGGCCTCGCCGATTGCCGGCTCAGCAACCACGCGGTGGCGTGGCCGATCGCGTACGCCGGCACCGCCACCGCGCCGACCGCCAAGGCCGGTAACCCGACCGCAGCCGCGGTGATCACTCCACCGGCCGCGGCGGCAGTCCCGACGGCTAACGAAGTCAGTACCCGACGAGAGCCCACGATCAGGGAAGAGCTCAGGTCTTGGAGTCGAGGTCGAGCGGCCCCGCGGTGTTGGTGTCGGCACCGCGTGCGTCGGCGGCTCGCACCCGGCTCAGGTAGCTCTGCGCGCTGTCGATCTCGGTCTTCAACGCGGTGACGGTCTGCGCCATCGAGTCGAGCGCCTGCACCTTGAACGCATCGATCGCGTCCATCGACTGGTAGACGTTCTGGAACGCCGTCTTCAGCGCGTCGATGCTCACCGTCGACGACGCGGCCTGCTTGTTGATCTCGACGCTCTGGGTCGCGAGGAGTTGCGATGTCGACTCGATCAGCGACGACGTCGTGGTGTTCAGGGCGTCGATCTGGTCGAGCACGAGCTTCTGGTTCGAAAGCGCCTGCGCGACGATGACGGCGGTACGGAGTGCCGCGATGGTCGTGGTCGTGGCGCGGTCGACGCCTTTGATGAGCTCGATGTTGTTCCGTTTCACGAGATCGATCGCGAGATAGCCCTGGATCGAGACCGCGAGCTGGGTCAACAGGTCCTGGTGCTTCTGGCGGGCGTAGAACAAAACGTCTTCCCGCAACGTCTTGGCCTTGTCGGGATCAGTCGCCTCGATCTCTGCGATCTTGGCGACGAGCGCCGCGTCGAGATGCTCGGCGACGTATGCGTATTGCGTCAGCCGCTGCATCGTGTCCCAGAGGTGCAGCTTTTCCTGCTCGAGCCCCGCGTTGTCCTTGCGCAGCTCGTCCTGACCGTCGTAGAGCGCCTTCACGATCGCGTCGAGATGCGACTGCGCCGACTCGTAACGCCGGAAGTAGTCGCGCAGCTTGTCGCCGAACGGGATCATGCCGAGCAGCTTGTGGCCGCCCGTGGCGTGCTTCGGGTCGAGGTCCTCGATCGTGCGGCGAAGCTCCATGAGGGACGACGCAACCTTGCCGCCCTCGGTGAGCGGACCCTTCTGCATCGCCCGGACGGGAGAGGCCAGCAGCCGGTTCGACGAATCGGCCGAGGCCTTGATGTCGGCGTCTCCCATCTGGCGGACGTCGGCCGCCTTCTGCGAGAACGCCGGGCTGTGGACGTCGAGGGAAACGATGCTTTCGACGTAGGCGGCAACCTTCTCGTCGAGGGCCGGCAACGCCGAGGCGTCGATCTGGACCATGCCGGCCGCCTTCGGCGGCGGGATGGCGGCCACCGGCTCGGGAGCGGTAAGCGTGAGGTCGGCATTCGGTGCAACCAGGGCCTGATCGTCAGCGCTCATCAATCCTCCTCGGCAGGTCCTCGGGATCTCACAGTGCTGGAATCCTAAGAGACACCACACCCACCCGCCGCCCGCAGGGGCCACGGCGGATTTCTGCGCGATTCGGGAGCAGTGCTTCGACCTCGAGGCCGGAACCCCACCGGCGCCCGCGCCCGGCCGGCGCCTCGGGTGCGACAATGCGCACCGTGAGCGACCCGGAGCAGCTCCCCATCGCGGGCGTGCGCATCTCGGGCGGCGTGTACGCGGTCGCGACCGACAGTGCAGTTCGCGCTCGATCAGTGGAACGGACCCGCCCTCGAGGAGTTCCTCGGGGAGGAGTGGCGGACGACGGTGGGCTCGGCCGTCCTCGAGACATCGCCACCGATCCGCGCCGCGACATGATGTACGTGGTCACCGAGTTCGGCAAGGTCAACCTCAAAGGCAAGTGCGTCCCCGAGCGGGCCAAGGCGATGATCTCGATCGCCCACCCGGACTTTCGCGACGACCTCGAACGTCAAGCCCGCGAGAACGGACTCATTCCCAAAGCGTTCGCGTGAGAGGAGTCGCAGCCGACTCCTCATCGTGACAGACGACTCCGAGGCACTGGGGCGGCTGGTTGCGATGCGCGTGGTTCCCGCCGCCGTCGGTGGTGCCGGTGACGGCGTCGATCCCGTGAGCTGCATTCCGGTTCGCGACGTTCCGGATGAGCGTGTTTCCCGCGGTGCGGACGAGGAACCCGTTGGCAGAGTTGCCGTTCGCATGATTGTGCTCGATCCGGTTCCCGGTTCCGAACACACCGATGCCGCCTCCGTCGTCGACGACGGAACCGCGGTTGCCGTTAGCGACGTTCCCGACGACGGCGTTGTTGTTCGCACCGTTCGTCAGCGTGCCGCCGTCGCCGGTATCGATCACGACACCGATGAGCTGGTTGTCGTTCGCAACATTGCCGACCACATGGTTGCCCCTAGAGCCATGGAGTCCACCGAAGAGGTCGATTCCTACGATGTTGCGCGAGGCAGTGTTGTGCGCGACCTCGCTGTCGCGGAGGTCGAAGAAGAAGAGACCGGTGTCCTCGGCGTTCATCCCGAAGCCGTTTCGGCCCGCCGTGTTCCAGTCGATCACTGCTCGTCGCATCGCACCCGCGGCGATGCCGACATTGCCGTTTCTCGATGTCTCGTTGCCCGTCACACGCGTACGGTCGGACGAGCCGTTCACTTCCATCCCGTTGTTCGGGTTCGCGTCGGCGACGTTTCCGTCCACGCGGCTCAGCGGTGAGGCGAACACGAAGAGGCCGTCCCACGAGTTCCGGTTCAGCCGGTTGTGGTCGATCCGCGTTCCGGGAGACGTTTTGACGACGATGCCGTCGGCCTCGAACGCGACGACGTCATTGGAGATGTCGTTGCCGCTGATTCGGGTCGCGGGTGAGTTGTCGACGGCGATGCCCGTAGAGAATTGTCCGTCGACACCGCCCGACCCGATGGCGCGGATCGTGAGGCCGTGCACGAGACTCGCCGGCGCGTGGCGGAGACCGACGCCGTTGACGAAGAAGGTGCGGATCGTTCCGTGCTCGACGATGACGTGGCCGTATCCATCGTCGGCGACGCCCTCGCGGCCCGGTGCGTTGGTGCCGCTGATCGTGTGACCGTTCAGGTCGATCGTGATGCCCGGCGCGCCGACGACGAGCCCGTCTCCCGGGCAACCGAGCAGGTCGTGATGCAGCCTCACGCTGGTGACGACCTTCGTCCCGCACGCAATCGAACCCGTCGCCGCGGCCGCGGCCGGTGCGCCGAAGCCGACGAACGTCGCCGCAACCGTGACGATCGCGCCGCCGAGCCGAAACCCACGTCGAGGCATGGTGGGACCCCTTTTGTCCGCGGCGCCCTACCGCGCCCGTCGCCTTTTGAGCGTGTAGCCCCGGGCGAAACGGGTCCAGGGGGCCGACCTCATTTCGACCGGGGTGCCTGTACCCCGATTGGCGGTGTCGTTCTCCGGTCGCAGCCATCGGGTTCGACGTCGAGTTCTGCTGCGGACGCCTTTGCGTCTACAGGTTGCTCTCGACGTCAGAAGGGCGCCTTCCCGAATTTGGCGTATGAGGTGTCGGCGCGCACGAGCAGATAGCCCTGGGTGACGGGATTGGCGATGATGGTCACGACGGGATTCGACAGCGACGTCGGCGCGCTGCCGAGCGCTTTGGCGTCGCCGAAGCTGTAGACCGATCCGTTCGCGCGCGCGATCCAGTAGCCGTTGCCGGACGGCGAGCGCGCCATGCCGATCACGTCCGAGAAACCGCGACCTCCGAGCGAGCCGTAGAATTTCGCGTCGCCGAAGTCGAAGATGCCACCGTCGCGGGCGACCATCCGGTAACCGTTGCCCGACAACGTTGTCGTGATCCCATTGATCGGTTGGCTCAATGCGACGGCGCCGAGCGACCCGAAAAAGCGCGCGTCGCCGAAGCTGAAAATGCCGCCGTCGTACGCAACCATCCAGTAGCCACGTCCGTCGGCCGTCGAGGCCATGGAGAAGATGGCGCGGTTGAGATGAGTTGCGCCCATCGAGCCGTAGAAGCGCGCACTTCCATAGGTGAAGATGCCGCCATCCGACCCGACGAGCCAGTAACCCTTGCCATTCGGGTGAGCAGCTCCACCGACAACCGGTCCCTGCAGGCTCAGTCCGGACGCGTCACCGTAGGCCTTCGCATCGCCGTGCATCAGCACCTCACCGTCGGCGAGCGCGAGCCACGAACCGTTCCCCGTGGGCGTGGAGAAACCGTTCACCGGCACGGGCGGCCACGGGTTCGCCGCCGCGCCCGCCGACTGCAACGGTGTTGCAACCACAACTGCCACAACCAAAGAACACAACGCGGTTGCCGCAACGAATATCCGCGGCAAACGCACGATCCGATTCTGCGCCGTACTCACGTTGTCGTCCTCCGAGCTCGAGCAACCCCTCACGCACCGTCGCCGCACATCCGTCGCTCGCAGCTCTCGAAGACAAACTGTGCAGGAGATGGCTAACGCAGACCCGTCAGTGGACGCAACCACGCCCCGCGTCCCCGGACGACGTTCGACCCGGACAAAGTTGCGATCGCTGCTGCTCCGTAGAGCTGGGACCGGGCTTTGCGTGCTATTTCGCAACCGTCGGCGTCGGGTGGGCGTCCAGTGATCGTGAAATCTCTACGCGGGGTCGTGCTCCTCGCGCTCGTCGTTGCCGCTTGTAGCAACCACGACCACGAAGCGACGCGTCAACCATCCTCGAGTGTCCTCTCCACAACGGTCATGTCGAGCCCGGTCACGTCTTCGACCGCTACTCGACGTCCGCCGGCCTCGTCGCCAGTGCGGATCGCCTTCTCCCGGGGAGGGCCCGACGGCGGGATCCACGTCATGACCCGACCGGCTGGTGCGATCACTCGGATCACAACAGACCCGGGAGACGATCAGCCCGAGTGGTCACCCGACGGCACGGCGATCGTGTTCAACCGTTACGTCAACGGCCGTCAGAACGTCTATCTGATGCATGCGGACGGGGGCGCGATCAGGCGCCTGACCACCGATGGGTCGAGCTCCGGCCCGCAGTGGTCGCCGGACGGCTCGAGGATCGTCTTCGCTCGAGAGACACCGGGAAACGCGGACATCTACACGATGAAGCCCGACGGTACGGACGTCACGAGGCTGACCCACGACGTCCTGCGCGAATACGGACCCGTTTGGTCGCCGGATGGCGCAAGCATCGCGTTCGTGGCCGGGACGCGCGTCTATGTCATGCACGCCGACGGTTCGCGCGCGAGGAGCATCGGCCCCGACAACGCCGCATTGCCGAGATGGGCGCCGGACGGAAGCAAGATCGCGTTCGTTGACGAGACCACGGGCTCCCTCAAGGTGATGAATGCGGACGGCACCGGCCTACGACAGATCGTCGACGTGACGACCCTTCCGGGCGGAAGTGCGTTTCCGGCCAACTTCACTTGGCCGACGTGGTCTCCGGACGGGACGCAGATCCTCTTCGCGGCGGGAAGCCCCACGTCGAGTCACCTCTACATCGTGGGAACCGACGGCACGGGGTTCGCCCAATGGACCACCGGTGCGGTCACCGACGAGAGCCCCGCGTGGGCCATGAGATCGCCGTCGGCGCCCGCGACCTCGGATCTTCTCGTGTTCGACGACACCGGAGGCATTCTGACCTTCGACCCGACGACGAGGGTCGCCACCCATCACCCGCTCGACGGCTGGCGACCGGGCGACCAGCCCTTCTTGTCGCTGCGCGTCGACGACAGTGTCGTCGTCGGATGGGGCGACGTGCACGCTTCGCCGATCTCGGGCCGAGCCTCACACCTACTCGGCACGGGCGTGTTCGTCCCCGCCGCCGAGCGCGGGGCGGTATGGCTGACGTCCTACGGAGGGGTGCAGACCGCGACCGAACGATTGGTCGACATGCGGGGGCGCGTTCTTCTGGAGGGCCGCACCCCGAGCGGAGTCGCGCTGACGGGTGTTCCGGGCGGTCTCGTCATGCAGAACCCGGGCGGCCTCGACCTCTGGGACGCGCGCACCGGCCGTAACACCCGACACCTCGGAACCTCGACAGGCATCGCCGCCCCGGCATTCGGTTCGCTCCTCGCGTGGTGCGACCATTGCAACGAGTCGTTCGAGCTCACCGACGTGGGAACTCCCGCGGCGCGGGGTGCAGCCGGGTCTCGATCGGTCGCCCTCCACCTCGCTGGCGCCTCGCTCGCGATGAATCAGGCCCGATTCTCCCCCGACGGCACCCATGTCGCGATTCCTGCCCCGCCCGACGCGGCTGCTGCCGCCGGCGCCTCTACGACCATCGTCGTCGTGACCGTGCTGACCGGAGACGTCACCGCACAGATCGACACCCATGAGCGGTACGCGTCGATCGCGTGGAGTTCCGACAGCCGGCGGCTCTACATCGCAACCAGCAGTAGTTCCGGTGGGCGCATCCTCGAACATGACCTGCCGGCGCGGACAACCCACGACGAAGGGCCGGTCCCCGACGGCGCCGGATCGCTCTCCACCGTGATGACCCGCGTCGACGCCGCACAGCTTCCGAGTCGATGACCCTTCGCCCGCAGCGGGCTCGCCCTATCCCGGTCCGCCGTAGCTCCGCCACCGTTCGGAGCGACGACGAGAAGACCCCGCTCGTCGGCTACGGCGTCTGCGTGCGAGCAAACCTGCCACTGCGATGAGCATGCAGACGACGATGACGATCAGGAAGACGACGGCCACGATTCACCTCGTCACTTCCGTGCGGACGCTGAGCACGTACCGCACTTGGTCTACCTCGGATGGAGTCACGATCCTCGTCGGGTCCATGTCGGCCGATCGGGTCTCTGACGGGCTCGGGAGCAGTGGCATCACGGACGACACGTTTGTCGTAAATCGTACGCCCCGGCGTACAGAGGTCCGCTCAGTTCGCGACTTGAACATCACCGTTCACTTGTCTCCCAGCGATGTTCGTAGCGCGTTTTTGGTGTTGGGCCCGGGGGTACCGACGGGGGGAGACGGGCGGGTTGATCTTCATGAGCTCCGCACGTGACGAGCGCTGCGAAAGAGACACGTTGTGGAGCGAGCGACGAGTGCCTTCGGAACGGCCGGCGTACAGCGGACGACGGCGCGCACGCCAATTGTCTGCGCGATGTTCGCTGCCACACTGTCCATCGTCAGCTGGTCGTGGGCTGCGACACCCGCGGGCGCGGCGCCCGTTGCACTGGGCGGCGTGGCGATCGCGCCAGCTTCGCAGGGTGTCGTCGATGTGTACGTGGACGGCAACCTGATCTTGCTCACGGGCCCTTCCGAACCGAGCACCCCAATCGTGCACGTGTCGGCAGGCATTCACCGAGTCGATGTCCGCCGGGCCGCGCAACCGGCGACGAGCGCGCCCCTGCTCAGCGGCGACATCGCGGTCAGCGTTGGACACGACACATCGGCAGCAGTGAATCTCACGACGAACGGGAAGCCCGAGATCAGTGTCTACCCAGGCCAGGGAGGCGCGGTCCCCTCCGTCCCGGCGCCCGTGATCGAGCCGCCTACTACGGCTCCGCCGCCGAGCGCCGTTCACGGCCACGACTCGCCGACGCCAGCGGCGCCCGCGAATCCCGTGCCGCCGCCGGCCGTCGTGGCCGCGGGAACGCCCGGAGTTTCGACAACGCAGGCCGGTACTCAACACGCGCCGTCCCAACGCATGGCGCGGCCGACGGCAGTGATAACGAGCGTCAGGTGGATTCGATTCAGCACGAAGGTAGCTCCGAGCAGTGCCCCCATCACGACGCCCGACGCCCTCGCGTGGTCGCCGTCGGTCTCCGCCTCTGATCCCGGCGGTACCACCGGCATCTCGGCACTTGCAGAGGGTGGCCTCGCGGCCGTCGCCGCGTTCATCAACGACCACCTGATCGTGTTGGACATCCTCGGCGTCGTCACCCTGCTGTCTCTGTCCGTGTCCCGAGGCAGACGGCGCGCCCACCGCACGTCCTAGTCCGGAACAGTCGCAAGTACGACAGCAGAAGCTGCCGGAGTTTGCGCTCGCCGAGCGGGCGCGACGGCGGGCAATGTGGGTGCGCTCGAGGCAGGGAGGGCCACCCGCGTGACGTGCGAGATGTGCGAGGCCGCCAACCGAATCGAAGCCGGCGAGAACCCATTCGCGATCGCGCGATTGACGACGGGGTACGTGACGCTTTGCGCGACGCAGTACTTCCGGGGCTACACGTTCTTCGCGGCGAGGCGCTGCGTTCCGGAGATCTACGATCTGCCGATCGACGAGCGTGCGACGCATCTGCACGAGATGGTCGAGGTCGCGCAGGCACTCGACCGTGCTTTCGATCCGCGCAAGCTGAACTACGAGGCGCTCGGCAACGGCACGCCGCATCTTCACTGGCATCTCATCCCGAGGTACGAGACGGATCCCCATCCCCGCGGTCCGGTCTGGGAGGACCTCAACTTCCTGCGCCAGTTCTGGCTCGGCGGGAGCCCTCCGGACGAGCAGAGCGAGCAGTCGCGACGCGCGATTCTCACGCAACTTCGACTCGCCGATGTCGAGATCGAACGCGAGTACGTCGGACTCTGACGAAGCGTCTCGGCAACATCGGTCGATGGGTGTTCGCCGCGCGACGCGAGAGCGGGCATGATGCTTGCTCGTGAACCTTGCCGGTGTGAGCTTCCGACGATCCGTAGTGATCTGGTCCGTCACCCTCGTCGCGTACGTCGGCAGTTGCGTTGTGGAGCTTGTCTTCCTGCACTCGGTTCTCAGTCAGCCGGGCAGACTCGTCGGTGGAATCGGTCTCCTCGTCGTCGGTCCGATCCTGGCGGCCTTGCTGTATGGGCGACCCCCACCTCTGCTTCTCGCGACGCTCGTGCCGATCTACTACGTCGTGGTTGCCCTTTCCGTCAGCACCTACGACGAGCCTCGTTGGAACTACAGCCGGATGTCGGCCGGAGTATTCAACCTGCTCATCCAGTTGATCGCCGTCGCCATCGCAATCTTGGTGGGGATCCGGCCGGGGTCGGCGACGACGGAGGCTTGAGCTGAGCACTCGACTCGTCACTCTGTGCTTCGACGCGAACGATCCATTGAGCCTGGCGCGCTTCTGGGCTGCCACTTTGCACTGGGACATCGATGACGAGACCGACGAAGAGATCGGCCTTGTCCCGACGGACGGAACGCGCTTCTCGTTCTTGTTCCTTCCCGTTCCGGAGCCGAAGACCGGAAAGAACCGGATCCATCTCGATCTCGTCAGTGAATCACCCGAGCACCAGTCCGAGATGGTCGATCGGCTCATCGCATTGGGTGCACGGCGCGTCGACATCGGACAACCCAGCGACGTCGACCACGTCGTCCTGGGCGACCCCGAGGGCAACGAGTTCTGCGT
>JAODBI010000283.1 GCA_025463875.1 Actinomycetes bacterium
GGTTCAAGGCGTTGAGCTCGTCGGAGTCGGCGGCTTCCGCTGCGCCGGTGCGCGACGAACTGTTGGACGCGCTGGCGACGCTGCCGTATCGGCAGCGCGCGGCGTTGGTGTTGCGTTTCTACGACGACCTGTCGGAAGCCGATGCGGCCGCGATGCTCGGGTGTCGTCCCGGGACGGTCGGGTCGTTGGTGCACCGAGGACTCCAGCAATTGAAGAGGGTGATCGAGCTATGAGTGACGAGGATCGGTTGCGCGAGCGATTTCACGAGCGGGCGGCCGCGGTCGCGCCGATGGCCGACATCGACGATGTCGCGGCCCGCATCCAACGTCGCGGTCACGGTCGTTCCCGAATGTTGACCGTCGTGGCGGTTGTGGCGTTGGTCGTCGGAACGCTCGGCGGTTTCGCGGTCGGTCGCGCGGGGCGCGGTTCATCACCGGGAGTCGCAGTTGGTGCGGGTGGGACCGACCGCGCGAGCGCCAAGACGAGTGTCGATCCTCACTCGCTCGCAGCTGCGCTCGACAGGAGCCCGATGGAGAAACTGTTCGTGCGCACGACTCTCGACGGGATCGCGATACGCGTGTATCGCAGTGACAAGAGCGCGATGCTCAACGTGGAGCTGTCGACCGACGCGGCGGTGACGTACGCCCAGGATGGTCTCGCGTCGGATCCGATCGGCATCGAGATGTATTCGGCCGGCGCGTTCGGTGTGCGTGAACAGTCTCCCGCGCAATGGGTCATGGTGCAGCCGGGGCCGGACATTGCGAGCGTGCGCGTGCGCTTCGGTGACGGCACTAGCGACCGGATGGCACCCGATCACGGTGTCGCAGTGCTTGCGCACCGAGGCGCGGCGGCCGCGTCGACTATCGAAGGCCTCGGTGTAGATGGCCGCGTGGCGGCCAGCGCGAGCATCCCGACTCCGCAATGTGACGAACCCGCCTGCACGCCGGCGACGCTCGGTCCGGGCTCGACTACCGCCACCCCGACCCTCCCGGCGCCGGGCGTACAGCCGGCCGATCTCGCGGGCGCGCGGCTCGCGGTGACGCAAGCGTTCGCAGGTGCCTTCGACGGCAGCGCGTCGAACGAAGAGCACGCACGCGCGATCGACGGCGGCGACAAGCTCATCTCCGTGTTCGAAGAGCTGCGGAACGGACCCGTCGGCGCCTCGGTCAACAAGGCCAAGACCGTCGTCGAGGAGATCGCCTTCGTCTCACCGACGCGCGCAGCCGTGAGGTTCCATTCGCAGCTCGGTCCGGACGGAGGAATTTCGGGCCCCTACGTCGGCAACGCGATCCTCACCGCCTCCGGCTGGCAGATGACCCGAGACTCGTTCTGCCGCCTCGCCCTCCTCGCCGGTGCGAAGTGCCCGTAGGGACAAGAGCGCGCGAGTCCGACCGAGCGGACGTCAGGATCCCCCCGCGTGCCACACGTCGGGAGTACCCGGCGATCGCAGCAATTCGGGATGGCAACCGGCGATCGCATGCAAGCGACGCCTCGCCTACGACTTCTCGATGTTGCAGCACCACGGCGAGGAGCACCCAGGTCGCCCGGCGGGCGCGGAACAAGGCCCGCGTTCGAAGGAATACGGCGCTCATCCGTTGCTGCACTCAACGACGACAGCTGCGCCGCGGCGGCTCAGCCGCGCGGACAATAGACGGAACCGAGGCCGACGTGCCCCGTCTAGCCTGGCCGGCGATGACCCGGACTTCCGAGCAGCTGCTGGTCCACTTGCGTCGCGCTCGCGACTTCGCCGACCGCCACTATTCGGAGCCGCTCGATCTCCATGCGCTCGCGAGCGCGGCCGGCGTCTCGAAGTTCCATTTCCTGCGCTGCTTCACCGAGACCTATGGCAAGACGCCCGCGGTGTACCTCGCCGAACGACGCATCGAGCGTGCTCAGGATCTTCTCCGGGCAACCAACCTGACGGTCACCGAGATCTGTCACCTCGTCGGCTACAGCAGCCTCGGATCGTTCAGCGCGAAGTTCCGCAATCTCGTCGGCGTGTCACCTTCCGCGTATCAGGCGTTGTTCGCGGAGACCGGCGCCCCGCACATCCCGGGCTGCTTCGTGTTCATGCACGGCCTCGCCGATCGGCGCCCGGATTCCGCAATATCGGAGAAGCTGACCTCGGCCAGGCCGTCGTAGCGTCGCGGCATGATCAACAACATCTCACTGTTCACGCTCTACGTCACCGACCAGGAAGCGTCGAAGCGTTTCTACGTCGACGTGCTCGGCTTCGAGGAACGCATCGACGTCGCCATGGGCCCGGACTTTCGGTGGGTCACGGTCGGGCATCCGAGCCAACCCGAGCTGGACGTCACCCTCATGATCCCCGGTCCGCCGCTCGACGAGGGGATGGCCGACGCGGTTCGGCGCGCGCTCGCGGGCGGAGGCATGGGTGGCTTCGGCCTGACGACCGACGATTGTCAGAAGACGTACGAGGAGCTCACCGCCAAAGGCGTGGAGTTCGTGCAACCTCCGTCGGAACGCCCGTACGGTGTCGAAGCGGTGATGCGCGACAACTCGGGCAACTGGCTCGTGATCGTCGAACCGCACGAGTTCACGCCGGACGCCGGTCAGGCGTAGCGCTCCGCCATCGTCGACGTATTGGGCCGGGTGGACCGCGCGCGCGAAGCGCTCGGGTCGCGGAAAAGCAAATACCAGGCGACACGGGTGAGAGCCGGGCGACCGGCAGGTAAAGCGACCGGCGGGTAAGAGACGCGGTGCGGTCCGCGCCGTTTAAGGCTCCGGCGGACGCGAAGCGCCAGCGGGTGTGGCTGGAATCGTCGCCTTTCCCGAATCCGTACGCGGTCGTGGGCGCGACCTCGTAGACGAGCGCGGAACCGGGTCCGTGCGCGACGACCAACCGATGAGGCAACCGATGAGGCGACCCGCGGACGCCCGTGGGCGACCCTTGGGCGTTCGTTACTGTCCTTGCGTGAGCGATTCCGACGAAGCGGTGGTCGAGTTCGCGTCGACGAGGGAATGGGCGACCTGGCTCGCCCGGAATCATACGAAGTCGACTGGCGTGTGGTTGAAGCTCGCCAAGAAGGGCACGGGCGCCGCGTCGGTCTCCTACTCGGATGCACTCGACGTCGCCCTCTGCTACGGCTGGATCGACGCCCGCAAGGCTCGGCTCGACGAACGCTTCTGGCGGCAACGATTCACCCCACGCACCGCTCAGAGCAAATGGTCGAAGCTGAATCGCGATCGGGTCGAGCGTCTCGTCGCGTCGCGAGCAATGAAACCGCCCGGACTCGCCGAGGTGCAGCGCGCGCAGGCTGACGGACGTTGGGATGCCGCGTACGACGCGCAGAGCACCGCCGCGGTTCCGCCCGACCTTCGCCGCGAGTTGCGCAAGCACCCCGCGGCGTCGGCGTTCTTCGACACCCTCGACTCGCGCAATCGCTACGCGATCCTCTACCGCATCCAGGACGCGAAGAAGCCCGAGACGCGCGCCCGGCGTATCGAGAAGTTCGTCGCGATGCTCGAAGCGCGGGAGAAGATCCACCCGTAGATCCCGCGCGTCGCGTGCGAGACTCGATGGCATGCGCGTCGGCGTGTTGATGCTCCCAACCGACCCCTGGCCCGAGTCGATGGCGCGGGCCCGTCGTATCGAGGCCATGGGCTACGACCATCTCTGGACGTACGACCATCTGTCGTGGCGCCGATACCGGGGCCGACCGTGGTATTCGGCGCTGCCGTGGCTCACCGGAATGGCCGGTGCGACCGAGCGCATCCGGCTGGGCACGATGGTCGCCTCGCCGAACCTCCGCCACCCCGTCACGCTCGCCCAGGACGCGACAACGCTCGATCACGTTTCCAAAGGCCGGCTGATCCTCGGTGTCGGCGCGGGCGGGATCGGGTTCGACGCGACGGTCTTCGGTCACGAACCACTTGCCCGCGCCGGGCTCGTGGCGCGGCTCACCGAGTTCGTCGAACTGCTCTCTCGCCTGCTGACAGAAGACCTCGTTTCCTACGACGGCGCGTATTACACAGTCGTCGACGCGTGCGTGCAGCCCGCGGCCGTGCAGGTTCCCCGCATCCCGCTCGCCATCGCGGCCGGCGGTAAGAAGGCGCTGGCGCTGACCGCGCGCCACGCCGACTCGTGGATCACTTACGGCGACACGACGAGCGGAGATCGCTCGGCCACTGGTACCACCGACGCGGTTCGCGCCCAGGTTCACATGCTCGAGGACGCGTGCGTGGCGATCGATCGCGATCCGGCGACGATTCGACGCATCTACCTGACCGGCAACACCGACGCGCGACCACTCGCGAGCGTTTCCGCGTTCCGCGACTTCGTCGGTCGATACCGAGAATTCGGCTTCACCGATGTGGTCTTCCACCATCCGCGCGCGGATGATCCCGTGTGGAACGAACCCGAAACGATCCTCGAAGAGATAGCAACCGAAGTGTTGCCCGATCTGCACTCGTTGTCCGGCACAACGTAGGCCAGGGGTGGTTCGTAGACCACCGAACCCGTCATGTGACTAAAGTCATTGGCGCGAGCGGGCCAAGCTCATTGGTCAGCCGTGCTGAGAATCGAGATTTCGTGACACAAGGCACAGTGAAGTTCTTCAATGCGGAAAAGGGCTACGGCTTCATCTCGCGCGAGCAGGGCGAGGATGTCTTCGTACACTTCTCCGCGATCCAGGGCGACGGCTACAAGAGCCTCGACGAGGGTCAGAAGGTCGAGTTCGACGTCGGCCGCGGTAAGAAGGGCGACGAAGCGCAAAACGTTCGGGTGATCTGATCGCCTAGGGTTGTTCAGGAGCCGCCGGCAGCTTCGCTCGGCGGCTCCTGTTTTTCCCGGATGTATTCGTGTTCGATCCGGTCGCCGATCGGGTCGGGTTCATCGGGAGCCGGCAGAGGACGGAGTAGCGGGATGACGGAGCGTCTCGTAGTACTGGGGGGCCTCGATCTCGAGGCCCGACGCGAGTTCATCGCGACCGCCAGTGGCGCGATCGACAAGGCCGCCGGCAACACCGTCGGCCCGGTCGGCCTCGACTGCGCCGAGGTCGAATCGCTCGATGACGGAACGCTCGGCATGCTCGTGTTGATCGCGCGCCAGGCGCAACGGCGTGGAGCGCGCATCAGCCTCGAGCGCGCGTCCGACCGATTGCGGGCCGATCTCGACGCCGCCGGCGTCAGTCATTTCTTCGACTGAGCCCGAGCCGACGCGGTACGCGGCGGCAATGCGCGGCACCGAGCCGCGCCTCACTTCTCCTTCCGATAGCTCCAGCCGCGGAAGAACCGGGTGCGGAGCCAGTAACGCCCGCCGCTGTACGGCAGCTGGGTCACGACCTTGCCGGAGGGCATCCGAAAGTAGTTCGTGCAGCCCGCGGTCCATACCGTGCCGTCCATCGCGGCCTGGATGCGGCGGTTGTAGTGATCCATCACGCGCCGCCGGACGTCGAGCGATCTGATGCGCCGCCGGGTCATGGTCCGCAGCGCGCTCATCACGTAGTTCGCCTGCGCCTCGTGGATGAAGATGATCGAGTTCACGCCGTTGGTGTTCGGGCCGTACAGAAGAAAGAGATTCGGATAGCCCGAAACGGTGAGACCGAGGTACGCCTCGGCGCCGTCGCGCCAATCGTCGCGCAGGCGCCGACCGCCGGAGCCGTAGAACTCGACGGCGGTGAGGTATTCGTTCGCACGAAACCCCGTGCCGTAGACGATGGTGTCGACGGCGTGTTCCTCGCCGTCGGCGGTGCGGACGCCCGCCTCGGTGATCTCGGTGATGGGTTCGCTCACAAGCCGGACGTTCGGGCGCGTCAGCGTCGGGAACCATTCGCGTGAGATCAGCGGTCGCTTACAGCCGACCGGGTAGTCGGGCGTGAGCTTCGCCCGCAGCTCGGGGTCGGTGATCTTGCGATCGAGATACGACTGCGCGAGCGCGGTCATGTTCACGGTCTGCTCGGCAGTTGCCTTGAAGTTCGCGCGCTCGTACGTCCACCAGATCTTCCAGCGCGCGATCCGCGCCGCGCCGGGCACCCGCGCGAACCGGCGTTGCTCCTCGGGCGTGTACGGACGATCGAGGCGCGGCGTGATCCAGATCGGCGAGCGTTGGAACACGGTGACGTGCTCGACGGTCGGCGCGATCGCGGGGACGTACTGGATGGCGCTGGCGCCGGTCCCGATCGACGCGACCCGTTCTCCTTCCAGCGACTTGCTGTGATCCCAACGGGACGAGTGGAACATCCGGCCCCGGAACCGGTCGGCGCCCGGGATGTCGGGCACGACGGGGATGTTGAGCATGCCGAGTCCGCTCACCACCACGTCGGCGGTGATCTCCTCACCCGCGCTGGTGAGCAACCGCCACTGCCGATCGGCGTCGTCCCAGCGTGCCTCGCCGATGTCGACGCCGGTCCGCAGGTGCGGTCGCAGGCCGTACTGGTCGGTGCAGCGTTCGAGATAGGCGAGGATTTCGGGCTGCGTCGCGTAGGTGCGACTCCACCACGGGTTCAGCTCGAACGAGAACGAGTACAGGTGCGACGGCACGTCGCACGCCGCGCCCGGATAGGTGTTGGCTCGCCACGTTCCGCCTACGCCGTCGGACTTCTCGTAGATCGTGAAGTCGTAACCGGCCCGCTTGAGCCGGATTCCCATCGCGAGGCCGCCCGCGCCGGCGCCGATGATCGCGACCGTCGGCTTGCGGTGGGCGTCACGCATGCGCAGACCCTAACGAAAACGAGACGCCGGCAATCCGAGCTCGAACCGAGGCTCCGGTCGCCCGGTCACGCGGAGACCGTCCACCGCGAGCAGCCGGCCGGATTCGTTCGCAGGTCGACTCCCGTCGCCGAGATCGAACGCGATCGACGGGACGAACAGCCGGTCGAGGGTGGGTCGCCGAACGCGACGTCGCTCGGGTTCGGCATGGGCATGTCGACGACGCCATCGATCGCCGGAGTCTTGCACTTGTTGTGGCGGTGAGCTCCTCCCGACGCCGATGGTCACGACTCGGCTCGTAAGCTCCGGGCGTGCCCGACCCGGACGATGCGAGCAGCTCCTCGACCGCTCGCGTCGAGATGGTGTCGGCGCGACCCCGGCATCGAACCCTCTACATCGTCATCGCCGTGATCGTCGGCGCCGTGGCTTTGAGCGCGGTGCTCGTCGCGGCCGGATCGAATCCGTCGTCGATCTCCGGCCGCGTCGACGTGACGAATCTCCCCGACGAGGGACCCGCCCCCGCACTCGTCGCGAAGGGGTGGATCAACTCGCCGCCGCTCACCCAGGCGTCACTGACCGGGAAGGTCGTGCTGTACGACATCTGGACCTACTCCTGCATCAACTGCGTGCGAACGTTCCCGTACGTGCGGGCGTGGTACGAGCGCTATAAAGCGGACGGACTCGTCGTGATCGGTGTGCACTCGCCCGAGTTCGACTTCGAGAAGGTGCACAGCAATGTCGAAGGCGCGGTCAAACGGCTCGACGTCACGTGGCCCGTCGCGCTCGACGACGACATGACGATCTGGAACGAATTGGCCAACCAGTATTGGCCGGCCGACTACGTCGCCGACCGTGCCGGTCATCTCCGCTATCACCACTTCGGCGAGGGCGACTACGTCAACACCGAGAATGTCTTGCGCTCACTCTTGAACGTTCCCGCCGCGTCTCCGCGCGCGAACCAGAACGTCACGCCCGAGACGGCGTCGGGCCAGCCCGTGAATCCCGAGACGTATCTCGACGTGCAGCACGGAATGATCGGTGCGCAGCCGGGCTTGAAGGTCTATCCGGTCGCGGGCCGGCTGGTGCCGCCCGCGGTCGCGCTGCAGGGTCCGTGGACCGGTGCCAACGAGAAGGTGACCTCTGCCGCGGCCGGGTCCCAGATCGCGATCGGCGCGCGCGCGCAATCGGTGAACATGGTCCTCGCGAGCGCGACCGGCAAGCCCATGGACGCGATCGTCACGCTCGACGGCGCGCCGGTACCCGTGAACCGCCGGGGTGCGAGCGTGCACGTCGACGCGAACGGCCGCACGGTGGTGAGCGTCACCGCCCCCGACATGTACCGGCTCGTCCTCGCACCCGGTGTCGAGAATCATCAACTCCTGATCGTGGCGGAGCAGCCCGGCCTCGAGGCGTACTCGTTCACCTTTGGATGATCCGGCACCTCTCGATGATCCTGCGCCCCGCGGCGATGACGCGGGCATGATGGGCGGCCCGGGATGACGGGCGGTCGATGAGCGACACCGTGACCCAGGTCGTCGCGCTCTTCGGCGCCGGCGTCGCCTCGTTCCTCGCGCCGTGCATCGTCCCACTCGTACCCGCGTACCTCGGCATCATCGTCGGCGAGATGGGCGACGCGCACGATCCCGCGCGGGCGATTCCTGCGACGCTGTTGTTCATCGCGGGATTCACGACGGTGTTCGCCGGGCTCGGCGCGACCGCCGGGCTTCTCGGTTCGTCGTTGTCGACCTTCCAGAGCGCGGTTCGGGTCGTGGGCGGTGCCGTGATCATCGTGATGGGCTTCGCGCTGCTCGGCGTCCTCCGTGGACCGTTGGCGCGCGAGCGCAGATTGATACCGACCTTGCCCAAGGTCACCGGCGTCGTCCGGCCCTACGTCGTCGGGATCGCCTTCGGCGCGGGTTGGAGCCCGTGCGTCGGACCGTTGCTCGCCGCGGCGCTGACCATCGCGGCCCGCTCGCAGGAGGTGGGGCGCGGCACGCTGCTGTTGAGCGCGTACGCGGCCGGCATCGGTGTGCCCTTCCTGCTCGCCGCGCTCGGGCTCGCGTCGTCGGCGACGCTCGCCGCGCGCCCGCAGCGCGCCGGCCCGACGCTCGAGCGCGTCTCCGGTGCGCTTCTCGTCGCACTGGGGGTGCTGCTCGTCAGCGACATGTACCAGCATCTCACCTCGTACCTCGCCCGCTTCGTCCCCGCCGTCCACGGTCTCTGAACCGGCGCGTCGCGCCGCCGCTATTGCTTGGCGAAGTTGAACAGATCGCGATTACGCGATGCAGCGCAACCCACGCTCCGAGAGATCGACCAGCTGGTACTGCCAGAAGTCCGAGCTCATCCCCGCGCTCGCGAGGAGCACAACCGGCCGGCCGGTCCCCCAGTCCTTGTAGATCAAGCGCACGTCGTCGTTCTCGAAATACGGCATTGGAAGGTCCTCCCGCGAATGAGCGTTGGGAAAGACGATGCACGAGCCGACGACGCGCTTCGATACCCGTCGGGTAGTGATCAGGGCGGCGACGACGATGCCGCGGCGCGCAGGAGTTGCTCGCTCGGTTGGTCGGCGGGAAAGAACAGCTCGACCGCGAGCTCGTCGAGCGTGACGTCGCGCGGCGTGCCGAACGTGGTGAGCGTCGTGAACATCGACAGCTCGGTGCCGCCGAGGTCGAGGCGCAACGGAACGAGGAGCTGCGGATCGT
This sequence comes from Actinomycetes bacterium, assembly GCA_025463875.1. GTDB lineage: Bacteria > Actinomycetota > Acidimicrobiia > IMCC26256 > PALSA-610 > PALSA-610. The sequence continues at coordinate 9,372 of JAODBI010000283.1, forward strand.
CCCAGCCGGGTTCGGGAGGCACCGCCAGACGCGCGACATTGGGATACGCGGCGACCTCGGTCAGGATCCGCTCGAGCTCCGGGTCGGTCGTCAGCGAGATCGTCCGCCGAAGTTGGCGCAACAGATAGTTCGCCCACTCCGCGAAGTTCAAGGTGCGCGTCGCGAGCCCGTCGGGGTGCAGGCAGACGCGATAGACGTTGAGTGGCGGTCCGACGAGCTCCGCTGGCAGGCCGGCCGTGAGCGCGCCCGCGGCCCGGTTGGCCAAGACAACGTTCCACTGGCGGTCGATCACGACACCCGGATAGGGATCGTGCGCGTCGAGCATGCGCTGCAGGGACGAGCGGATGGAACGCAGCGCGACGTCGTCGAGCGATCGCTCCGAGTATCTCGGCGCGTAACCGGCGGCCAGCAGCAGCGTGTTCGATTCGCGCAACGGGACCTCCAGACGATCCGCGATCGCGAGGACGAGCTCGGGGCTCGGGCGGGACCGTCCCGTCTCCACGAAGCTGAGATGGCGGGGCGAGACGCCGACCTCCAACGCGAGATCCATCTGGCTCCGCCGCCGGCTCGTCCGCCAGTCGCGCAACAGGACGCCGACTCCTGATCGTGCCACGAGATCAACGTAGAGCACGGCCGCCGAGCCGACGACTACCTATCAGGTAGTGATCGCGCGGCCCGTCCGGAACGGACGATCTCTACCGAACCTCGAAGACTTCGGCTTCTGCTCGAAGCACAGGTCGTTGTCGAAACCTGGCGGATCGAGTACAACACCGAAAGACCGCACGGCGCGTTTGTCGGACTCACTCCAAGCGAGACACGCGCCGCATGGATCACCGAACACCAACCAGCGCTCCCATGAACGCTGGGACCACCAAACAGTGCCCCGTCAGTCGTGGACCTGCAACCTCAACTCGTAGCCGGAAGGGCTAGGGCGATGGTCACATTGCGCTTGGAACGGCGGTTGTCAAGCACGTGGATCCTCGCGATGGTATCGCTCGTTCCGGTCATTCTCGTCGTGCTGCTCCAGCACAAGCCCGTACAAGACGACCCTTACATCTTCTTTCGCTATGCGCGGAATCTCGCCCATGGCCAAGGCTGGCGTTTTAATCCGGGCGTGCCGGACGCCAACGCAATCACGTCTCCGTTATACGTGCTTTTGCTGGCCGCCGCGACACGATTGGGCATCAGCACGACCGGCGCCGCGACCGCCCTCTTCGTTGTGACCTCCTCGGGAGCGGGTTTCTTGACCGGCGCCGCGCTCCGACGCTTCGGCTTCCGAATCGGTGCACTCGTGGTGGCGGCGCTCGTGGGGTCGGCACCCGCATTCGGAGCCGTGCGCGGGATGGACGCCTCGCTATATCTCTTCTTCGTCGCGGCGTCCTTCGTGGCGGCGTTCGAACGCCGGGCGCTTCTGACCGGCCTCTGCTTCGCAGCGGTCATACTCACGCGACCCGAAGGGTTGGTCTTCACGCTCGCGATCGCTGCTGCCGTGCTCGTCGCTGACCGTGCGCGGCGCCTGACACG
>JAODBI010000286.1 GCA_025463875.1 Actinomycetes bacterium
TACCGCTGAAGTCGGAGGGATGACGCGGTTGGCGCAACCGTCCCGCAGTCGGATGCATCGAGTCCTCGAAGAGTCCGATGGCGCGCGCGTGCGGGTCTGACACCAGCTCGGTGGGGGAGAGCACGACGCCGCATGGCACCTTGTGCTCTTCGAGCGCGCCGATCGCGTCGGCCGTCGTCATCCCGGTGGCGGCGCTGTAGCAGCGGTCCATGATCTCGCGCATGAGCTCGCGGTGCTGCACGCGTTGTCCGATCGTTGCGACGCGTGGGTCGTCGTAGCCCTCGACGCCGAACGACTTGCACATTCCGGCGAAGTCGGCATCCGACGTCGGTGTGCAGATTCCCCAACCGTCGCGGAAATGGAACGGCCGGAAGTTCGACACGAAGCTCGACGGCTGCGAACGGTCGGCATCCAGCAGCACCTCGTTGCCCGCGGCGTCCGCCCAGAGGAACGACACGACCGCGTCGAGCATCGCGAGTTGCACGTGCGCGCCCGCGCCCGTGCGTTCCCGCGCGAACAACGCGGCTGTGATCGCCTGCGCCGCGTACAGCGCGGTGACCTTGTCGGCGACGGTCTGGTTCAAGAAGTGCGGCACGCCGGTCTGGGCGTCGGCCTGGTTCGCGGCGAAACCACCGTAGGCCTGGATGACGGTGTCGTACGCGCCCTTGCCCGCGTACGGGCCGGTCGGCCCGAAACCGGAAAGCGATGCGTAGACGACCCGATCGTTCACGGAACGGGCGTCGTCGTAACCGATACCCAGTCGCTCGACCACGCCGGGCCGAAAGTTCTGCACGACCACGTCGGCATCCGCGATCAGGCGAAGCAGGATGTCGCGCCCCTCCGGTTGGTGCACGTCGAGCGCGAGCGATCGCTTGCCCCGGTTGCACATCTGCGCAAGGGCGCTCAGTCCGTTGACGGACACGCCGACGTACCGCCCGATGTCTCCGAAGCCCGGGCGCTCGACCTTGACCACCTTCGCGCCCTGGTCACCGAGCAGTGCCACTGCATACGGACCGGTGAGCGCGATCGAGAGATCGACGATCGTGATGCCGTCGAGCGGGCCGGCCGGACGATGCGGGTCGATCATGCGTCGAAGTCCTCGTTGCTGCGGGGCCGGCCGCCGGGGCCGCTGTACGCGAGCCCATATCCGGGCGTCGTTGCGAAACCGGGGTTGGGGAGCGCGCCGAGCGCGTTCGTCCACGCCTCGATGAGACGGTCTTCGGCGGCGTAGTCGAACGGATCCGTGAGCACGAGCTCCTCCTGGCCGTCGCGCGCACACGGATGCTCCACCAGCCACCGCGCGGTCGCCGCAATTGCCGCGCGCGCGGGCACGAGGTCGCGATAGCCGAGATCGTGGCGCACGCGGCTGATGTCGAGGACCCGATGCGTTGGCAGCGGTTGGGCGAGGAGGGGTCGGGCAGGCAGCGCGAGCGCGTATGGCATCGACACGATCTCGAGGGGATGGCCGAGCGCGGTGGAGATGAGCTCGACGACCTGTCGGATCGACAACACCTCCTCGTCGCCGACGTTGAAGATCTTCCCGGCCGCGACGTCGGGCTGTTCGAGCGCAAGGACCAGGGCATGCGCAAGGTTCTCGGTGTAGCCGTGGTGGTGGAGCGTGAGACCGTCGTCGGCGACGACGATGCGCCTGCGGCCGTCGAGGATTCGGCGCACGACCAGCCACTCGCGGGGCACGAGTTGATGCGGGCCGTAGACGTACGGATAGCGGAAGTGCGCCGCGTGCGGATGATGGGCGAACACCGCTTCCTCGGTGCGCACGATGCGGTAGCCCTTCTCGTCGTCTTCGGCGCGGCCGACGGTGGGCGCGTCCTCGGCGACGGGAACCGGCAGGCCCGGTGGATCCGTCGCCCACGGGTTCATCCACCCGAGGTACGCGGGCACACCGCCGACCGATACGAACTGGCCGACCTGACCCGCTGTGAGCTCGGCGATGCGGCGCAAGCGGCCGTACATCGCTATGACGACGTCGAACCGTTGCGCGCCGAACGTGGTCGCGTCGAAAAGTTGCCGCAGGGAATCGCCGTTGTACGGATCGGTGTGTATGTGCACGACTTCGGACGGCGTCTCGCTGCGTTCGTGCAACCCGCGGTGCACGATTGTCACCTCGTAGCCGCGGTCGACGAGGTCTTGCACGAGTGGAATACCGGTCGGACCGGTACCGCCGACCACGAGTGCGCGCGTCACGGTGCGGATCGAACGGACTTCCGGCTCATGCGGCGCACGCTACGCGGGTCGGTCCGGCTCCGGCCAGGCGTACGCGGCGCCGACGTCTTCGAGCGCGGCGCGGGTTCGATCGTCGCACAGCGCGCCCCGCACGCCTGCTTCGTAGGCCGCGCGTGCCGTCAAGCCGAGCGTCGCGGCCGCGTCGTAGTCGCGGGTGAGGTCGGTGTCGAACATCGCGGGATCGTCGGTGCTGATCGAGCAGGACACACCCGCCGCGAGCATCGCGGGAAGTGGATGGTTCTCGATGGTGTCGACCGCGCGCGTCCGGATGTTGGAGATCGGGCACACGTCGCACACCACACCGCGCTCCGCGATCTCTGCCAGCAGGGCCGGATCGTCGACGGCGCGGATACCGTGCCGGAGACGATCCGCGCCGAGCGCATCGAGTGAGCCGCGGATCGACGCGATCCCTTCGGTCTCGCCCGCATGGGGGACCGAGCCCAGGCCGCCGTCCTTGGCGATACGGAACGCGGGCGCGAACGGCTCGGGCGGAAAGCCCGTCTCGCGACCCCCGAGACCGAGCGCGACCACGCCCCGGTCGCGGTATTTGACCGAGTAGCGCGCCGTTTCCAGCGCCGACTCGACGCCGAAGCCCCGCGGTATGTCGGGCGTCAACCGCACCTCGACCCCCGTGGTCTCGCGCGCTTCGTCGGCGCCGTCGCAGAAACCGGTGAAGACCTCGTCCCACGACGCGCCGCCGAGCACGCGTTCGGCGGGCGTGAAGATGCCTTCGATGTACACCGCGCCGTGCGCGGCGGCCTCCTGCGCGTACGACACGACGACCTGGCGGAAGTCGGCGCCGGTGCGGATGACATGCGTTGTCATCATCCAGAGCTCGATGAAGTGGTCGAAGTCGCGGAACCGGTACAGCTCGGTCAACGCGTCGACGTCCTGCGCGGGAAGGTCGAGTCCGTTGCGGTCCGCGATGTCGAGCAGGGCGGCAGGTCGGACGGCACCTTCGAGATGTACGTGCAGCTCGATCTTCGGTGTGGGTGACGATACGGGCATACGGGCTCCTTGGCGCGTCGAATGCGATCCCTACGAAAGAGAGTCCCAACGCCTCGAACCGGGGCCTTCAGGCCCTGCCCGTCTGGTCAGCTCGTGACGTCGAGATGCTAGCTGTCGATCACCGTGCCGGTCGCGACTTTCGCGTGGCAGGCCTCGCGAGATTCCGTGGCATGGTGTCGCCTGCGGAACACGAAAGAGGTGGGCGGTGCGCTTCCTGTTCACGTTCGCCGGCGGCGCGGGTCACGCCGATCCGCTGGTGCCGGTGGCGCGTGCCGTCGCGTTCGCGGGCCACGCCGTCGCATTCTCCGGGCGTGCGTCCGTGACGAACGACCTCGCGGCGCGCGGCTTCGTCGTCTTCGGCGATTCGAGTGCACGCGACTGCCGACATGGTCGGTTCGACCGTGGAATCGGTGCTCGCCGATCGGGGCTACGCGCGCGCGGCGCGCCAGGTGCAGGCGGAGATCGATGCACTGCCCGGTCCGGAGTCGACCGTCGCCCGGCTCGAACGCCTGTGAGCAGGCACGGTGTCCTGCCCTTCAGAGTGCGAGCTTGCCGCCGACGAACACGCGCGAGACCCGCGCGCCGCACTTGCCGTAGAAGCGCAGGTTGCTCACCCACGAGATCTCGGCCGTCGCGCGACCCCGATCTTCGAGATCGGCGCACAGCGCGGCCACGACCGCCGAGCCGACACCGCCGTGCTGCACGTCGGGATCGGTCGCCATCGGGCCGATCCAACCGGCGCGCCCGACGGAGTGGCAGCCGAAGCCGATCGTCGCGCCGGTCGCGTCGCGCGCCGCGAACGCGAAGCCGAGCTCGACTGCGCGATCGAGCTCGGGAACCCAGTAGGGATATGCCCGTTCGGCGAAGTCGTGCGCGCCCGTACCCGTCTCCCGTTCGACCAGCACGCCGACAGGCGCGGCCCGCCGGAACGAGGTCGCGATCTCCATGTTGGTGCCGACCCAATCGCGCTCGAACCCGCACGTTTCGAGCAGCATCCCGGCGCGCGTGTTGCACACGTCGACGCCCGGCCAGACGTAGCGCGGTACCGCACTCGCAAGCAGGAGGTCGTGGGCACCGAGCGCGCGCGCCCGGTCGGCGACGGCGTGCACGAGCTGTTTGCCGAGACCGGCGCTCTGCGCGGACGGTTCGACCGCGACGAGAGTGAGCCACGCCGCCACGTGCTTCCC
>JAODBI010000362.1 GCA_025463875.1 Actinomycetes bacterium
AAGGGGTACCGACGAGCGACCGCGTTCAATATCATGCGCGCATGAGCGACAACGCCGAATGGGGACCACTGGCCGGGCTGATCGGTGAATGGGAAGGCGATCAGGGATCCGACTTCGCCTACGCCAACGTCGAGGGCAGGGTGAAGGACACGCCGTACCGGGAGAAGACGTCGATGAAGCCTTTCGGCCCGGTCGAGAACGGCCTACAGGTGCTGTACGGCCTCGACTACCGCATGGCGGCGTGGCGGGGAGAGGAAGAGAATCCCTTCCACACCGAAGTCGGCTACTGGCTGTGGGACGCGATCGACAGCCAGGTCTTCCGGTGCTTCGTGATCCCGCGCGGCAGTTTGGTGCTCGCGGGTGGCGACAGCACGCCCGACGCCAAGAGCTTCACGATGCACGCGGAGTGCGGCTCCGAGAGCTACGGAGTGCTGTCGAACCGGTTCCTCGCGACCGCGGCGCGCACGTCGAACTACAAGTGCACGGTCACGATCAACGACGACGGCACGTGGGCGTACGACGAGCTCAGCACGGTCGAGCACGCGCGCTACGGCGCGGTCGTCGAGCACTCCGACCGCAACCTGCTGCACCGGGTCAGCTGAGCCCCCACGCGGTTCGGTCGTCGGGTCAGGCGCGCTCGATCGGCGAGTCGTCGAGCGAGAGCAGTTGGAGGGTCGTGCGGCCGGCGCGCAGCTCCGCGAAGAAGTGCTCTTCCTTCTCCGCACGCTTGCGACCAGCCGCCAGCACGTCATCGACATGCGCCTGCGGCACCACGGCGACCCCGTCGGCGTCGCCCACGATCCAGTCGCCGGCCGACACCTCGACGTCACCGACCATCGACGGCGCGCCGATCCAGCCCGGCTCCTGCTTGCTCGCACCGCGTAACGCGATCATCGTGGAGAACACGGGGAACGCGTGCGCCTCGAGGGCGTCGACGTCGCGCACACCACCGTCGATCACGAGACCGACGAGGCCGCGCGACTGCGCGGCCGTCGTCAACACCTCACCCCAGTAGCCGCGCGCCTGCTCGTGTCCCACGTTGACCACCAACACCGAACCCGCGGGCGCTTCCGCCACCGCGACGTGGATCGCGAGGTTGTCGGCCGTGCTGCACGTGACGGGAAACGCAGGCGCACTGACGCGCGCGCCGCGCCATGCGGGCCGGACCCGGGGAGTCATGGGCCGGCCGCCACTCTCGCCGAGCGTCGCCGAGCCCAACGCCGCGAAACCAGCCTTGTAGTCGTCACTCATGGGCGGCAGGGTAACAAGCGCGATCCCGTCGGACGGCGCTCTGGAAGCGGGGACGCGCGCTTCTAGTGGATCGGCGCCGCGGCGGGCCGGAAGGCGACGTAGTACTGCGAGCCGAGCGGCACACTCGCGAGCCGGCGCTCGAGCGTGTCCAACACCGGGCGCGACGACGTGTGCAAGATGATGTAGGCGGACGCGACCGGGCTCACTCCGGACCGCCGGAGCAAACGCGTCGTGCCGAGTTTCGACAACAGGTGCACGCCGACGTCGAACTCGCACCGCCGCACCGCGAGCCGGGTCAGCGGATTGAAGAGGTTGTGCTCGAATACCACTCCGATCCCGCCGGGGCGAATGACCCGCTGCATCTCGGCGACGAATGCCGCTCGCTCGAGCCGGTCGATGTGATGCAACACGCAGGCCGCGAACGCCACGTCGAACGTGTCATCGGCGAACGGCAACGCGCTCCCGTCGTGAACCGAGAAGTTCGCACGGGGATGGTCGCTCGCCGCATGCGCGACGGCTTCACTGGCAACGTCGACGCCGTGCACCTGCCGGAAGGTGGGCACGAGAAACGCGTCGACGACACCGACCCCGCATCCGATGTCGAGCACGGCGGCGTCGGCCGGTTTCCCGACGAGCCGATCGGTCAACTCGGTGAGGTATTCGGCTTTGCGACGGGCGAAATAGTCGTGTTCCTGGCGGGCGAACGAGATCGACTTCGCGACCGCATCCCGGTAGTCGGTCGCGTACGCGTCGAACAGCGGTTCGGTCGCGTCGGTCGCGTCGGTCGCGTCGGTCGCGTCGGTCGCGTCGAACAGCGGTTCGGTCGCGTCGGGCGCGTCGGTCGCGTCGTTCGCGTCGGTCGCGTCGGTCGCGTCCGTCGCGTCGGTCGCGTCGGTCGCGTGATCGACCGCGTCGTCCGGATGAATCACGCGAGCCGATCTCGATACGAATGGTCGGCCACCACCGCCGCCGACTCGGAATCGAGGCCCACTGCGTCGCGCACCAAGAAGAGGGGCCGGCGCTTGACCTCTTCATGGATGCGCGCGACGTATTCGCCGATGACCCCGAGCACCACGAGTTGGATTCCGCCGAGCAGCGAGATTCCCACGACCAGTGACGCCCAGCCCGGCGCCGCGTACAGGCCGGTCAGCTTCAACACGACCGCGAGCACACCGAGGAGGATCGACGCGAACGAAACCAGAAAACCGAGGGAAAGCGCGATGCGCAATGGGGCCATTGAGAACGAGAGGATGCCGTCGGCCGCGAAGCCGAGCATCTTGCGCAACGGGAACTTCGTGGTCCCCGCGTGACGCGCGGCGCGGTGATAGTGCACGCCCGTCTGGTCGTAGCCGACCCACGCAAACAGCCCGCGTAGGTACCGGTGATGCTCAGGCATGGAGAGGACGCTGTCGAGCGCGCGCCGATCGACGAGCCGGAAGTCGCCCGCGTCCGGCGGTATGTCGACTTCACCGAGGCGACCCATCAACCGGTAGAACCATTTCGCAGTCTGGCGCTTGATGCGCGACTCGCCGTCGCGCGCTTCGCGCACCGCGTAGACGACGTCGTAACCCTCGCGCCATTTCTCCGCGAGCTCGAGCGCGATCTCGGGCGGGTCCTGGAGATCGGCGTCCATGATGATCACCGCGCGACCGCGGGCGTGTTCGAGCCCGGCGGTGATCGCGAGTTGGTGGCCGAAGTTCCTCGACAGCCGGATCGCCTTGATCCGGGGATCCCGCGCGTGGATCTCCTGCATCAGCTCGAACGACCCGTCGGTCGATCCGTCGTCGACGAGGACCGCCTCGCATTCGCCGCCGAGGGCCGTCATGACGTCGGCGAGACGGGTCGCGAGCTCGTCGAGATTCGCGATCTCGTCCAGCACCGGGATCACAAACGAATACAACGGCGCCATCCGTGCCCCATCCCCGTTTCGCCTCGAGATCGGAATGCTGTACTGCTTGGCGGAGGGCGAGGGATTTGAACCCTCGAGGGGGCTTATCACCCCCTACTCGCTTAGCAGGCGAGCACCTTCGGCCACTCGGTCAGCCCTCCGGAGCCAGCAAGTATACGGCGGCCCGACGGAGCGGTCCCGAGGCGCGCACCGATGTCGACGGCTTGACTACGGTCGGGTGCATGACGCCCGTCGAGGCTCTCGAGCGCATTGCCGACCTTCTCATGCGGGGCCGCGCGCCGGGTCATCGTCAGCAGGCGTTCCGGCGCGCGGCACGCGAGATCTCCCGCGTGCCCGAATCGGAGCTGAGGTTCCTCGCGGATGCGGGACGCTTGCAGGATCTTCCGGGCATCGGCGACACCACCGCGGCGGTCATCGCGGAAGCGCTCGCGGGCGAAACGCCCCACTATCTGCAGAAGCTGCTCGAGCACGCGGAGACTGTGGGCACGTCGGCGGGCGAAGCATTGCGTGCACAACTCAAAGGTGACCTGCACGTGCATTCCGACTGGTCGGATGGTGGCGATCCGATCCGCACGATGGCGGAGAAGGCTCGTGCGCTCGGCCACGAATACTTTGCGCTCACCGATCACTCGCCCCGGTTGACGATCGCCCACGGCTTGCCGCCGGAGCGTTTGCGAGAACAGCTCGACGTCGTGGCGGAGTTGAACGAGGAGATGAAGCCGTTCCGGATCCTGACCGGAGTGGAGTGCGACATCCTCGAGGACGGCGCACTCGACGGCTCGGAGGAACTGCTTGCGCGCGTCGACGTCGTGGTGGGCAGTGTGCACTCGAAGCTGCGCATGGAGTCGGCGGCGATGACGCGCCGCATGGTCGCGGCCATCGCGAATCCGCATGTCGACGTACTGGGCCACTGCACGGGCCGGTTGTTGGTCGGACGCGGCCGTCCACAGTCGGAGTTCGACGAGGACGTCGTGATCGAGGCGTGCCGCGTTTTCGACACCGCGCTCGAGGTCAACTGTCGACCGGAGCGGCTCGATCCTCCGCGCGACATGCTGCGCAAGGCGGCCGAGGCCGAGATCAAGATCGCGATCAGCACCGACGCGCACGCCGCGGATCAGCTCGACTGGCAGCCGTACGGTACCGACCGCGCCGCCGAATGCGGAGTGACCGCGGAGCGCGTCGTCAACGCGTGGAACGCCGACGAGCTGCTCGCGTGGTGCGGCGCGCACCCGGCCTGAGCCTCACGACCTCAGCGGGCGCCCGATCTCCCAGTGGTGCCCGAACGGGTCGGCGATACGCCCGATCCTCCAGCCGTGGCCCTCGTACATCGCGTTGACGACCGTGGCACCCGCACCGACGGCGCGCGTGAACACGGCGTCGGGGTCGTCGACCGAGAGGATCATGCGCACCGACCCACCGTGTGCCGGGTCCGGGGTGACGTCGGGATCGGTCTGGACCCAGAAGTCGGCGGCGCCGATCCAGAGCTGCGCGACCTGCAGGGTGCCCGCGTCGTCGGTGTTGTGTTCGATCTCGACGGCACCGAACGCCGCTCGGTAGAAGGCGAGTGCCGCGCCGGCGTCGGGCACCGATAACCAGGGCGCGATGCTCGTGGTCTCGCGTTCGTGGGCCCGCATCAGTCGCGCCACACGATCGCCGATTCCCAAGGCGCGAGGTGCAGGGCGGCATCGACGCGTTCGTCGGCGCGGGCGCGGAGCGTCGAGATGCGGATCTCGCCCGGCCCGACGCCGTCGATGTCGACCGCGCCGTCGGAAAGGTTGCACGCGACCACAGTGCGTTCACCGCGCAACCACACCCAGACGTCGTCGTTTGGCGCGGGCAGCGTGCGGTGCGTCCCCTCCCGGAGCTCGGGCATCGCGTCGCGCAGACCGATGAGGTCACGCGTGAGCGAGAGCGTCGAGTCGGGATCGTGACGCTGGTCCGCCACGTTGTACGCCGCGTAGTCACCGTAGGGGAGCCAGGGCTCGACGCCCGGTTCCGAGAAGCCCGCGCCGGCCGCAGGCTCCCATTGCATCGGTGTCCGTTCGTTGTCGCGGCCCATTCGCGCGCCGTGGAACACGCCGACCGGATCGAGGATGCGATCGGGCGGCACGTCGGTGTCGATCATGCCGATCTCGTCGCCGTAGTAGAGGAAGGGTGTACCGCGCAGACCCATCAGCATGACGAGCGCGCACCGGGTGGCGGCCGGATCGTTCTTGGCCCAGCGCGTCGGGAAGCGATGGGTGTCGTGATTGCCTCCGGTCCACACCGGCCACGCGTGCGCGGGAAGCAGCTCTTCGGCGCGCTCGATCGCATCGCGCACCTGGGGGGCTTTGAACTCGGCGTGCAACAGCATGAAGTTGAAGGCAAGGTTCAACTCGTCGCCCTTCCCGTAGAAGCTCGCAAAGGCTTCCGGTTCGAGGACGTAGGTCTCCCCGATGAGGACGCGCGGCGGGTCGTAGCTCTCGGCGAGACGGCGCCACCGGCGGAGCACGTCGTGCACCTCGGGCCGGCACGCGTTGTAGACCGACCGCTGACCCATCATCTGGACGTACCAGTGGTCGTCCTTCGTTGCCGGCGGGTTGTCGCGTAGCTCGCGATCCTTGATGACGGAGTGGGCGACGTCGATGCGGAAACCGGCGACGCCCCGGTCGAACCAGAAGCGCAAGACAGCGTCGAACGCGTCGCGGACGTCTTCGTTCCACCAGTTGAGGTCGGGCTGCGACGGGAGGAACTGGTTCAGGTAGTACTGCCCGCTCGCCTCGTCGAAGGTCCATGCGGGTTGGCGCGGATCGAACGCCATCGTCCAGTTGTTCGGGTAACCACCGTCGGGTTTCGGATCGGCCCAGACGTACCAGTCGCGGTGCTCGGAATCGCGCGACGACTTCGCGTCGACGAACCAGGGGTGGCGGTCGCTCGTGTGATTGGGAACGAGATCGAGAATCACGCGGATGCCGCGCTTCGACGCTTCTTCGATCAGCGCATCCGCGTCGGCCAGCGTTCCGAGCGCGGGATCGACGTCGACGTAGTCGGCGACGTCGTAGCCCCAGTCGTCGTTCGGCGACACCATGATCGGGTCGAGCCAGATGCCGTCGACGCCCAGCCATTGGAGATGGTCGAGACGCCGCGTGATGCCTCGGAGGTCACCGACCCCGTCGGCGTTCGTGTCCATGTAGGAGCGCGGGTAGATCTGGTACAGCACCCCGTCGCGCCACCACGTGCGTCCCGCTCGATCCTTCGGCATCTCCGCCATGGCGAGCGACGCTACCCCGCCCGAACCCGTCGCCCACGTTGCAATCTGTTTGCAACGTTTCGGACGTGTGGCGGTCGGTTTTGTTGCAATCTGTTTGCAACGAAACGGGTTAGTTGGCGGCGGCGGAGGGTTCGCCTTCGGCGGACGCCCACATCCGGGCGTACGCGCCGCGGCGGCGGAGCAGGTCGTCGTGCGTGCCGTCCTCGATGACGACGCCCCGGTCGATCACGACGATGCGATCCGCAAGCCGGGCGGTTTGCAGCCGGTGCGCGATCAGGATCGTCGTGCGACCCCGGGCGGCGACACCCATGGCGGCCTGCACCCGAGCCTCGGTCTGGAGGTCGAGGTTCGACGTGGCTTCGTCGAGGAGCAGGATCGCGGGATCGACGAGGTGTGCGCGGGCGAGCGCGATGAGTTGGCGCTGCCCCGACGACAGTGAACGGCCGCGCTCGCTCACCCATTGCAGGTAGCCGCCCGGCAGTCCGGCGATGAATTCGTGCGCGCCGACCGCGCGCGCCGCGGCCTCGATCGCGGCGTCGGTCGAGGCGTCGCGCCCGTACGCGATGTTGTCGCGGATGGTCCCCGAGAACAGGAACGCTTCTTGCGGTACCACACCCAGTTGCTGATGGAACGGGACCTGTTCGTACTCGTTCACCGGTACCCCGTCGGCCTTCACGAAGCCGGAGGTCGGGTCGTAGAAGCGCGCGACCAACTTGATGACCGTCGACTTGCCGGCCCCGGTCTCGCCGACGAGTGCGACGGTCTCGCCGGGTCGGATACGCAGATCGACTCCGCGCAGCGCGTCCTCGGTAGCGGTGCGGTAGCGGAACCGAACGTCGTCGAAAGTGACGTCGCCGGTCAGGCGCGGAACGGGCACCGGATGGGCAGGCGGCTCCAACGACGTCGGCGTCTCCAACAGCTCGGTGATCCGTTCGATCGCGACGCTCGCCTGTTGGTATGAGTCGAACACCTGCGACAGCTGCTGGATCGGCGCGAAGAAGAGGTTGAGATACAGCAGGAACGCGATCAATGCGCCCGACGTGAGTGAACCGTGCGCGACGAACACACTGCCCGCGCCGAGGACGAGACACACAGCGATGTCGGACAGGAAGTCGACGAACGGAAAGTAGATCGCGACGAGACGTTGCGCGCGCACCCGGGCGTCGCGGTACCCGCCCGCGATCTCCTCGAAGTTGTCCTGGTTGCGCTCCTCGCGCACGAACGCCTGCGAGACGCGCACGCCGGAAAGACCTTCTTGGAGGTTGGCGTTTACCGCGCCCATGCGCTCGCGCGCGATCTCGTAGGCCTTGCTGGACTGGCGCCGGAACCAGAGGGTTGCGATGGCGAGCGGCGGCAGGATTACCGCGCTCACCAGCGCGAGCCGTGGATTGATGAACGCGAGCGCGACACCGACACCCAGGAACGTGACGAGGTTGACAAGCGCGTTGACGAGGCCGTTCTGCAGTAGCTGAGACAGCGCGTCGATGT
>JAODBI010000371.1 GCA_025463875.1 Actinomycetes bacterium
TCAGTGTTGAGCGCCGTGCTGCTGGTGGCGCTCGCTCAGCCGGCCGCCGCCACCACCACGACGAGCGCCGCGACCGTCTTGTATGTCGCGACAGCCGCGAACGGCGGCAACGACGCCCACGTGTGCAGTCAACCGTCGCCGTGCCTGACGGTGCAGCATGCGGTTGACGTGTCTGGGCCGGGCGGCACGATCCACGTCGGCGCCGGGACGTTCGTTGGCCGTGTCGATCTGACCGGATCGAGTGTGACGATCATCGGTGCCGGTCAGGGCAAGACGTTCTTGGATGGCGCCGGTGGTCAGGGGGTTGTCCTGGTGTCCCAGGAGACTCTCGGTGCGGCGAACATCTACACGCTGACGGATTTGACGGTGCAGCACAGTAACGGCACCGGCGGCCGAGGCCACGCCGGTGGTTTCACTCTACTCAGAGGCTTCCTCGATCTCGTTCGAGTGACGGTGACTGCGAACATCGGGGTCGGCATTTTCAACGAGAGCAGCTCCGTCTCGATCGTCGACAGCACGATCTCCGATAACACGGATGTCGGCCTCAAGAACTTCGAAGGGAACAGTGACGTGTCGGGGAGCACGTTCACGCGCAACCGTCTGGGTATCAGCGATGAGTCAAGCGGATCGACGTTCACCAACCTCACCATTGCCGGCAATACCGGTGGCGGGTTTTCCGCGTCGAACTCGGCGCACTCGACGATTACGGCATCGACGATCGCGAACAATGGCTTCGGCGTTTCCGAGCTCGGGTTCATCGAGGGTGGTCTGGTGTTCGGCGTGACGATCGGTTCAACGATCGTTGCGAATAACAGCGAAGGCAACTGCGGCATCAGCGTCGGGCAGAGCGACTCCGGATACTTCAAGGATTCGGGCTACAACCTCGAAACCGACGCTGGGAAGTCGTGCATGTTCTCGGCCGCGAAGCATGATCTCGTCGGTGTCGACCCGCAGCTCGGGCCGCTCCAAGACAACGGCGGACCGACGCACACGATGCTGCCTGCCGCGACGAGTCCCGTCGTCAATGCTTTGCCGACATCGACGGGCCTGTGTCCCAAGACGGATCAACGCAAGGTGACGCGACCACAAGGCTCGGCATGTGACGTCGGCGCGGTCGAGCGAGAAGCGCCGCGCGGCGTCATCGTCGCCGTCAGCTTCCAGAACTGCTCGTCGCTGCACGTCGCATACAACCGCTTCACGAACGGTACGGTCGTGCATTGGACGGTCAGCTCGAACGGGTCAGGGCGGGTCGCATCGGGAGACTTCACCGCCGTCGGCGGAGGCAACGCCGGGTCGAAGACGTTGCACTTCGTCACGCAACCGCTCGGTACCACGTTGAAGCCGGAACCCGTGCAGTCGCATGTGCATTTCCGTTGGGCGAACGGCGGCAGCTACGTCGCGACCCGCGACCCCGGTTGCTGAACCGAGCCCATCCCAACCGAGCGCCCTCGGATGAGGACGCGGACGGCCTGCCGAGAACGGATCAGAAGGTTGGGGGTTCGACTTCCTCCGAGCGCGCTGAGTTGGTGCAGGTCGGGCCCACCGCGACCGGACGAGACATTCGTCAGGGTTCGCGGTTGGGCGGCGGGCCTTCGAGCGCCGCCTGCAAGCACGAGACGAGTTTGTGCGCGTCGGGAATGCTCAGGGCGTAGCACGTGGCGTTGTCGAGCTCGGTGCCGAGCATGACGCATATGCCGAGCCGTTCGCCTTCGACAGGTAGCGACTTCGCGGCGCCGAGGACCGCGATCGGCTCGACCGCGACGACGAGCCGGTCTCTGTCGAGCGAGACCACCGGGGAACGCCTCTCACGTTCAGTCGTG
Organism: Actinomycetes bacterium; assembly: GCA_025463875.1. Classification (GTDB taxonomy): domain Bacteria; phylum Actinomycetota; class Acidimicrobiia; order IMCC26256; family PALSA-610; genus PALSA-610. The sequence continues at coordinate 1,821 of JAODBI010000371.1, forward strand.
ACACGGAGGCGGATGTCGCGCTGAACGACCAAGCTCTTCCGGAACCGAGAATGGAGTAGCCCGGCGTCCCCGAGCGCGAGCTCGTCGGAGTAGACGTAGTCGGTCAGGTCGGCGTCGGGGAAGAGGCCGGCCGCGATGCGCAGGCTCCGCCCGCGATCCGAGCAATCCCTGACGCCGAACCAGCGCCAGAGGTCGCCACTCTTGGGCCGGCTGCCGCGCCGGGCGAATCCGCCGCTCCCGCGCCCCGCGAGCCAAACGAGTCCGGCGGCGAAGCGATCCGTGTTCTCGGTCCGACGAAAGACGCGCGGGTCTCCGACGGCGACGCGCGCAAGAATGCGCCGCGCGATCGTCCGGTACTCGGTGTCGAGCATCCGTTCGCAACAGTCATCGACGAGCATCAGCACCAGGGCGACGAACGCTTCGTCTTGGGGCTCGACCGACGACCAATCGAATTCCTCGGTCGGGAGCGGCTCCGAGTCGAGTCCCATCAGTGCATCGAATCCGCCGGCGAATGCCTGCAGGCTCTTCATCTCGTCTGCGCCGGGTTCGAGTGGCGGTGCGAAGGAAGCGTCACACTCGCCGACCTGTAGCTCGTCGGCGTACGACTCCGCGCTCGCGTTGGTAGGTACCGCCGACAAGTGCCGGCTTCGCTCGTGACGTCCGTGTCGATGAGTTCCCATGCGTCGAGTGTCTCAGGCAGGTGGGACAGCAACCTGCTGGGCTGCAGTTGACGCCGCCCTGAGTCACTTCCCCTTCCCGGCCCGCTTGCAACGGTTGCAACGCCGCCTTCGGCGACGCTCTCACGGGGCGAGAGTGAACGGCGGGTACGCGTCGGTGACCAACGTGAATGCGTAGCCGATGACCCGGTTGTTCCACCGCAGCACGCCTTCCACGAAGCGGAAGATCCCCTTCGGGTAGCGGCCGGTGAACAGGATCGCGAACCACGCGACGATCACCCCGACCGCGGCGGCGATGTTCAGGACGACGAGCACGAGGTAGTGCGGGATTGCCAGGAACCACTTGACCAGGGGGAGCCACCGATTGAGATCGCGGTCGGCGTCGGGATAGTCGTAGTCGAGGTGCACCGACTGATGATCCGTGGTCGACGGGTAACGGTCGTCCATCAGCACGAGGTAGGCCCACACGCGGTTGCTGAACCGCTGCAGCTCCAAGTTCCAGTCGAACCACCAGCGCGGGTACTTCCGGCGGAACAGGATCATCAGCAGCGGGCCGAAGAACAGCAGACCGCCCGCGGCCGCGACCGCGGGCGATCCCTCCCCGTGCGTCCACTGCCACGTCCCGCCGGAGACGCCGGCGAGCACGATGAGGATGGGAATGGCCACGAAGATGCGGAAGGCCGTGGACACCCGATCGAGCGGTCGATCGGGGTAGTCGACGGAGAAACGGACGGGACGAGTGTCGTCTTGGATGGTTTCTTGCTGGATGCTCATGCCGGCAACGGTGACGGACGCGGCTGTCTCGACGCTGTTCTCGCGCTGACGCGCGGTTACACCTCGTCGAAGGTGACGGCGAGCAGCGCGACGCCGTCCTCGTTCGCCCGGTCCCCGAGCAACTCGTCGAGCACGAAGTCACAGAGCGATTCCGGGTAGGTGGGCTGCGCCGCGTCGTGTCCGGGTGGTGGGCTGGAGAGACACGGCGGCGCAGCCCACTCCGCACAGAAGGTATATGCGTCGCCTTCAGGTGGAAAAGCCGTGATCGACGCTTCCGCCCCAGGCGCCGGCGGCCGGCTGATCTCGGCAGTGAACGCCGGAGTCGCGCGGGGTGGATCGAGGTAGGTCGACGTCGTGGGGCGTCGACCTACCTCGGCGCGCCGGCCGCGTTGACACCTGCCCAGAAGTCGGCCCGGAGCGGCGGCGGTTCGGGCGACGTGACCGCGCGTTGCGTGAGCTGGATCCCCGTCACTCCGGTGCGCAGGTTGGATCGCCACGTGGTGCCGATGCCGCCGTCCCAACCGATGCCGCACGGAAGCGGCTGGTCGGCGGAACCGCGGGCGGGCACCGCGAGACCGAGGCCCCAGCTCTCGCCTTCCTGCAAGAACACTCCGGCCTCGTCGCGCTGCGCGGGAGTGAGCCGATCGGTCGTCACGAGCTCGACCGTCCCGGGCGCGAGGATGCGTTCGCCGTTTCCGGTTCCACCCGCGAGCAGCATCGAGACGAACGTCCAGTAGTCGTCGATGGTCGACACGAGCCATCCACTCGCGTCCGGGAACGACCGCGGTGAGGCCCACCAACTGTCGGCCGGATCGTCGAGTACCGACAATTCCCCGGTCTCGGGATCGGGTGCGTACGCGGTCGCGAACCGGTGCAGTTGCGCGGCGGGAACGGTCAAGCTGGTGTCGACCATTCCGAGTGGCTCCAGGACGCGTTCGCGCAGGACCGACTCGAGATCGCCGTCGCCGGCGCGCGCGAGGAGCACGCCGAGGACCTGCGCAGAGGTGTTGTAGAGCCACCGCTCACCGGGTTGGTACATCAGCGGAAGTGATCCGAGCGCGCCGATCCAGCTGTCGACGTCGTGCGTCACCGGGGGCCACGGTGGGCCGCCGATGCTCTGCAAACCGTGCTCGGACTCGGCGCGCTGGATCGGGAAGCTGCCGGGCGGCGCCATGACGGAGCCGAATCCGCACCGGGAGCTGAGGAGGTCCTCGACGGTGATGGGTCGGTGGGCCGGAACGGTGTCGTCGAGCTCGGCGTCGATCGACCGGAGGACGCGCCGGTCGGCCAGCTCGGGAACGAGGTCGTCGATGGGTTCGTCGAGACCGATGACACCCGCTTCGACGAGCGTCAACGTCGCCACCGCGCTGACCGGCTTGGTGAGCGATGCGATCCGGAAGATCGCATCGCGCGCGAGGGGCGTGTCGTCGGCGAACGACGGCGTGCCGAGAGTGTCGACGTGCACGTCGTCGCCGACGGCGACAAGCGTGAGCATGCCGGGGAGCTCACCGGCCGCGACGTGCGCCGCCATCGAATCGTGTAGGCGGGACAACCCGTCCGCGGTCAGCGTTGCGGTCGTGGGCCGACCAGTGGTTCGTGCCATGTGTGTACGACGGCGGCCGGTACGTGAAGTCATCGATGAATCGATGACACGCGTGCGGGTCAGGGGCCGTTCGTCAGTGTCGTCTGCGGGTGCACGGGAAGCGGTTCCGGCGGCCGGGGCGCTTGGGTGAAGTCGAAGTCCTTGGTCAGGTCGCCCAGGATCTTGACGTTCTCACGCACCGTGAGGCGGGGATCGGGCCGACCGTCGGTCGCGGGATCGAGACGCTGGCCGCCGAGGAAGTCGTCCTCGATGAACTTCAGGTAGGCGTCGAAGCTCAGGATCTGGTGATCGACGTAGCCCTTCTTGGCGTACGGGCTGATCACCAGGCCGGGCACGCGCAGCCCGTACCCGTTGACGTCGACGACGGGCGGGACCACGTGGTCGTAGAAACCGCCCCAGTCGTCCCACGACAAGAAGATGGCGGTCGAGCTCCAGTCGGGTCCGTTCATCACGGCATTGATGAGGCTCGTGGTGTAGGCGACACCGTCGCTGACCCGCGAGGGCGGATGCTCGCTGACCTTCCCCGACGGGACGACCCACGAGACCGCCGGAAGATCACCGTTCTTCGCCGCTTCGTAGAATTTCTCGACCGACTTGACGTTGCCGCGTTGGTGGTTGGCGTTCACGGTGTCGAAGAACGGAAGTGGATTCCAGATGCTCGGCGTGCGCGCGTTCTGTTTGACGGGAGCGCACGAGACCGCGGCGTCGTCCTGACAATCGGGCTCGGTCCCGGCCACGACGTAGTAGCCCCACGACACGTCTTGTTTGTGCAGCAGGTACGTCAGGTCGGTCCACGCGTAGATGGGTCCGCCCGCGGGTCGTTTCGGCAGGGCCAGCGGCTTTCCGTTCGCCGGCCGCGGCGACGGCGAGATGGTGTTCGCGCAACTGCTCGGATTGTCGTGCTCGGTGCAGTCGGCCGACCAGCCCGAGACCTGGAAGAGATGTTCCGGCAGGCTCCACGACGCGTTCGGTTCGAACATGTGGTCCTGCAGCACGAAGTCGCTCGCGTACTTCCAGTAGTTCGGGATGTCGCTCTGCGTGTGGTAGCCCATCACGTCGACCGTCGACGTCCCCGCGCAATCGGGATTGTCCTCGACCACGCAGCCGTTCTGGGCTGCGACCGCGGTCTTGACGAAGCCGTTCATGCGGCCGCCGTTCATGTCGATCGTGGCATGGTTCGCACCGTGCGGACCGCCGCTGTTCACGTCGGCGTGATCCGGATACGGCTTGACGCACGACGTGGATCGGGGATCGGGTACGCAGACGGTCGGGGTGCCGTTCGCCATCGGGATCCCGGCCGCGCCGGGAAACGTGCCGAAGTAACTGTCGAACGACCGGTTCTCCTGCATGATCACTACGACGTGCTTGATCTTGTGGATGCCGGTCGCGGGCGATTGGTCCCCCTTGTGGGACGACCCGCACGCGGCGGTCGCGACCACCGCGGCGAGCAGCGTCGCGGCGCGCCCGAACCTTCGCTCACGCAAGGGTTGCGATACCTCTCTCGACGAAGGACGACGCCGACCCGATTGCGACGGTGGCTACGGCGTCTGGCTCTGGCACGCCGCCGTGCCGCACTCGTTCGGAATCACGCCCGTCGTCAGGAACGACGTGATCTGATCGAGGAGCAGCGTATTGCCCCGCCCGAAGCCGTGGGGATCGTGGCCGAACGCGTCGCCGTTGGGCGCCAGGTTGTTCGTGGGTGGAGTCGGCGTGCCGTAGTCCCACAAGACCAGACCCGCCTTCGCCGGACGGCTCTGGTTCAATTTCTTCAAGCCCCATTGTGGTTCCACGGGCACGTCGAGTCGGGGCGGCGCGCCGAAGAACGACGCGTTGAACGCCGGTTGATGGTTCCGTGCGCCGATCGTCCTCGCGAGCATCTCGGCCGCGACGTTCGCGACCTGGTGGTCTCCGTAGTTCTCGATGATGAAGACCTGCTTCTCCTCGATGCCGCGGTACGAGTGCGACGTGAGGTGTTGGGCGTAGCCCTCGTTCTCGCCGCGGTCCCAGAGCAGCTGCGCGAGTTGCAACACGATCTGCTGGTCGATCGGATCGGTGTAGGCGACGTCGAAGATGGCGGAGAACTGGTTCCAGTCGACGGATCGCTGGAGCAGGAGACCGCCGTAATCCATGCCGGGCACGCCCAGGATGACGCGGTCCCATTCGGTCGACAGCGCGGAAACGGCACCCCCCATGATGCCGCCCTGGCTGTACCCCATGAAGTGCGCGTCGTGGGTCTTGAAGCGTGGGACGCCGCCGGACTGGAAGGCGGCGTTCGTGACGAAGCCCGACGACGAGTTGATCAGCCGGCCCAGGAATTGGAAGTTCACGAACCCCTGGAGCATGTGGTCGACCTGGGTGTCGAAGGTCGACATGTCCAGCAGGTTCCGGAGCACGTTCGGGATGTCGTGTCCCGACATGCCGACCCAGTCGGTCGCGCAACCCATGAGGTTGTGGGAGATGCCGGCTCGGAACGAGCCGCCCTCGACCTCACCCGCGTCGCCGAGCAGGCCGTGCCCGTACAGCGTGGGCGTCGCCGGCCCCGCGCTCGAGAGCGTGGAAGGCAGGACGCAGATGAAGTTCGCGGTCCACGTCTGGTTGCCGTTGATGACCGGATTGCCGTTGGCATCGGTGGTGAGTCCGGAGAGTGCCGTGGTGTCACCGAGGAACAGCGGCACCTGGAACGTGCCGTGCACGTCGCGCACGCCGCCACTGTCAGTCACCGACGTCACCGCGAATGCAGGCGCGAAGTCGGTGTTGCCCGAATGCTTCGCGCCCGCATCTGCACTCGCGGGCCGGACGACCGGGGTCGGCGCGAGGTGATGCGTGTCGAGCCACTTGTAGGCGAGCGTGCGCATCGTGAGCGCGGGGCCGGCGAGGCTCTGCGCGCTCGCCACCGTGAAGTCCCACGCCTGGTATGGCACCGCCGAGTGGAGCACGTCCTCGAGGTCGTGGCGGATGACCCACCGGATGTGCGCGCCCCGAACCGCGGGCTGCAGTGTTCCGGCCAACGCGGCATTCGTGCTCGCGAGCGGCGCGATGCGGGAACCGTTCGAGTCGTAAAGGTTGCGCAGCACGATCGCGTAGCGATGACCTTCGGTCAGCGCCACCGCGGGGTGGATCAGGAGGAGCTGCTCGGCCGGATTCGTCGTCTGCGCGTCGAGCTCGGCGAAGTAGGGCACGCGGTCGTGGGTCTTGGTGTCGAGCAGGACGATCGGCGCGTTGCGCGCCAGCGAGAGGCCGATGTTCGTCGAGGTCGCGATCCGCGACGCGGCGATGCCCAGGTTCGGGACGTACGTCATGATGACGGAGCCGGGCGAGAATCCGTCGCCCCTGTTCTGGGCGGACGTGTCGACGTGGACGCCCTTGACGTTCTTCGGATCGACCTTCGACGAGATGTCGAGGCGGCGGCCGGTCGTCGTGTGTGCGGCGACCGTGAACGCGTCGTTCGGCCACGGGAGCAGGCAGTTGTGCCCGGCGGGCGCCGTCAGCAGGACGTCGCAACCGTGGACGGCCGCGTCGGGCATGCGCTCGTGATGCGCGCCGTCGCGTGATTCGAGAACGCCGCTCGGCCTTCCCGAGGCCAGCGCGGGCAGCGTCGTGGTTCCGAGCAGCGCCAACCCGACGACCAGCGCGCCCGTGAACGCGATCGGCTTGCGAGTGTGAGCCCTCACGAGTCCCCCCAGACGGTACGCAGACAGGATCGAAGCTACGCCGTGCCACCGCGGCTGTCGATTTCGTCGATGAAGTCGAGTATCCGGATGTCGAACAGCTCGGGGCTCTCGATCGGCAGCATGTGCCCGGCGCCGGGGACGACTTCGCTCGTCGCCGACGCGATCATCGAGCGCGACCGCTGCGCGGCCTCCACGGCATGATTCACCGGGCTGCTTCCGCAAAACAGGAGAAGAACGGGTGTGTGGATCGCGCGCAGGTCGTCGTCGCTCATTCGGCGCGGGAAGGGCTGTTTCGCGCGAAATGTTCGGAGCCCGGCGATCGAGAGCTCGAGCAACGGTTCGTCCGGCAGCGCGCCGTTGTTGAGCAGACGCAGGAGACGACGCAACGCAGCGTCGGATTTCGCGATCGAGGCGAGCATCGCATCGGGCGCGATCCTCAACAAGAAGGTCGTCTTCCCTCGCCCGATCGCACCCACGGGATCGACCGCGGTCACGCTGCCGAGTCGATGGGCGGAGCGGACCGCCTGATTGAGCGCCACCCAACCTCCGTACGAGAGCCCGACGAGATGCGCGCCCTGCAGGTCGAGCGCGGCGAGTACGTCGTCGAGCCACGAGGCCATGTCGACGGCAGTGCGAACCGGCGCCGTCTGCGCGCTCCGTCCGACGTCGCCGATCGTGTCGATCGCGTAGACCGCATGGCGCTCGGCGAGGGCCGCGATGTTGGCGGACCACGACGGCGACGCGACCGCCACCGCGTGCACCAACACGATCGGTGCACCGCTGCTCGTCCCGCCCGTCGTCGTCCCGCCCGATGTCGTCCCGATCGCGAGGACGTGCGTGGCTCCGAATCGCGTCTCGACGTCGAGCTCGTGCGGACGGACCGGCCAAGTGGCGAGGGTGTTGTCGTACGCCGTCATGTACCGGCGCCGGGCCGCGTCGTTGCGGAACCGACCGACACCTCGCACGCGCCCGCGCGGTTCAGGTGACATCGACGATCTCCCATCCCGGAACGGCGACGGCCATCGGCCGGGCGCCGCCCGATCTGTTGTCGACAGTTTGTCGCGACCGAGCGGTTCGAGCAGGGAGGTCGGCTTCGTGCAAGGGTTGACGCGATGTCGTTGGGCAGCAGGCGATCGAACATGTGGTCGGGCGCGCGGTGCGTGTGAATCCGCTCGACGGGTTCGGGCCCCGTTCGTGGGCTCGGCCCGAGGTGACGGGATTCGGGCGCGTGCCGATGTCGACCTACCTGGCGCGACCGGATGTCGTCTCGCTCGACGGCGACTGGGCGTTCGTGCTGCGGGACCGGCCCGAAGCCGTGACCGCCGACGATCTCGTCGGTCCGACGGATGCGTGGGGCGTTGTCGAGGTTCCGGGCTGTTGGACGATGCAGGGCTACGACCGCCCGCAATACACCAACATCCAGATGCCGTTTCCGGGTCCGCCACCGCACGTCCCCGACGCCAACCCGACGGGTGTGTATCGCCGCACGGTGACGTTGCCGGCCTCGTGGGCGGATCGACGACTGGTGCTGCACGTGGCCGGCGCGGAGACCGTGCTCTACGTACACGTCGACGGCGCGCCGGTCGCGATGGGAAAGGACTCGCGGCTCCCGCACGAAGTCGACCTGACCGGCGTGGTCGAGCCCGGCCGACCGTTCGAGCTCGCGCTCAGTGTCGTCCGGTGGTCGGACGCGACGTACCTCGAAGACCAGGACCACTGGCATCACGCCGGGCTGCACCGGGGTGTCTTCGCCTACGCGACACCCCCCGTCTACATCGCCGACGTGCACGCGACTGCCGACTACGACCCCGAGTCGGGCGAGGGCCGGCTGCGCGCGCTCGTGTGGACGGGTACCGACGGGCACGGTCCCTCGGGATGGAGCATGCGCGTCGGTCTCGCCGGCCGGGAGGTCGACGCCGTCGTCCGCTTCGAGCACCGCACCGACACGCTGGCGAACTGGTTGCTCTTCGAAGGGCGGCGTGCGGTTGTCGAGTTGACCGTGCCGGATGTCGCGCCGTGGAGCGCGGAGGTCCCGAACCTCTACCACCTTACCGTCACGTTGCTCGACCCGGACGGTGCCGAGGTCGACGCGGTCGCACTCGACGTCGGCTTCCGGCGCGTCGAGGTGGTCGGTCCCGAGTTGCTCGTCAACGGCCGGCCGGTGCTCGTAAAGGGTGTGAACCGTCACGACCACGACCCGCGGCGCGGCAAGGCGGTCACGCGCGCGAGCATCGAGGCCGACCTCGTGCTGATGAAGCAGCACGGCATCAACGCGGTGCGCACCTCGCACTATCCGAACGACGCGTACCTCTACGACGCGTGCGACCGGCTCGGCCTCTACGTGCTGGACGAAGCCGATCTCGAGGCGCACGCGTATCTCCGCAGCCTGCTCAAAGATCCGCGTTGGGGTGCCGCGGTCCTCGAACGCATCACGCGGATGGCGCAGCGCGACAAGAACCATCCGTCGATCATCATGTGGTCGCTCGGCAACGAGAGCGGCAGTGCGCCGATCCTGCAGGCGGCCGCCACCTGGCTGCGGTCGTTCGACCCGTCGCGTCCGGTGCACTACGAGAGCGGTATCGGCGAGGCGATCTTCTCCGCGCTGGCCGACGGAGTCATTCCCGACATGGGTGAGCTGCTCGCCCGGCCCTCACCGGAGAGCGACGTGATCGCGCCCATGTACCCCGAAATCGAGGAGATCGTCGCGTGGGCTACCCGCGGCCGTCCCGACCGGCCGCTGATCATGTGCGAGTACATCCACGCCATGAACAACTCGTGCGGCTCGCTCGTCGACTATTGGGACGCCATTCGCACGTACCCCGGTCTGCAGGGCGGCTTCGTGTGGGACTGGGTCGACCAGGCGCTGGTGCAGCAGATGCCAGACGGAACCGAACGCCTCGCGTACGGCGGCGACTTCGGCGACGAACCGAACGACGGACCGTTCTGCCTCAACGGACTGGTCGACACGTATCGCCGACCGCATCCGTCGCTGCTCGAGTTGGCCGCGGTCATCGCGCCGGTTCGCGTCGCGGCGCTCGACGCCGCGCGCGGCGTGGTGCGCGTGACGAACGAGTACGACTTCGTCGACCTCTCGTGGCTCGTGCCGCGGTGGGTGGTCGAGGTCGACGGGGTCGCCGTTGCCGACGGCGAGTTGGCACCGCTCAGCCTCGCCCCGCAGGGCTCCACCGAATTCCGGGTCCCGGTCCCCGCGCTCGCGTTGGAGACGGCGCAGCGTGCGCATCTCACACTGACGTTCTCGACCGTCGACGACCAGCCGTGGGCGCCGGCGGGCCACGTGGTCGCGCGGTGGCAGTTCCTGATGTCGGTGGAGCCCGGTCCCACGGTCGCGCCGAGTGGACAGCCGGGAGGTCGCCGCGCGCTCGGCGATCTCGAGCCCACGCTCGCGCTCTGGCGCGCACCGATCGACAACGAGACGTTCGGTCCGGTCCTGCGCCCACACGCGGCGCGCTGGGAACGACTGGGCCTGCGCGATGCCGCGGCGTTGGTCGCGATGGAGACGACGACGGAGCTCGACGACGCGAACGGTACGCGGGTGACCCATGAGGTCGTCGTTCCCGACCGTCTCGACGACATCCCGCGTGTCGGCGTGCGGCTGCACGTCGGGCCGGGCGTGCGCACGGTCGAGTGGCTCGGCGACGGCCCGCACGAGGGCTACTCCGACCGGCGGCAGTCAACCCGGTTCGGTCGTTGGACCACGGCGGTCGACGACTGGTCGGTGCCGTACGTGCATCCGCAGGCGAGTGGCAACCGGACCGGCGTGCGGTGGCTGCGCTTCCTCGATGCCGACGGCGCAGTCGTTCTCACGATCGACAAGCTCGACGGCGGCGGAGATGACGGTCTCGACGTGACGGTGAGCCGCTGGACCGACGAAGAGGTCGCGGACGCCGCGCACCTCGAAGATCTGCCGGTGCGCGACGACTGCTACGTCTGGCTCGACGTGCGGCACCGCGGCGTCGGTTCCGCGGCGGTCGGCCCCGACGTCGCACCACAACACCGCGTCGGGCCCGGCCCGTACCGCTGGTCGTACCGCATTCGCTGACGGCGTCTCGCGGGCAGCACCAACTCTCAGGGCGTGGCCGCGAGCGGTCGGTCGCGGTGCGCCTATGAGCGCGCCGACCGTCTTCCGCCCAACCAGCGCCCAGGTACACGCGGGTGTGCTCGAAGCGCTCGCCTACGCAGAGTCGATCGCACCCGAGCACGCGGTGGCGGTGACCGTGGTCGAACGGGCCGACGACGCGGACCGGCTGCACAAGCAGTGGGCCGAGCTTGCGATCCACGTGCCGCTCGAGACGGTGATCTCGCCCCGTCTCGATCTCACCGAGGCGACGCTCGCCTACGTCGCCGAGCTGCAGCGCCACCCCGACGTCGACGTCGTGACCGTCTTGATCCCGGAGCTGTTCGTCGAGCACTGGTGGCAACACCTGCTCCACAACCAGAGCTCTTTGATCCTCAAAGGCAAGCTGCTGTTCCGGCGGGGCACCGTCGTAACCTCGATGCCGTACCGCCTCCAGACCTGATTCCCGGTGCTCGAGCGGACCGAGAATCGAGAACTTCATGCCGGCGCAGCGCAGGACGCGCGTTCGAGTGTTTGCACCGGTCAGATGGTCCGAACGACTCTGTGGGCGCGCTGAAAATCGTTCGATTCGGCGGGTACCATCGGCCTTCCGAACGAGACGGTGCGTCACTCGCGGCGAGCAGCTGGGGGAGTTGCAATGGCGAAGAGGCGACGGCGTCGAGCCCGGGCACTTGTCGGCGTGCTCGTCGTCGTCATCCTCGCCGGTGTGGCCGGAACGATCTTCTATCTCGACTATCACCAGGCGCGTACGAACTCGAAAGAGAAGAAGGTCGACGTCGCCAAGGAGAAGGCCGCGGCCGGTTTTCAGCTGACGGGACGTGTCAGTGCGGTCACCGCCGACTCCGTGACGGTGAAGCTCGAAAAGGGACAACTCCGGCGGTTGGTACTCACATCGCAGACGCGTGTGCAGAACAGCGCACCGGGGAGCCTGAACGACGTGAAGAAGGGCGTGCGCGCCCTCGTTCACAGGAGACCGGGAGCCGCGCTCAACGTGCAGGAGATTCTCGTGCTCCCGGGAGCGAGCCGCGTCGGTCAGATGGTCCTCGACACGGGGTTGGGCTTCGTCTGGTTGCTCGCGAATGACGGTCGGACCGGCCCGCGCCTCAACATGGTCGAGGCGACAGTGGTCACGGCGCACACGGCCGCGCGCACCGACGTCGTTGTCGGCGCCAAGGTGATCGTCCGGGGGCAGAAGACCTTCACGAAACCGGTGCGCACCATCGCGACCGACATCGTGCTGCTGCCGTCGAACTCGACGCTCGTCAGCTAGTCGAGCTCGCCGAACGCGAAGGCGTATGCGACGGCGGTGAGCGACATGCCGTCGAACATCTCGTTGTCGCGCAGGATTCTGCGCAGCTCGGGAACGGGCACCCACTCCACGCGTTCCGATTCACCGACGTCGGTCGGCTCGCCCTCGCGGCTCGCGCCGTCGGCGACGAAGGTATGAAACGTCTGGTCGCTGATGCCGTTCGTCGGATTGAACCGGACCAGCGCGCGCAGCGGACCGGGCCGCCAACCGGTCTCCTCGAGTGTCTCGCGCACTGCGGCCTGCTCGGGCGTCTCGCCCGGGTTCATCCCGCCCGCCGGGATCTCCCAGCCCCAGGTGTCGGTGATGAAGCGGTGCCGCCACAACAAGAGGACGCCACGGGCACGGTCGTGGACGATGGTGCCCGCGGCATTGTTCGGCATGCGCACAACGTGATGGTCGAAGCGCTCACCGCCGGGGATCTCGACGTCGACGAGCGAGAGCCGAACCCAGTCGCTGTCGTACAACACCCGTTCACCGTGAACCTGCCAACGCACCAACCGAGAGTACCGGGAGCGGCAGCGGAGCCGACCGGACCGGGGGACGTGACGCGTGTCACCAACGAGCGAGGGAGGCGCAGTGCAAACGACCAATAGAGGGAGCGGCGTCGTGTGACTTGGGTCACGCGTTCGCGAGTGACGTGTGTCATCAGTTGAGGATTTACGCCCACTGCGGGCTCGCGAAGGTCGAAGCTGATCTTCGTGCCCCGACAGTTCCGTGTTGCCGCCGCGGTCGCGCTCGTCTCGGTTGCCTCGATGGCGATGACCGCGGGTACCGCGTCGGCGTCGGTGAGTCCCGGCGGCCCGTCGGCCGAAGCAGTGGTCGCGGCCCACGGTCTCGGCGCACGGATCCCCACCGGCCGACTGGCACCGCGGGCTGCCCGGTCCGCCGCCCTCGCCGTGCTCCCCGCGGGTGTCGACCTGCGCAGGTACGCGGTGGCTCCGGGCAATCAGGGCCAGGTCGGCTCGTGTGTCACGTGGGCGATCGACTACGCGATGCTCGGTTGGTACGCGCGCTTCGACGGTCGTGCCGGCCAACCGTTCGCGCCGATGTACACGTACTCGCAGATCCATTTCGGTGCCGGCGACGGTGGCAGCTATCCGGGCGCGGCGTTCGAGATCGCGCGCACGCAGGGCAACGACACCCGCGCGCACTACACCCAAGGCGACTACAACTGGCAGACGCCGCCGAGCGCGTCGGAGAAGGCGAACGCGGCGCAGTTCAAGATCAAGAATCCGACGACACTGTTCATGGGAGCCAACCAGGTCGGAGTCGTGGGGCTCTTGAAGCACGCGCTCGCGACGAACCACCCCGTTGCGATCGAGCTGGCCGTGCGCCAGGGCTTCGACCTCCTGGCATCGAACGCCACGGCGGTCGACGACGACATCAGCTCTACGGTGCGCGGCTACCACGAGGTGTTGGCGGTCGGGTACGACGCGACGGGCGTCGTCGTCCAGAACTCGTGGGGCACGGGTTGGGCCAACGGAGGCTTCGGCCGTATCTCGTGGCGCGTCGTGCAAAAGGACGTGTGGCAGGGCGACACCATCGACGGGTTCGTGCAACCCGTGACGGCGCCCAAGGTGACCGTGCCGGTCGCATCCGTCGTGTCCAGGACGGCGACCGCTCCGGTGAGGGTCACGTACAGGATCACGTGGAAGGGCATTGTCGGGAACAGTGGCTCGATCACCCGCTATGACGCGTGGTCACAGACCGACCAGGGCGCCCCGCTCGCCGTGAAGCTCGCGTCGTCGACCGCGGCGACGTTCGCGTTCAACGCGGTCGTCGGCCACACGTACCGGTTCGCGGTGCGGGCGACGGCCGGCACGCACTCGGGTGCGATCGTCTACAGCGCGGTCATCACGCCGCGGGCGACGTGATCCGTCCGGTCCTTCGGATCATTCGCTCGAGCTGATCCCGGCCCGGTCGGTTACCCGACCGGGCCCGGAATGAACGAGTCGGAGGTCCCGAGTGCGATCAGCTCGCCTTGCGGCGAGCCATCGTCAGGCCGCCGATGCCGGCGAGGAGCCCGAGGGCACCCACCACGATTCCGATGATCGCGATCGTCTTCGCGTTGTCGACGTCGCTCTTCTTCACGTTCGACGCCGCGGTCCCGCCCGTCGTCGGCGTCGTGTCGGCGGTCGCCGCGGCGTTCGTCAGCGTCAGGACCGGCGCGGGCGAGTCGGGCTCGGGGCCGCCCGGCGGGGTCACCTGCACCCAGTTGACCGTCTCGCCGTCGGTGTAGGTCTGCGTCGTCGGAAACGTCAGCGAGTCGGCGTCGGCCGGAAGACCGACCGAGACGCGGAACTCCTGGAAGTTCCCGACCCCGATGCCCGGGCCGGCGGCCGTCCACGTGACGCTCTTGACCGCATCGTTGACAGTGCCCGCGTCGGTCTTGATCGGCGTCTTGACCGGAGCGGTCGTGACCTCGGCGGTCCAGCCGGGAATGGGCTCGGTCAGCGCGTCCGCGATCGGGTGGTCGGTGGGGAACTGCACGACCACCTTGTTCGTCGTCGCGTTTGTCTTCTCGTTGGGCACGACGAACGCGAGCACCGCGTCGCTGCCCTTGACGGCCGACTCCGGCTCGACCTTCACGTGCGCCCAGGCCGGTGCCGCCGCCGCAACCAATGCGACGCCGGCTGCTGCGAAGACGATTGCAATACGTCGCACCAGTTCTCCTCTCGAGTTGTGTCGTGTCGTGCACCGGTCGTTCGACCGACCGGAAAAGTTCCCGACCCGTCGCGATGTTGGCCGCGATGTTCGTCGTAGTGGCGTCAGCTGGCCCGGGGATACCCCGTCGTGACGACCCGGAGGGTCGGCCGGGCCCGAGTTCTCGGCGCCATCAGCAGGTACAGGAGCGCGGTGCCGACGAGCTCCAACAGGTGCGCGGTCTCCGTGAGCGCGATCGCACGGCCGTGAACGATGTCGACGACCGCCGTCAGGATCAGCGCGGCCGAGAGCGCGGCCGCGAACGGCAGCATGCCGACGGCCCGCAGCGGTCGCCATGCCGCGAACAGGAAGCCGACCGCGAGGGCGAGGTCCCAGGAGCCGACTTCGTGCGCGATGTGGATCGGCGCGCCCTCGTCGCTGCCGTAGATCAGGCTGGGGACGGCGAGCGCGAGTTGGGCGACCGCGACGGCGACGAGACCGAGCCGGAGCGCCGAGATCCACGGGTCGGGACGGTGTCGCTGGGCTCGCGCCGCTTCCAGCACCTCGGGACTGAGATCAGGCGCATCCGTCCGCGCCGCGTGGGTCAGCGCGTCGAGGGCCCGGGCCCGGTCGAGGAAGCGGCGGCAGGCCATGCACGTGCGGAGGTGGGCGGTCAGCTCCGCACTCGGCGCGGCGATGGGCTCGCCGTCGAGCACGGCTGAGAGGGATTCGCGGGCTTTCGAGCATTCCATGCCCCAACAGTCGCCGGCGAGGCCCGTCCGGTTCCCGGCTCTCCGTTTTTCGGCCTCTTGTTCGGCGGTTTGCGGCCGTCCGTGCCCTGCTCCGGCCGGGCGGTTGGCGCCCGTCTGGTCCGCGACCGGCGAAGTCTCGTAGCTTCCCCGCCCGTGGACGACGGGGAACACATCGTTCGGGCGGCGGTCGCCGGTGATCGGGCGGCCCTCGCGCAATTCGTGCGCGACACCCAGGACCACGTGTGGCGCTACTGCGCGTATCTCGGGCGGGGCGACGACGTCAACGATCTCGTGCAGGAGACGTACGCGCGCGCCTTGCGCGCCTTGCCGCGTTTCGAAGGTCGCACCACGGGTCGCGTGTGGTTGCTCGCGATCGCGCGCCGGGTGTGCGCCGACGCGGTGCGTACCGCGCAGCGCCGACGCGCATTGGAGACGCGCTGGCGCCGCGAACGCCAACCGACGAACTCGTCGGAGACGGTGACGATCGAGATGCTGCTCGACGGCCTCGCGGCCGAACGCCGAGAGGCGTTCGTGCTCACACAGATCGTCGGACTGCCGTACGCGTCGGCGGCTCAGGTGTGTCGCGTTCCGATCGGGACGATCCGCTCGCGTGTCGCGCGCGCTCGTGAGGAGTTGCAGGCGTCGCTGCGTCGCCAGGAGACAGGCTGAGCCCGATCGCGATTGTGTTGGGCATTCGGTTGCCGCATCTCTGATTCCGGCGGATCCCGAAAAACGATCCCGGAAACGAAAGGGGGTCCCGCCGGCGAACCGGCGGGACCCGGGTCGAGGGCCGAGTGGGGGTCGGACCTCGACGATCTGGACCGGACACTACATACGGATCGCGCGCCGCGCCCGTCCGATGCACCCATCCGATATGGCGCTTCGGGTCCGTCTCTCGGCGCGCAACTGGCAAGAATGGCCCGGATGCGATTGACGTTCCTCGGTCACGTCGGTTTCTTCATGGAAACCCGGGCGGGATCGGTGCTTTGCGATCCGTGGTTCACACCTGCGTACTTCGGGTCGTGGTTTCCGTTTCCGCGCAACGACGGGCTGGATCCGGCCGCGTTCGCGGCGCCCGACTACCTCTACATCTCGCATCTGCACCGCGACCACTTCGATCGCGAGTGGCTCGGCCGCTACGTCGACAAGCGCACGCGCGTGCTCCTGCCGGAATTCGGTGTGCCCTTCCTCGAACGCGAGTTGCGGTCACTCGGCTTCGAGAATTTCGTGACGACGCGCCACGGTGAAACCGTCGATCTCGACGGCCTTTCCGTGACGATCCTCGCGTTCACGACTCCGGCCGACGGCCCCCTCGGCGATTCTTTGATGGTCGTCGACGACGGCAGCGCGCGGGTGCTGAACCAGAACGACGCGCGCCCGGGCGATCCCGACGTGCTGCGGGCGCTCGGTCCCTTCGACGCCCAGATCGTGCAGTTCTCGGGCGCGATCTGGTATCCGGTCGCGTACGACTTCCCGGCCGAGCTGAAGTCTCGGCTCGCCCGCGAAAAGCGCGTCAACCAGATGGCGCGGGCTCGTCAGTACATCGAATGGGTCGACGCCGCGCACGTGCTTCCCTGCGCCGGGCCCCCCGCCTTCCTCGACGACGATCTGTTCTCGTTGAACGACCTCGATCGTGGTCCGGCCAACATCTTCCCCGACCAGGCCGTCTTCCTCGATCTCCTGCGCGACTCGGGAATCGATCGGGGCGCACTCGTCGTCCCGGGTTCGGTGGTCGACCTCGAGAGGGGCGAATGCAAGGTGACGCATCCCGGCGACGATTCGACGACGATGCGACCGTTCACCGAGAAGCGCGCGTACCTCGACGAATACCGGCGCGACTGGGCGTCCTGGCTCGCCGACGAGCGGCGGTCGTGGTCGCGGGGACCAGCGCGCGATCTCGTCGCCGAGCTCGCAGGTTGGTTCGAACCGTTGCTCCGCCGCGCCCCGATCACCTCGGCCGGGATCGCGGGGAATGTCGTGCTCGACGTCGGTGAGCCCGGCTCCGACGTGTGCATCGATTTCGTCGAGTCGGAGGTGCGCGCCTGGAGGGGCGAAGGCGCGGAGCCTTACGTCTACAAGGCCGACGTCGACCGCCGGCTCATCGAGGCCCTCCTCGAACGTCACGTCGAGGATTGGGTGAACTCGTTGTTCCTCTCGTGCCGGTTCGTCGGCCACCGCCCCGACGCCGCGAACTTCAACGAGTTCGTGATGACGTTCTTCAAGGCGCTCTCGCCGGAGCGGATCGCGTACGTCGAGCGTTCGTACCGCGAGCGCCGCGAGATCGCGGACGAGTTCTTCGAACGCGACGGTTGGCGCATCGAACGGTTCTGCCCGCACCGCCAAGCCGACCTCACGCGCTTCGGCGAGATCGACGACGGCGTGCTCACGTGCAGCCTGCACCACTGGCAGTTCGACCTCGCGACGGGCCGGTGCCTGACCAGCGACGACCGCCACCTGCGGTGCGCACGCGTGGAAGACTCGCCGCAATGAGCGCGTTCAATCATGTGGGCCAGTGCGTCACCGACCTCGAACGGTCCAAACGCTTCTACTGCGAGCTGTTCGACTTCACCTTCGAACGCGAGATCCAGCCGCCGGACGAGAGCTCGGCGCAGCTGATGTCGCTCACGCCGCCGCTGGGGATGACCGCCGCCTACCTGGTGCGCGATGGCTTGGTCCTCGAGCTCCTGCACTACTCCGCCCCCGATCAGACCCGGCCGTTCCGCGCCCGCACGATGAATGAGCCGGGTCTCACGCACCTCTCTCTGTCGGTCGACGACGTCGACGCCGTGTGCGCCCGGGTTCCCGAGTTCGGCGGCGAGGTGGTCGAGTCGACGAACATCGGCGCCGCGGTGTTCGTGCGCGATCCCGACGGTCAACTGCTCGAGCTGCTCCCGATGGCGTACCGCAAGCAGATCGACAGCCGCGGCTTCCACTAGGAGCGGCAGC
>JAODBI010000379.1 GCA_025463875.1 Actinomycetes bacterium
AGGAACTGTTGCTCGCTGGTTTTGGGTTCACGTGGTCGGCACCACCGTCCTGCTCATCGTGCCGGTGCTCGTCATCGCCCAACACACACGCGCCACGAAGCCCGGACGATCCAATGATTCCGGAACGACGTACGAGTAACCCTCCGCTCCACCCCACGACGCACGCACACCGTCCATAACTGATGCGATGAAGGAGCGGGGCCCGCTTCACTGCATCAGTTATGGCGCGTCGGAAGGTCCATTCGAGGGATCCGCGACCTTGGCCCTCGCCCTGCTCGATGCCGATCGCGCTGATCGGCCGCGCCAAGATTCCGGCGAGAATCGCTACGCCTGCCGCTCCGCTCACAGCGAAATAGAGACTGCCCTCCCAATCGTGGTCGGTAGCAGATATGACGCATCGAACTGCTGCGCCAAATGCTCCCACGACGAGAACGACTTGAAACAACGTTCGAGTCCGCGCACGGCCCAACGAGGGGATGATTCCGACTCTTCGCGCCCAGGGAAGCAGTGCACCCTTCCGAGACGCCGTGACCTCGGCGGCGATGACGACTGTCCATGACGCTCAGCCTGGCGCCAGGCCGGCGGGTGCCCTCCAACGCCGGCTCAGGGCAGGCGTTCGAGGAAGCGGAGAGTGTCGTCGACCGCGACCTCGGACCGGTCGACGTCACCGAGCACAAGCGAGATCCGTCCGGACCGGCTGTGCACATCGACCACCGACACGCGACTGCGCGACCTGACGCTCCTCGTGGACGAGCGCAGCGAGGTCACCAGTGGCTCCTTCGTCGCCCGAGCGTGCCCCGATGACTGCGAGGCCTCATCCTGTGAGGAGGAAGACGTCCTCGACCAGAATGCTCCGGTTCGGCACGTCCTCTGCCTGACCGACAACAGTGACGCGAACCGTCGTTGCGATGAGTTTCGCGGTGCGCGGCCGTCCAACTGATCGAGAGCGTCCGCTTGGGGCGCCGGGGTTGCAGAAGGAGGGGTCGACCATGAACTCGATGGCACGCCGGATGTTTGAGCTGGTCGAGCCGATCGGTGTCATCCCCTACTCGGCCGACGAGCCCAACGAGGCGATGTTCGCCCTGGGGTTCACCAACTACTGGGACACCTACTTCGCCGGACGGGCGGCGCCCTTGGGCCTCGCTCCGGCGGAGGTAGTGGACGCGCTCTTCTACAACTTCGCTCCCGGTGAAGTGGCTCGCCACATTCCGAAGGTGTGGGGCACCACCACGCCAGAAGCGGCGATCGCCGCTCGCCGGATGGGCTGTGTGAAGGCGTTGCGGCGGATCCTGGGCGATCACGTCGACTCCCCCGCGTTCGCACGCGCGGCTGACCTGTTGCTCAAGGCAGCGACCAGCGCGCCGTTCGAGGGCCGGCCGATGTACGCCGCGCTACGCACGATCCCGAACCCCGATGACGTGGTGGCTCGTCTCTTTCATGCAGCTTCCTTGCTGCGCGAGCACCGTGGCGACGGGCATATCGCGGCACTGATGAGCGAGGGTGTTGGCGGCCTCGAGGCTCACGTCCTCTTCGCCCTCGACATGGGCATGCCCGCGGAGAATTTCGGACGCATCCACCACCTCCCCGGAGCGCAGCTCGCCGCCGTGATCGACGGGATGCGCGATCGCGGCCTGATCGACGATGACGGTTGGCTGAGCGAACCGGGTCGCGCCGTCAAACAGCGCGTCGAGGCGCTCACCGACAACCTCGCGGCGAAGCCCTACGAGAGCCTCGAGCCCGGCGAGCTCGATGAGCTCATGGCAGCGCTCGAACCGCTGGCCACGCGACTACTCGCCGCCCAAGACTGGTAGATCGCAGGAGCGACGCTCCTGTTCGCGGCATCGTCAACGGGCTCTCAACAGCTAGGGACGGAGGCGGGAACCACAAACCGCGACCGAGACCAATCGCGCCCGAGGAAGAGGAAGCTCTGTAGGAACCAACGAGCGCTTCAGCCATCGCCGCATCGTGCCCGCAGCGACAGTCCCGAACGCCGGCTCGGTGACGCGATATCCGACCAGCAGCGGAGGTCGTGCTTGCAATCGCGAACCCGCACTGATCGGAGACGCTTACGGCGAGAACCGGTCGGCGGTTATGCACTACATGCCACCGCCCGCGCGGATTCGCACGTCCCTCCGGACGTGACGAGCGCGGCGGCGGGCAAGTTTGTAGGGCTTCGCGACGGGCACCGCTCGCCTGGCCAAGACGAAGGAAAGGAGGTCGAACGGAACCGAGAGCAATAGCCAGGGGTCGCGCTGGGCTATTGCCACAAGAGGTCCGCCGAATCCGACGATCGCCACGACAATCGTCAATACCACGGCAGCGGCGCGAGGGAACAAACCCGCCCAGACTGTGAACAGAAGCGCGCCGAAGAGCACTACCGCGATCGCTTGGCGAAGAGAACTTCCAGGCAAGCCGATCGTGAATATCAGCAATGCGATGGAGCGGAGGCCGAGCGCACCAGAGAACGACCGCCAGAACGCGAGGCGGAGGTCCCAATACTCCGTTGCGATCTCAACCCCGGATGAGCCTGTCTCTGCCACGCAATTCATAATGCCCGCTCTCGCGCTGACGCTGCGAGCACTGATCACTGGCAGTTAGGGCGCGCTCTGCCTCAGCCTCCGGCCAGCGGGTGTTTTCCCATATACGCGACGAGCGCGGTAGCAACCTCGACTCGCCGCGCCTCGGAGCGAACGCACCGATCAAATGCTCGCATCTCGGCCGCGGTCGGCTCGATCGGAGCGGCTGCTTGTTGGTCATGACGGGCCATTATCGGTGCGAGGCACGAAGCCTCCGTCGAGGTCGCGCCTGACAACTGGAATACACGCGTCCATGCGGCCACAAGTTGAGCGCGACTGCAGACACCGGCCGGAAAGGGATCGATAGTGCAGCCTCGGGGACCGATAGCCCTCGTAGAAGTCGTAGTCGATGCGCCGATACTCGTCGGAGACCCGCCTCCGCGGGTAGAGAAGGCGAGCGCGATTGCGCCCGAGCCCACAAGCACGCCAAAGACTGCGACGGCGATACGGCCGCGACGTGACGCTCTCACCCACACATATTGGCCCTGAATGATGATGGTCGTGCAGGGCATTCTGTACCCGTGACAAGTCGGACGATCGACGTGCCGGGAGCCGACGATCAAATCGTTCTCGACGACCATTCACCCGACGATCTCGGGGAAGGCAATCTCTTTCGACGTCGGAACTGCCGATCGGTTTCGACACGTCGACCGACATCGGGCAAGGTGTGCGCATGAATCTTCGCCGGCCGGGGAACGTGACAGAGTTTGCGCAAGCGATTGGAGTCGTACGCGGGTGACGCTTTACAAGATGCGCTTTTCGCGACTGGTCACGACCGTGTTCGTGGTCGCGGCCGTCAGCGCGGCGTGCGGTTCCTCGACCAACAGAACAGCCGCACCGCCGTCGACGTCCGAACGCCTGACACAGCCCACCAACCTTGCTCACCCTGCGTCGACCAAGCCGGCAACGACGTCGACAAGCTTCTTCGGCGGCCCCACACGATCCGAACGGGTTCGCCAACTACTCGAAGACTCCCTACAAGCTGCCAGATTTCTCGACATCGGGAATGGGCCCGACGACTATCGACTCGTGACGGCGGCGGGTCTCCAAGGAAAAGTCGCACAAACGACCTACGGCCCCATTGCTCAGGCAGGCATGGACGCAGTGGGCTTCGCCGTCGAATCGGCAACGCGCATCGTGTTCGTCGTCCAAGAGACCAGCTATCAGTGGGACTGCGTCGCGATCGATGATGTAGGCGGCATCGCGTCGCCGAAGTTCGGCTCGTCGCCGACGCGCGATGCCATCTCGACAGTGAACGGATGCTTCTCGCAGGCGTGATCGCTCAAAGGCGACAGCATCGCGCCATAACTCGCTCTCCTGTTGTTTCCGTGGGTCAGTTGCGGCCGGGGAGATGGGTGGGTGGGAGCCGAGTCCTGCGGCCTGGGCACGGGCACTGTGAGCGCGTCGAACTCGGATCAAGCCCGCGGCGGTGACGACGTGGACGGTCAGCCCAAACGCGGTTCCAGCACGCCCTTCTTCCGCGCACGCGCCTGCCACGTCGATTCGCGTCGTCGACCAGCGCCAAACCCTAAGAACAACGCGTAGAGCGCGTGCGAATGACGCCGAACAGCACCCACGGATGCAGCAGGAGGACCACATATCTGGCGCTATGCGCTCGCCGTCGAGCTCTCGATGACATTCTGGGCGGGTGTACGCCGAGACTGAGCGGGCAGGCCTGTGCGAATTTCTCGACATGCAGCGTGAAGCACTGATCGAGAAGCTGCAAGGAGTCTCTGACGAAGACGCCAGGCGAGCGCCGACCGTGAGTTCGCTGTCGCTACTGAGCTTGGTCAAACACTCGGCGGTCTGGGAGCGCCGCTGGTTCCAGGTCGTCGTCGCCGGGCGCAGCTTCGCGGGAGAGTGGCCCGAGGTGCAGCCACAGGACGAGAACGCGTTTCGGCTCACCGACGACGACACCGTCGAAGCCGTTGTCGCGTACTACCGAGAACAAATCGCTGCGTCGCAGGAGATCCTCAGGACGGTCGATCTCGACGCACCGTGCGCATGGCCAGAGAGGGCTGGGAACCTGCGGTGGGTTGCGGTACACATGATTGAGGAGACGGCTCGGCACGCCGGCCACGCTGACATCATCCGCGAGACCATCGACAGCAGCCGCACGTAACAACGAGGGGTGCGTCGGAGTACCGAACCGTCGGAGTACCGAACTGATGCCGATCGGGACTCGCCGCGCCGCACGAGATCGGACAATCTGCGTCGGTGCGATCTCACGACCGAATCCTGCGTCGCCTGACGCGTGGCATTCGCATCGACCTGGTTCGTCTGCGCGTCGTCGTAGTTCGGACGATGTCGGGATACGAGGTAGGGATCCACGGTCGGCGAAACCATTGGGCCTTGATCGTCGGCGTCGGCGGCGGGTACGGGTTCAGGATTCGATTTGTTATGCCGGGTCACGTCTTGCGACTCGGCAATCGGATCGGCATCGGACTCAGCCGGAGACGATAAAGATCGAGTGCGCATAACTGCCATCGATCGGTACTCGTCGTCGGTGGGCTCAGTTCCACGGAACTGCGGGCCGACGATGCGCGATCCAGCGATAGAAGAGGAACGCATTTAGGCAACCCCAACCAGCATCAGTTGCTGGCGCGTAACTGATGCCGATCGGTGCTGCCTGAGGCGGGCGTCGGGCTCGCGAGCTGGCGTTCGAGGTTCCGGGGCGCACACCTCGCTGCGCCTGCCGAATCGGTACCTGTCGATGGCCACTTCCTGTATGTCCTACTGGTAGTCCCACTGTTGGCCCGATCTGGCGGTGGTTCGAGCGCGCCGGTATTGCGTCGAGTTCGCCTATTGGCGCGGGCTGGAGTCAGTCACCGCGAAACATCGTGATGCTCCGCGGCACTCTCCGCGCGGCCGAGCTGTATACGGACGAGTTGGCTGTTCAGCACGGCACCAAGGAGCACGACGTAGACAGCGAGGTAGATCGCGAGCATCCCGACGACTGCGCCGGCGAACGCGCCGTAGACGGCGGTGTAGTTGCTCGAAGTAGCCACATACGCGCCGAATCCGCCGGTGACCAGAACCACGCCGATCCCCGACGCCAACGCCCCGGGCAGCACCGCTCGTAGCCCGACGTGGGCCCCGACCGAGAAGCGGTACAGCGCCCCGACCCCCGCAGTGATCACGGCGAGCGCGACCGGGACGCCGAGAACGGTCAGGACGGCGGAGAACCGCGCAACCATCGTCGGGAGGACGACTGCGCTCAACCCGAGCAGCAGCACGACGGCGACGGCGCCCGCGAACGCCCGGCCCCGGGCCTCGATGTACCGCTGCGGCGGCAGCCCATACGCCGCGCGGATTGCCGCGTCCAGGTGGTAGACGCCCGCCGATGCGCTCCAGACGGCGAGGACCAAGGAGCCGATCAAGCCGAGGGAAAGGCCGGCGTGGTCGGACTCGGCGACGCGTCGCAACTGCTCCGTGAGCAGCGACCCGAGCGACCCGGGAACGCCGTTCGCCAGGCTGCCGAGATCGGTCGCCACGCGTTCCGGGCTGACGAACAGCCCGTACAAGCTCACCACGGCGATCGCCGTCGGGAAGGCGGAGATGACCAACCAGAACGCCGCGCCGGACGCAGCCAGGCCAACCCGTTCGGCCGACTGCTCGCGCATGACGACTGCGGCCACCCGGACCCCCGCCGAGCAGCGCCGGTGCATCCAGCTGCGGCCGCCCTCCGCCCGACGTGGATGGCCGGGCTCATCGAGCGCGCGCGAGTTGCCGAACCCGCCCACCACGTCACCCACAGATGTTGTCGGTGACCGGGGTGGAGAAGCCGAGAATGCGGTCGTCGTTCCACTCCGGACGGCCGACGAACATATTCCGCAACATCTGCTCCGTTCTCCTCCTCGGAACAAGGTCCTGACCGGGAAGAGTCCAACTGGAATGTACCGGAGACGACATCACACGCTTCTGGGCTTCTACGTCGCGCGACGCGGGGGCGGCGGATCGATCTCGACGTGCAACGCGCGCCACAAGGCGACCCGAACCGCCGTGCTGTCCGGACCGTCGGCCGGCTCACTCATGACGTTCCGTCTTCTTCGGGGTTGTCCGCTTCGTCATGAGGTGGCTCAGGTCCCCAGTCCCGGCCCGATGGCCAGGGCTTGTTCTCTTGGTACGTCGACGGGTTCATCGATCGACACGACCCGGTCGGGTTCCGCGCGCAGCCGCGTGTGAATGATCTCCGCTGCGACGAGCAGCAGCACCGCGAACCGGTACACGACCGCGATCCCGAGCAGATATCCCGAAGTGGGCCGGTGCAGGAAGTGGTCGTCCGATGCGGTGAGCACGAAGACGAGGAAGCTGGCGACGTAGAAGTGCACGACCAGCTTGCGCCGCAACGGAATCATTACGAAGAACGGAACGATCCAGAGGTCGTACTGCGGCGAGTAGATCTTGCTCGAGGCGAGGCACGCGATCGTTGCGAGTGCGCACGCGGCGACGGGAGAGATCCGCGACCGGGCCACGGCGATGACGAGCGCGAGCATCGCGGCACCCATGATGATCACCGAGAGCATCGTCACGAGGTGTACGAGCACGACTTCCTGCAACCAGGGTCGCAGCGTCGGTCCACGGAAGACGAAGTACCAGATCGATCCGCGGTCCGGTCCGCGGTCGCGGTGGAAACGGAGCAGGTAGCCGAGCGAACCGGGCGCCCGCGCGTAGACCGGGACGACGATCGCGCAAACGCCGGCGAGCGCACCGACGACGAGGCCGGCGGCCTTCCGCACCTCACGTCGACTGAGAGAAGCCGCCGCGAGGATCGGAACGAAGAGCGCGGGATACAACTTGGCGGCCGTGCCCACGCCGAGCAGTAGTCCGGCGGAAACGGCGTACCCGCCCTCCCACACGAACAAGGCGATCGTCGCGGTTGCGACCGAGAGGAGATCCCAGTTCTGGAGTCCCTGGACCAGCAATGGTGGCGCGAGGGCCCACCGCCACGCCCGGCTGCCGTCCCTGCGCCACAACACCCAGGTCGTCACCGCGGCCAGGGCGGTCAACAGGACCATGTTCACGAGGAACGGGTTCCGATAGCCGTGATCGAACGGAACCGTCGCGGCGTACATCACGACACCGATCAACGGCGGGTATTCGAGATCCCGGTCGATGTAGGGCGCGTGCGTGTGGTCGATCCCGCGGTCCCCGTACATGCGCCCGATGTCCAGGCCGCACACGTCGTAGCAAGGCATACGGACGGCTGTGTTGAGGCAGAAGCCGAACACCACGAACGCGACGATCACCAGACCCGCGCTGGGCACGAGTCTTCTCGCCGCCGAACGATCTCGGTACCTGATCCCCATCATGCAACCCACCCACGGCACGCGCGCGCTCGGCGCGTCGCCCGCCGCCCGGTGCTCGCGAGCGCGATGCCGACCACCGCTATACCCCGGGGCGGCCGCCGGCTCAAACGCCGGGACCAGTTTTTCGTGTTCGGCGCGGCTATGCGAACCCGAGGTTGGCGTAGATCTCGCGCGTCGCCGAAGATCGATTCAACGTGTAGAAGTGGAAAGAGTCGACACCGCCGGCCATGAGCTCGTGGCACAGCTCAGTGGTCGCTTCGATACCCACCGCGCGCATCGCCTCTTCGTCGTCCTCGACCGCGCGCAGACGGCTCTCGAGTGAACGGGGGAAGTCGGCGCCCGACATCTCGGCCATGCGCTTCACCGACTTCACGTTGAGCACGGGCATGATCCCCGGGATCACGCGGGTGGTGACGCCGTGCTCACGCATGTCGCCGAGGAACTCGAACCAGATGTCGGGCTCGAAGAAGAACTGCGAGATGCCGAAGTCGGCGCTCGCCAACTTCTCGGCTTGACGCTGCCGATCCGACACGCGGTCACTCGACGCGGGATGACCCTCCGGGTGCACCGCCACGCCCACCGAGAAGTCGCCGACGCCGCGGACCAGATCGATGAGGTCGGTCGCGTGCGAGAGGTCGCCGGGCGGAAGATCGAGATCCTTGGGCGGGTCGCCGCGCAGCGCCAGGATGTTGCGGATGCCCGCGTCGTCGTAGCGCGCCACGATCTCGGTGAGCTCCTCACGCGTGTGCGCCGCGCACGTGAGGTGCGCCATCGCGGTGAGCGACGTCTCGCGATTGATGCGCGTGACGATGTCGTGAGTCATCTCGCGCGTCGTGCCGCCCGCGCCGTAGGTCACCGAGACGAACGTGGGATGCAGCGGTTCGAGGTCGCGCAGCGTCGCTTCGAGCTGGAGCTCGGCGGCGGGCGACTTGGGCGGGAAGAACTCGAACGAGTGACTCGGCCCGGCCTCGAGGATGTCGACGATCTTGCTCATCGGATCGAAAGGCTACCGAGCCGGCGCCGCCCCTCTTTCATGGGATTCCGAGTAGCGCGTGCAGCATCCGTCCGAGCAGAACCAGACGTCGGCTCCGTCGTGCACGAGGTGCGCCGGCGCGTTGGCCTTGTCGACCTGCATCCCACAGACCGGATCGATGGCGTAACGACTGTCGGCCGGGTCGCGTTCGCGCTGCCGGTACAGCCAGAACAGCACGCCGAGCACGAGCAGGAACGCGATGTTGAGGAACGTCGTGTAGTTCCATTGGAAACGGTCGGGGACGACCGCCTCCGGACGATTGGTCGGAACTGCGCCAATCAGTTGGAAGATTCCTTCGACGACGAGACCGGCGATCGACATCAGCACCCAGAACGTCGCGAACAGACGGAGGGTCAACGCGGTGCCGTAGTACTTCCGGTAGATCAGCAACAACGGCAGCGTGATGAGGTCGGCGAAGATGAAGCTGACGACGCCGCCGAACCCGATGCCGCCGTGCCAGAGCGCGGCCGCCATGGGTACGTTGCCGATCGAGCACACGAAGCTGATCACCGCGATGAACGGGCCGAGCAGGACGTTCTCGAGCGTCGTCCAGAATCCGTGTCCGTGGAGGAACAGGTCGTTCCACCACTCCATCGGGACCAGGATGGTGAGGAACCCGGCCACGACATACCCGACGACGAGCTCGCGGCGCAGCATCCGCAGATCGGAGAAGGTGAACGCGGCGGCGTCGCTCCAACCCGCCTTGGTGCGGATCGATGCGCCGTCGACGTCGCCGCCGCCGTGTTCGTGCTCGACGGCGTGCGCGTGACCAGGTGGGTTCGGTGCGACGGTCGGTATTGCGGACGGATCGAGGCGTGCCCGCGCGGACCGCACGAGCCGCGGTGAGAAAACCACGCCGCCGACCAACGCCAGGCCGACGATCATGATCGGTCCGCCCACGAATTCCGCCAGCGCGAACTGCCAGCCCATCAATACGAGAAGCACGACACCCAGCTCGACGACGAGGTTCGTCGACGCGAACATGAAGATCATCGCGGTCGTGAAGTCGGCCCCCTTCCGGAACAGCGACTTCGACATCGCCGTCGCCGCGTAGGAGCAGCTCGACGAGACCATCCCGAAGATCGAGGCCCGCGCCACGGCAGGCGCTCGGTGGTCGCCGAGGACGCGCTCCATCCGGCGCTTGGACACGAACGCCTGTACGGCGCCCGACAGCGTGAAGCCGAGTACGAGCGCCCACAGCGTTTCCCAGAACATGAAGAACGCTTCGCGCAGGCTGTCACCGACATCGCCCGGCGTGATGAACGCGAGCACGGCCGACGCGTTCATCGCGGCCGCGGTTGCCGCGCGGTCACGATCGAACCAAGCGTGCGATCGCAGCCGAGGCTTCGGCGATCTTCTCGTCGGCGGCCGCACCGCCTTCGACGACCGCGTCCGCGACGCAGTGGGCGAGATGTTGGTCGAGCAGCTCGAGCGCGACCGCCTGCAAGGCCTTGGTCGCGGCCGAGATCTGCGTCAAGACGTCGATGCAGTAGGCGTCGTCGTCGACCATGCGCTGCACCCCGCGCACTTGACCCTCGACGCGCCGCAAGCGCTGCTGGATCGCACTCTTCTTGTCGGTGTAGCCGGCCATGGGCGTACTATACCCTGGTAGGGTACCGTGTGCCAAGGGCACAGGCCGTAGGTACGCTCCGCGGCATGGGGGAAGCAAGGAAGCTCGCGCCACTCGCGCTCGCCGGCCTGGTTGCCGCGCTCGCGCTCGTTCCGGCGGCGGGCACGGCCCACGCCACGCCGGTCGCGCCGTTCACGGCCCGGGGCAGCGTCAACCAGGTCTACGTGGCGCACGCGCGACCAGGTGATGCGCTCACGCTCGCGAGCGCCGCGCACGACGCGGTCGCCACCGGCACGGTCGACGCTCTCGGCAGCTTCTTGTTCCGCAATGTCGCTGCGGGCGACGGCTACACCGTCGTCGACGGCAACCAGGTTTCCGCGCCGCTGCATGTCGCGACGGCGAACGAGACTCCCCCGCAGTCGCTGTACGCCACACAACACCTCGTCAACGGCTTCCAGTACATCACGACTCGCGACGGCACCAGGCTCAGCGCGAACGTCACCCTGCCGGGTCCGGCGACGGGCGGTCCGTACCCGACGGTGATCGAGTACTCGGGCTACGACCCTTCGCATCCGGGCGCACCGCAGCCGAGCACGCAGATCGCACAACTGCTCGGGTACGCCACGGTCGGCGTGAACATCCGGGGCACCGGCTGCTCCGGCGGCGCGTTCGACTTCTTCGAACCCCTCCAAGGTCTGGACGGCTACGACGTCGTCGAGGCCGTTGCCGCGCAGCCGTGGGTGCTGAACCACAAGCCCGGGATGGTCGGTATCTCGTATCCGGGCATCGCGCAGACGTTCGTCGCGCCGACCCGTCCTCCGCACCTCGCTGCGATCGCGGCGTTGTCGGTCGTCGCCGACACGTACCGCAGCCTGGCGGATCCGGGTGGCGTTCCGAACATCGGGTTCCCGCGCGAATGGGCGCAGCAACGAGACGACGCGGCCAAGCCCTACGGGCAGGGTTGGGAGCAGAGCGTCGTCGCCGCCGGCGGCCCGAACGCGAAGCAGTGCGTCGAGAACCAGCTGCTCCGGGACGAGAACATGAGCCTCGTGGGCGCGTTCGACTCCCACAAATTCCGCGAGCCGATCGCGGCCGCCGACGCGCTCTCACCGGCGCTCCTCGCACCGAAGGTCAACGTGCCCGTCTTCATGGGCGGCGCGTGGCAGGACGAACAGACCGGCGGCCAGGAGTCGTTGATCTGGCCGCACCTCACCGGCGTGCCCAAAGGTGACCTCAAGCTGTTCGGCACAAACGGCACCCACGTCGAGAGCCTCGTCGCCGAGCTCGATCGCTGGTACGAGTTCCTCGAGTTCTACGTCGCGCACCGCGTCCCGCATCTGTCGCCGGCTCTGCGCGCGCTCGCACCCGTGATCTTCCAGAGCGCGACGGGCATCGGGGGCGTGCAACTTCCGCCGGACCGTTTCGACAACACACAGACCTACGCGTCGCAGCTCGCCAAGTACCGTGCCGAGCCGCCCGTCCGCATCCTGTTCGAGAACGGGGTCGGCCACCGGGACAACCTCGGCGCCCCGTTCGGCGACTACGAGATCAGCTTCCCCTCGTGGCCACCGCCCAACGTGAAGCCGACGTCGTGGTACTTCCAGCCCGACCAGAAGCTCGCGCCGAGCGCCCCGCATAGCCCCGATTTCGGCGGCAAGGCGTCGACGTCGTACGTGTACGACCCGACCGCGAAGCCGGCGACCGACTTCCACGGCGGCACCAGCGACATCTGGGGCGCGCATCCGAGCTTCGACTGGCGTGTCCTCCCGCTGGGCAAGGCGCTCGCCTTCGACAGCTCGCCGTTGTCGAAGACGACGGTGATGGCCGGCCCGGGAAGCGTCGACCTGTACCTGCGTTCGACCGCACCCGACACCGACGTCGAAGTGACGCTGACCGAGCTGCGCCCGGACGGTCAGGAGATCTATGTGCAGAACGGTTGGCTGCGGGCGTCTCACCGTGCGCTGGATCCGTCGTCGACCGTGCTCGAGCCCGTGCACCCCGACACCTCCGCGAGCGTGAAGCCGTTGCCGAAGGGCAGGTTCGTCTCCGCGCGCGTCGCGCTCTTCCCGTTCGCGCACATCTTCCGCGCCGGCTCGCGCATCCGCATCAGCGTCGAAGCGCCCGGCGGCAATCGGCCGTTCTGGGCTTTCGGCGACCTCGCCGCGAACGGAACAGTCGTCAACGACATCGCACACTCCTTCGAGCGACCCTCACGACTGGTGCTCCCCGTCATCCCGAATCCGCCCGCGGGAATCCCGGCCGCCTTACCCCCGTGCGGTTCGGTTCGCGGCGAGCCGTGCCGTCCGATCGTTTCCGACGGCGCGCCGACGAACGTGCATGCGGTCGCGAAGGGACGGTCGGCAATCGTCTCGTGGACGGCCGCGGTGGCGCGCGCGGGCGACACCGTCGCCGCGTATCAGGTGACCGACCAGCCGGGGGGCGTGACGACCACAGTTCCGGGCACCGCAAGCTCGACGACGTTCAAGGGCCTGCACCCCGGAGTGCATCACTTCGCCGTCACGGTCGCGTACGCCGCGTCGCACGCAACGGTCGCCGCCACCGCGTCGAACATCGTCGTGATCCACGGGGACCGGCGCCACCCGCACGACGACGGCGGCGATGAGGACCACGAGCACGGCCACCACGGCTCGTGCGGGAAACGGTTCTTCTAGCGGCAGGTGTGCGAACCGCCCCGGAGCCGTCGTTCGACCCTCCTCTAGACTTCGCGCGATGGTCGAGACCGAGCCGCAGGCCGAAAAGAAGGAACGCTGGAACCTTTCGTGGAAGCACCTCTATTCGGAGGTCGTCACGACGGGGTTGTGCACCGGATGCGCCGGCTGTGTGATCGCCTGCCCGCACGATGTACTCGGATACGACGACAAAAACGGCGTCTACAAGCCGCTCCAGCTCGAAACCGACTACGGGGGTCCGGGCGACTGCAGCCACGGCGACAAGGCCTGTACCTCGTGCACCCGCGCCTGCCCGCGCTTTCGCGCGTGGGAACCCGACATCGACAACTTCATGTTCGGCCGCACGCGTGAGACCGAAGAGTTGAGCGGTGTGTTCAAGGACATCTGCCTGGCGCGCGCCGCCGACCCGGAACTGCACGAGGTCGGCCAGGACGGCGGTCTCGTCTCCGCCATGCTGGTGTACGCGCTCGAGCACGACATCATCGACGCCGCGCTCGTCTCGTACCTCGAAGGCGACGGCTCGACCTGGAAGGCCATCCCGGGGATCGCGCGCACCCGCGACGACGTCGTCGCGTCGGCGGGCAGCCGCTACACCTATTCCGCGAACACGCTCGCGTACATGGACCTCGAGAAGGAAGACGAACGCATCGCGCTCGTCGGCATGTCGTGCCAGTCGTCGATCCCGCCGGTGATGAAACAACGGAAGGCGGGCAAGGTCGCGCGGCGGCTCGCGTTGAGCATCGGCTTGTTGTGTTCGAAGACCTTCGACGACGCGATCTTCGAGGAGCTCTTCGAGGCGAAGTACGGCTTGAAGAAGGCCGACATCAAGAAGATGAACATCAAGGGCGTGTTCCAGATCTGGATGCACAACGGCGACTACCACGAGGTGCCGCTGAAGGAGTGCCACCAGTGGACGCGTGAAGGCTGCAAGATGTGCCCCGACTTCGCGGCCGAACACGCCGACATCGCGACGGGCGGCATCGGCAAGTACAACGACTGGACGCTGACGATCGTGCGTACCGACGCCGGGCGCGAACTGATGGAGCGCATGCTCGCCGACGGGGTCATCCAGACCCGCCCGGGCGACGACGACCCCGAGGCGATCGCGTTGATGCACAAGCTTTCGCGGCGCTCCCGCAAACGGTGGCCCGAGTTCGCGCTGCCCGAGCCGGGCCTCGTACCTCCGCTGCCGCCGAAGAGCGCGTAGCCGGTGCGCGTCTGCGCACTCGTGTCCGATCTGATGGATCGATCGAGGATCAGTTCCGCGATCCCGGACGTCGGCTTCATGCTCGACGGCACCGCTGATGTGGTCGTCGTCGACATCTCCCGCAGCGCGCAGGTCGTCGCGGAGATCCGGTCCGAGATGCCGAGCGTGCGCATCATCTGTTACGGCCCGCACGTCGACGACGACGCGGCCGCTGCGGCGCGCGCCGCCGGTGCCGATGTCGTGATGCCCCGGTCGCGATTCTTCCGCGATCCCGCCGCCGCGATCGCGAGCACCGAAGCCTGATCTCAGCGCGTCAGATCATCGGCCAGGGGTAGCAGTGGTAGTCGTTGTCGGCTTCGGGGAGCGCGCCGGTCGCGAGAAGGTGCTCGATGCGCGCGCGCAGCGCGTCGAGCTCGAAGCGGTCGAGGGTGTCGACGAGGTGCTCGCTCACGTCGCCGTTGCGGAGCTGGCCGGCGAATCGGTGAAGGTCGCCGCACACGTCCGGATGAATCGACTCGCCGCCGAAGTCCCAGATGACCGTGCGTACCTTCCACTGCGCGTGGAACGAGAGGCCGTGGTCGATGCCGAAGATGCGTCCACCCGCGAGCGCGCGGAGACAGTGGCCACCCTTGCGGTCGGCGTTGTTGATCACCACGTCGAAGGCGGCCATGC
The DNA here is from genome assembly GCA_025463875.1 of Actinomycetes bacterium. GTDB lineage: Bacteria > Actinomycetota > Acidimicrobiia > IMCC26256 > PALSA-610 > PALSA-610. The sequence continues at coordinate 15,058 of JAODBI010000379.1, forward strand.
GCCGGAACGCGTCGCCGTGTGCTTCGAGCAATGTGAAGTAGTGCTCCTCGGGATCGTGCTCGACGAAGCGCTGCATCATGCCGATACCGGCCGGACCGTCGCGCAGCACGGTGTCGGGAACGATGTCCCAGCCGAGCGCTTCCGAGACCTCGAACGCGGCAACTTCGCGGTGGCACAACGTGCCGCGCGGAAAGTCCCACAGCGGCCGCTCGCCCCGTTGCGGCTTGTAGATCGCGAGCAGCTCGTCGTCTCCTTGGGAGAGATTCACGAGGAAGGTGGCGTTCGACGACCAGGGCATGCGGCCCAACACGTCGACCTCGCCGTCGCGCAGCAACTGGCGCGCCCGGTCCTCGGACACCTGCATCGCTCGGCTCGTCAGTTCCATCGCGGACAGATGTGCCCGTCGGGGTTCATGGGGAAGTCGCAGAGCGGGCAGTTCGGGCGACCACCCTCGACGGCGGTGACGCCGTTGCGCATCATCACGCGAATCTGAGCACGCGTCGCGTAGAGGCGGGCGATGCGGCCCTCGGCTTCGTCGGGCGGCGGGGGCGGATCTTCGTCGTCCTCTTCGGCGGCGGCGTCCTCGCGGAGTTCGATGAGCACAAGGCCGCGCTCCGCGTCGTACCCGATGCCGATGAGCCGCGCCCGGAAGAGGGGCTCGTCCTCGCGGACGGCGCCGCCGTCGACCTCGACCGCGCTCGGCGGCTCTTCGGGCTCTTCCTCGGCGATGCGGTCGAGGAACTGCTGCGCCTCGACGGCGAGCAAACGAACCTGTTCCTTTTCGACGAGCACCGACAACACGGCGGAGCCCTTGCGCGCCTGGATCACGAACGTGCGCTGGCCGGGCAAACCGAACGCGCCGGCCGCGATGTCGTCGACGGGATCGAACTCGATGAAGTCGGTCATGATGAAACCTGCTCGGCGGTGGCATCGGTGGTCGGGGCACCGGAGTTCGGCGACGCTGACTCGGGCTCCGGCAACAGGTCGTCGAGGCCGCCGGTGTCGTTGCACTTCACCATGATCACGCCGTACGTGTGGAACTCGAAGACGGTGACGGAAGCAGGCGATACGTGCACGCGCTGGAACAGGTCGAGATGCATGCCGCTGTAGTGCGCGATCGCCGACTTGATCGGATCGGCGTGACTCACGACGACGATCGTCTCGTTCGGGTGCCGGGCGACCACCTCGTCGAGCGCGGCGACGGTACGCGCCTGCATCTCGGTGATCGACTCGCCGTTCGGGAAGCGGGCCCGGCTCGGCGAAACCTGCACGACCTTCCACTCGTCGGTCTTGGCGAGATCGGCGATCTTGCCGCCCGTCCAGTCGCCGTATTCCGCCTCGATGACTCCCGGCAGCGGTCGCACATCGAGGGAGTGGTACGCGGCGATCTGTTGCGCGGTCTGCGTCGTGCGCTCGATCGGGCTCGCGTACACGGTGGTGATCGGCAGCTTGGCGAGCCTCTGCGCAGTGGCTTCCGCCTGTCCGACGCCCTTTTCCGACAGCGCGATGCCGGGCATGCGTCCGGAGAGCAGCGGACCCGTGTGCGCGGTGACGGCATGGCGAACGAGGACGAGCCGCGTCGGCGGTTTGTGCTTCTCCGACGGAGCTGCGTGCTCGGTCGCGGCGTCGTCTTCGGTTGCGGCGGGCGACTCGGTCGTCGACATGGCTGCCAAGATACCGGCCCCGATCCCATACGATCCCTCGCGATGACCGACGTGAACCTGTCTGCCAGCGGACCGCCCGAGACAATTCTCGACCCTGAGCCCGACGACGCGCAGGAGGCCTTGCGGGCCGCACTCGCCCGGGTCGACGGGCGGCGCGACGCCGTCGCCGACGTCTGCGCCCGCTGGCCGCGCTACCTCGATGCGTGGGCCCAACTCGGACGCCTCGGGCGCGACGACGTCGAGGCCTACGCGTACTTCCGCGTCGGCTACCACCGTGGGCTCGACCGGCTGCGCCAGTCGGGCTGGCGCGGATCCGGATACGTGCGGTGGCGCTACGAGACGAACCGGGGTTTCCTGCGCGCGCTCGACGGCCTGCGCAGTGCGGCCGAAGCCATCGGCGAGCCCGACGAGGCGCAACGGTGCGCCGAATTCCTGCGGCAACTTGACCCCGACTACACGCCCGGCCGCGAGTAGCGTCATCGCGTGAAATCCAAGCGTCGGTGGGTCCACGCCCGCACGGCTTCGAGGGAGTCCTGCTTGTGAAGCGCGCGCTGATCACCGGTATCACGGGCCAGGACGGGCGCCACCTCTCGCAGTTCCTGGCCGACAAGGGCTACCAGGTGTTCGGTCTCGTGCACGGCCAGGCCAACCCGAAGATCGAGATGGTGCAGGCCGAGAACCCCGCGCTCGAGTTCATCGAGGG
>JAODBI010000396.1 GCA_025463875.1 Actinomycetes bacterium
TCGCAAGAAGAGCTGAAGGTCAAGCTAAGCCTCCTGTCTCCGGAATGGTTCGTTCCTGTCCACGGCGAGTACCGCCACCTCGTGCATCATGCGCAGCTCGCGCACGAGGTGGGCGTACCCGACGACAACGTCATCGTGTGTGAGGACGGCGACGTCGTCACGATCAACGACGATGGCGCCGAGGTCGAACGGCGCGCGGTGCCCGCGGGCTACATGTACGTCGACGGGATCGTCGGCGATGTCAGCCGCGGTGTGCTGCGCGACCGCCGCATGCTCTCGGAAGAGGGTGTGGTCGTCGTCATCGTCACCGTCGACTCGAAGACGGGCGAGATCGTCACCGGCCCCGAGATCGTCACCCGGGGTTGGGTCTACGCGCCCGAAGCCGAGGATCTGATCGAGGACGCCAAGCAGGTCGTGCGGGAGTCGATCGCGAAGGCCGCGGTCGAGGGCGCCACCGACTTCGACACGATGCGCCGTCACTGTCGCAAGTCGCTCGCGCGCTTCATCGACGAACGCACCCGCCGCCGGCCCGCGGTGATTCCCGTCGTCATGGAAGTCTGAGCGGCGATGAGCGTCGATATCGACCTCTCGGGTCGGCGCGCGCTCGTCACCGGTGGCGGCAACGGGGTCGGGACCCAGATCTGCGCCGCGCTCGTGCGCGCGGGCGCGTTCGTGTGGGTCAACGACATCTACGAGGAACGCGCCGAGGCCGTGGCCGCCGACCTCGGAGGCGATGCCCACGCCCGCGCGGTCAAGGCCGACGTCACGAGTCCGCTCAAGATCCTGCGGATGCGCGAAGCGACCGGTCCCGTCGACATCCTCGTCAACAACGCAGGTATCCCGACCTCGGGCTTCGGCGAGTTGAGGCTGTTCGTCGACACCAGTCCCGAGGATTGGGAGGACGCCATGCGCCTCAATCTCGGCGCGGTGCTGCACGTCACCCACGCCTACGTGGGCGCGATGGTCGACGCGGGCTGGGGACGGATCGTGACGATCGTGTCCGACGCCGGTCGGCGCGGCGAGCGGTTCCAGGCCATCTACGGCGCCGCGAAGGCCGGGGCGATGGGTTTCGTGCGCGGGGTCGCGGCCGAGGTCGGACCGCACGGCGTTACTGCCAATTGCGTCTCGCTCGGGACGATGAAGACGGGTGTCATGGAAGAGGCGTTGACGGTCAATCCCGACCTGGAGCGCAAGCTCGTGCGGCCCTACACCGTCCCGCGGCTCGGCCGCCCCGAGGATCCCGCCCTGCTCGTCGCGCTCCTGTGCAGCGACGCCGGGTCCTGGATCACCGGCCAGGTGTACCCGGTCGACGGCGGTTACTCGTCTGCCCTGTAGTTCGCCCCTCGGTTCGGTCGGCACGCAGGGCCCGCGGGTCGGTATACCTGACCTGGTCACAGCACGATCCCTGTGTGGCCAAAGTGGGCGGTGTTACCTTTGGCCCATGGCTTCGCGCCGTCAGTCCAAGGCCGCGCGCGCACGGAAGCGAGCGAAAGCCCGCGTCAAGACCCGGGCCGCGTGGCGCGACGAGTTGTCCGAGCAGCTGGCCGACCACCGCATCGACGCGCTCGCGATCGGTCTGGTCGTGCTCGGCCTCCTCAGTCTCCTCGCCATGTTCTCGAATGTCGTCGGCCCCGTCGGGCGGGGGATCGACGTGGCCGCGGCGGGGCTCCTCGGCCGGGGCAAGGTGCTCGTCCCGATCGCGACCCTTGCGGCGGCGGCGTCCACGATCGTCCAGCGCAACAGTGACGACGACGAAACCGAGGTCGCCAAGCGCGGACTGCGGTTCGGGCTCGGACTCGTGCTCGTCTGCGGGGCGGTCGTCGCCGGGTTCCACCTCGGTCGGGGCCGGAACCCATCGGGTTCACTCGAGTCCCTGAAGCACGCGGGCGGGATCATCGGCGCCGCCATCGGTGCGCCGCTGCGGGCCGGCCTCGGCGACGCGGGCGCGGCCATCGTGCTCCTCGCCATCGGCGCGTTGGGCATCCTCCTCGTGGTCGGTACCGGTGTTCGCCAGGTCGCGCAGTCGCTCGCGACCGGAGGCCGTTTCGTCGGCCGGCACGCGCGCACGATCCTGACGCTGCCCTCCGAACACGCCGACGGCTCCACGACCCCGTTGACGGACGACGCCTCGTTCTCGGCGAAGCGCGCGGTGCTCTTCGACCAGCTCGACGAGCCGGTCCTCGATCTCGTCACGGCCGAGGAAGAAGCCGACGAGGTCGAGTACGAGGAAGCCGACGAATACGAAGAAGAAGACGAAGCCGAAGACGAGGAAGAGGTCGACGGCGAATACGCAGAAGGCGAATACGAGGAGTACGACGAGGCCGACGCCGAAGTCGGAGTGGAAGAGGACGACGAGGAAGATGAAGGAGAAGGCGACGACGACGAAGCCGTCGTTCGTCCCGTCCCCAAGGTCGCGTGGAAGTTGCCCGCGACGAGCATCCTCAAGCGCAGCGAGAAGCGCGAGATCGACACGCGCATGGTCAAGCAGGGCGGCGACGTCCTCGAGGCCACTATGCGCGAGTTCGGGGTCGACGCCCGCCTGATCGACGCGACCGTCGGACCCACCGTGACGCGCTACGAGCTCGAGCTCGCGGCCGGCGTCAAGGTGAGCAAGGTCACGAGCCTCTCCAAAGAGATCGCGTACGCGATGGCGAGCCACGACGTGCGCATCCTCGCTCCGATCCCGGGGCGAAGCGCGATCGGCGTCGAGGTCCCGAACAAGATGCGCCCGATCGTGACGCTCGGCGACATCCTGAGCAGCCCGGAGGCGAAGAAGGCGAAGCTTCCACTCGAGGTCAGCATGGGCCGCGACATCGCGGGCCGCGCGGTGTTCGCGAACCTGGCCACGTTCCCGCACGTGCTGATCGCCGGTCAGACAGGCGCCGGCAAGTCGTCGTGCATCAACACGATCGTCACCTCGATCCTCATGCTGACCACGCCCGACGAGGTGCGCCTGATCCTGATCGACCCCAAGCGCGTCGAGATGGGTCAGTACAACAACGTGCCGCACCTCCTCACCGAGGTCGTGACGAACCCGAAGAAGGCGGCGAACGCGCTCGACTGGGCCGTGCGCGAGATGGAGATGCGCTACGACCTGCTCGCCGACATCGGCGTGCGCGACATCACGGGTTACAACGCGATGTACGACAAAGGCGACATCCCGACCGAAGACGACCCCGATCCCGACACCGGAAAGGCCTACGAGCGGCTCCCGTTCATCGTCGTGGTCGTCGACGAGCTCGCCGACCTCATGATGATCGCCGCGCGCGACGTGGAGACGAGTATCTGCCGCCTCGCGCAGATGGCCCGCGCCGTCGGCATCCATCTCGTCATCGCGACGCAGCGTCCGTCGGTCGACGTGATCACCGGCGTCATCAAGGCCAACATCCCGAGCCGGATCGCGTTCAGCGTGAGCACGCTCGCCGACTCCCGCGTGATCCTCGACCAGCAGGGCGCGGAGAAGCTCGTCGGCAAGGGCGACATGCTGCTGCTCAACGCATCATCGAGCCGCGCCGATCGCATCCAGGGCGCGTGGGTCGACGAGGAGTGTGTGCGCAAGGTCGTCGCGCACTGGAAGCGTCAGGTCGTCGCGCCGCAGTACATCGAGGGAGTTCAGGGCACCGATGCCCCGGGCGCCCGTTCCCGCGGCGACGCCGACGAGACCGACGATCTCTTGGCCGAAGCGATGGAGCTCGTCGTCACGAGCGGGCTGGGTTCGACGAGCATGCTGCAGCGCAAGCTGCGGGTCGGCTTCGCCCGGGCCGGTCGCCTCATGGATCTGCTCGAGCGCCGGGGCATCGTCGGTCCGTCCGAGGGATCCAAGGCCCGCTCGGTCCTCATGAGCGTGGAAGAGCTCCAGGAGATGCAAGAACGAGAATGAGGGCGACGCTTCGTTGCGTCGCCCCCAATCTCGTTGACCCTTACGCCCGCGGCTCCTGCTATGCGGCGCGGACCTTCGGCGTGTGCTCGCCGAGCGTCTCGTCGGCCGTTGCACGGTCGTGTGTCAGGTAGCCGAACAGTGCACGCCACGGCACCGTCATGCCCGTCACGACGAATCCCGTGACCCACACACCGACCGTGTCGTTGCGGATGCCGATGCCGAACCCCAGGAACTGGGAGTTGTCGAGCAGCACGTTCGCGCCGACACCGATCACGAACGTGGCCAGCGAGCGCATGCTGCGCAGCTGCGGGACCGCGTCGGTGAGGAAGTCGACGAGCTTCAACGTCGCGAGTGCGAGCAACGCGATGATCGCGAAGTCGTACATCTGCCACCTCCAGGTGACTCGCGGATGGCTCTGTGCCGTCCGTCGTGCTCTCAGACCCGGT
>JAODBI010000401.1 GCA_025463875.1 Actinomycetes bacterium
CGCCGACCTCGTCATCGGCGCCGTCCTGCTCCCGGGCGGGCGAGCACCGGTTCTCGTCAGCGACGAGATGATTGCCACGATGCGGGCGGGCTCGGTGATCATCGACTGTGCGATCGACCAGGGCGGGACCATCGAAGGCATCCACGAGACGACGCACTCCGACCCCGTGTTCGTTCGCCACGACGTGCTCCACTACGCGGTCGGCAACGTCCCGGGCGCCGTGCCCAACACGTCGACCTACGCGCTCACCAACGCGACGTTGCCCTACGCGGTCGAGCTCGCGACGAAGGGGATCGACGCGATCGACGGGGATGCCGCGCTCGCCGCCGGAGTGAACACACTCAACGGTGCGGTGACGAACGCGGCCGTGGCCGGGGCACTCGGCGCGGAGCCGATGACCATCGCCGCCGCTCGCTGACGACCGACCGTCGTACCCGGCGAGGCGTCGTACCCGGCAAAGCGTCGAATGTCAGCTGTTCTTGTGCGCCTCGGTGTCGCCGTCGGAAGGCTTGGTGAAACCCTCGAGCGACTCGAGCTGCTGCTTCGGCGCCTGGGCCGCGTCGCGGTTGGCTTGTTGCAGCTGGGCGAAGATCTCTTCGCGGTGTACGTCGATCGAGCGCGGCGCTTTGATACCGAGGCGCACCTGGTCGCCCCGGACCTCGAGCACAGTGACGACGATCTCGTGCCCGATCATGATGCTCTGATTCGCACGTCGCGTGAGCACGAGCACGAGGAACCCCCCTCCGTGGCGGCAGCCGTTGGCGCCGGTGCGGCAGCATACGCGCAGATCGCGAGAGCGCGCGTGGACCGGCGACGCGATTCTTACGCGGAAACACGTTCCGTGGTCGTGTTGCGACTCAATCGCCCGCTGCGCGCCATCGAGCGACGAGGACGCGGCGCACGCGCCGTGTTCAGTGGCCCGTCGGCTATTGCGACTATTGCGACAGACGGTTCCGTCAGGCGCGTACTGACCGTGCGAGGTGTCAGCTGGCGATTGCGAGCGGCGCGCGCACGCTGTAGCCCGCGCTCGGCAACACGACTTGCGCGGCTTCGTGCGAGTGACGATTCACGACAATGGGTCCGAGGAGATTGAGCGTCGAATCCTCCGGCCGTTCGCGCAGTGTCACGACGACGAATACCACCGCATCTTCGGAAGCGGTGAGCGACAGCCGTTCCGCGGTTCCGGTGTCGAGCTCGAACTCGTACTCCGGATAGAACACCCACGGCGGCACCACCACGAAGCCGACGTCGGGCTCCTCCGTCGAAGAAAGCAGAAGGAAAGGACTTCCCGCCGGACCCCAGGGCGCAAGGTCGAAGCGGTGCGCCTGCGGAAACCCGGGCAGACCCGCCGGGAAGGTGATCTCGGCGATATCGGTCGCAGTGTCGGTCTCGAGCATGGTCCCCTACTTCAAGAAATCGGTCAGCGACGGCTGGATTGCCCTCGCGGTGGCCGAGAGCGCAGCCTGATATGCGACTTGCTGGGCTTGGAGTTGCACCATCACCTGTGCGATGTCGGCGTCCTCGATGCTGGACAGGTTCTGTTTCATCGTCAGCCCGTTCGAAGTGTTTTGGCTCTGCATGTTCTGGACGCGAAGAAATTGCGAGCCGACCTGCGCCAACTGGCCCTGGACCTGGGTTGTACGGGTCGCGAGCGTCGTCTGAAGCGCGGTCAACTGGCTCGGATTCGTCAGGATCGCGTTGGAGATCTGCGCCAGAGTCGTGAACACGTCGCTGCCGGGCGGTCCGAACGCCGTGTCGCCGTTCACGTTCACCTGGATCCGCTGGCCGGGGGCGATGTTGCGTTCGACCGCCGACGAGACCCCGACGAACTGCCCGGTGGCGTCGTACGCGACATTGCCACTGGCGGTACCGGCGAAGATCGGCCGCCCCGCGTACTGCGTGTTGGCGATGCCGATCAGGCTGTTGCGGATCTGATCGATCTGCGCCGCGATTCCCGCGCGCGCGTTGGCGTCGGTCGACGCGTTCGACGCCTGCACGACGAGATCGTTGACCTTCTGCAACTGGGTGACGGCGCCCGTGAGTGCGCTGTCGGCGTTGCCGAGCCAACCCTGCGCGTCGCTGAGATTGCGCGTGTACTGGTCGTTGCGATCAATGCCGGCGTGCAGCTGCATCGCGGACACCACGTCGGCCGGTGCGTCGGACGGCTTGCGCAACCGCTTGAGCGACGACGCCTGGTCCTGTAGGTCGGCGAGCTTCGCGAACGACTGCTGAAGCGCGTTCAGCGAGTTGGTCACGAGCATCTGGTTCGGGATCCGGAAGTCGGATGACGGCATCAGTCGTTTCTCCCGCTCACACGCCGGTGTGGTTGATCAAGGTGTCGAGCATTCCGTCGATCGTCGTGAGCAGACGGGCCGCCGCGTCGTAGCCGTGCTGGTACTCGACGAGGTTGGTCATCTCCTCGTCGATGCTCACGCCCGACTGTTGCGAACGCGCGTTGTCGAGACTCTGGGTCGAGCCCTGCTGGATCTTGTCCCGGCTCGTCGCCGTCTGCGTGTCGACGCCCAGCTGCACGATCGCCTGGCGATACACCGAATCGGCGCCCGTCTGACTCGACCCCATCTCCGCGAGGCCGAGCGCGATGCTTCCGTCGAGCGCGCCACCGCCCGCCGTGCCCGCCGCGATCGCGCCGGGGTTGCCCTCGACCGTGCCGGATACCGCGAATGAGGCCGCGTCGGTCCCGGTGAAGAACTTCCGGCCACCGACGCCGTCGGCGCCGACCGCCGTCGAACCGAGCAACGTCGCGAACCCGGTGGTCGCGCCGTTCGCCCGGACCTGGAGCTCGTGCGTGCCGTTCGGGGTGAGCCCGACGGTCATCGGGCTGCCGTTCCCTCCAGAGACGCTGACGGTCGCGTTGCCCGCCCCGACGGCCGTGTCGACCGCGCCCTGGAGCGCGGCCTGCAGCGCAGCCGCGCCGCCGGCGCCCGACCAGTCGGCGCCCGCGATCGTCACGGTGGAGAAGGCGCCGTTGTCGAGGCCGATGTCGAACGTGAGGTTGCCGGCCGCGCTCTGATTCTGCGCGGCCGCTGCGACCGATCCGCCGATCGCGCTGTGCACCTGGTTCACCTGGTCGCGCAGTGTGGTGGCGACCGTGTCGAGCTTGGCGATGTAGCTCGGGATGGTGCCGTTGATCGCGTCGAGCTCCCCACCCGCCTTACCCGACGCGACCGACGCGACCGAGTTGTCGGACGACCACCGCAGCGCGGCGCCGGTGCCGGTCGTGTCGACCGTCAGCGACGAGGCCGACTCGCCCTGCACGAGCCCGGTGCCGTTCAGCACGACGTTCACCTGGTTGAAATCGCCCGCCCGCAGCGTCGCGCCGCTCGCCTCCGACAGCTGGTTCGCGAGGAGGTCGCGCTGGTCTTCGAGGTCGTTGACGGGAAGGCCGGCGATCGTGTTCGTCTTGATCGCCTTGTTGAACTGCGCGATCGACTGCGCCATCGAGTTGATGCTCGCGACGGTCGCGCCGAGCTCGCTGATCGTGTCGCGCTTCTGTTGGGTCAAGCTCTGACTGATCGTGTTGAAGCTCGCCGCGAGCGTGTCGGCGCGTTGCAACAGCTGCGTGCGGGCCGCGGTGTCGCCCGGGTTGTTGGCGACGTCGTCGAAGCCCGCCCAGAAGTCGGAGAGCTGCTTTTGGATGCCGATGTCCGACGGTTCGTTGAACAGCTGCTGGATCTTGTTCATCGTCGACGCGGCCTGGTCGAGGCTCGCCATCGAACCGTGCTCGAGCGCGGCCCGGATCTCCATGAACTGGTCGCGAAAGCGTGTGACGGAATCGACCTTCACGCCCTGGCCGTCGCCCTGGAACGTGGCGTAGCGCGCCGGCGTCGCGGGCGCGCCGATGTTCACGAGGTTGACTGCTTGACGCGTGTAGCCCGGCGTGTTGGCGTTCGCGACGTTCTGGGCGGCCACGTTGACCGCGCGCTGCTGGGCCTGCAGGGCGCTGAGCGCGAGCCGAAGCCCCGAGAAGTCCGACATCAGCCCAACCCCATCAGATCGCCTCGTCGACGATCCGCAACGCGAGCGAACGGTCGGGCAGTGTTCCGTGCGCGTCGTACGCGTCGATGTCGATCTCGCCCATCGCCGCGATCGCTTCGCGCGCGGCCTGGTGACCGCGTTGGAGGAGCTCCCGGTTCGACTTCGTGATCGAGTCGATCTCCTGGGCGAGGTTGAGCAGCGCCCGGCGGTGCTCGGCGAAGATCCCGTCCCACGGCGTGGGGGTCAGACCGCCGAGCTCGCGCAGCGTCGGCGAACCGGACAGACCGAGCTCGCGTCCCGCGTCCGCGACGAGGACCGCGCGCTCGAGCTCGATGCGCTTGATCTCGCCGAGCACGTTCTCGACTTCGCGGGTCGCGTACGCGAGCCAACGCGAGCGTCCGGCCGCGAGGACGAGCTGCTCCTCCTCGAGCTTGAACACGAGAAGCTCGAGCAGCTGCCGTTCGCGCCACAGGATGTTCGATACGTCGCTCAGCGCCATGATCCGACCTCGGAGCCCTTTCGACGGCCCCGATCGCGGGCCGCGTTTCCGGTTACCTCATCGGCCTGATCGGCACGCGATATGAAGGAACCACCCGTGGCAAAGGTCACACGGGTGGGCCGGCCGCTCGGCGCGCGCTACCTGATGAGTCCCAGCGCCACGGCCCGGCCCAACGCCTCGTTGCGGTTTCCCGCCTCGAGCTTGGAGTAGATCCGGACCAGGTGCGACTTGACCGTCGCGAGGGTCACGGACAGGGCGGCCGCGATCTCGCGGTTGTTGCGGCCCTCCGCGAGCAGGACGAGCACCTCCCGTTCGCGGCCCGTCAGGACGTCGGCAGTCCGGTCGTCGAGGGCGGGAAGCGCGACCGCGCCGGCGAGCGCGTGGTGGAGGGACGCGGCCACGTACGGCCCGCCCTTGCGGGCCGCGTCGACGGCCGCGCCCAGCTCGTCGGCGTCGACGGTGCGCAAGGCGATGCCCGCGACCCCGAGGGCGAGCAGGTAGCGCACGACGTGCTCGTGGGCGGGCGGGAGCAGCACGACGATGCCGGGATGGGGTCGGATCCGCACGAGCCGGCGGCAGACGTCGACGACGTCGAGATCGGCCGGCGCGCCGACCACCACGAGATCGGGCCGGTCGACGGTCGCGATGCTGACGACCTCGCGACCCGACCGCGTCTGCGCGATCACGTCGATGCCGCGGCCCTCGAGTACGGCCGCAATTCCGGCGCGGACGAGGCTCAATTCGTCGGCGACGACCGCCGCGACCGGCTCGGTCGCGTGATCCGGGGAATTGACCGATCGGATACTTCCGGGCCCATCGAGCACCATCACGCGCCTCCCATCGGTCGTGATCTGCACATACTACGCATCGCGCCTACGAAAGCCACGCAAAGCGGTCACGTCTTTCAACCCTAGGACCAATCAAGAGCGGCCCCCGTCGCCGCCGAAGTTTGCCTCCGAGTTCCACAACAGCTGTGGACACCTGAAAAGGGACCTGGGGGGCAAAGCACGTGAAACCTGCACAGAAGGCCGACATCGACATCGAGCGGGCGACCTACGAGGACAACCTGGTACGCCAGCATCTGCCGCTCGTCCAGTACGTGGTCTCGGAGGTGGCCCATCGGGTCCCGAGTCACGTCAGCCGCAATGACCTCGTGTCGGCCGGGATGCTGGGACTGGCCCAGGCCGCCCGCAGCTACGACCCCGAGCGCGGCATCGCCTTCGACCGCTTCGCCTCGACCCGTATCCGCGGTGCGCTGCTCGACGAGCTGCGGGGTCGTGACTGGGCGAGCCGGTCCGTCCGGGCCCGGGCGCGTGGCCTGCAGGCGGCGCACGAGGAGCTGATGAACAAGCTCGGCCGCACGCCGACCCCCGAGGAGGTCGCGACGATGCTCGACGTCCCGACCGAGACGGTCCACAAGCTCGTCGACGACGTGCACCGCGCCACGGTGCTCAACTACGACTCGCTCGTGATCGAAGGCGACGCCGAGTCGTTCATCGCCGGTGACGACGCGGGACCCGAGGAGGCGATCCTCGACCGCGAGCGCAAGGCGTACCTCATCGACGCGGTGCACGCGCTTCCGGAGCGGTTGCAGCGGGTCGTGCAGGGCTACTTCTTCGAGGAGCGCTCGATGCAGGACCTGGCCGACGAGCTCGGGGTCAGCGAGTCGCGCATCTCGCAGCTGCGGGCCGAGGCGCTGTTGCTCTTGAAGGACGGCATGAACTCCCAACTCGAGCCCGACGCGCTCGCGCCCGAGGCGCGCCCCAACGGCCGCGTCGCCCGCCGCAAAGCCGCGTACTACTCCGCGGTCGCGAACGGCTCTGAGCCCCGCGACCGCGTCTCGGAACGTCCGATCACGACGTCGCAGATGGTCGGGATCGCGAACGGCTGATCTGGTCGTCCGGCGAATGCCTCATCTCATCGGGGCATTCGCCGACGAGGACGGGTTCACTGCCGAGGAGTCGGCAGGAGTGCATTGAGGAAGCCAGGGAACTGGACACGCAGGTCACGGAGGAGAAGCGCCAATGCGCATCAATACGAACATCATGGCGTTCAACGCCTATCGGAATCTCAACACGACCAACGACATGCTGGCGAGCAGCCTCGAGAAGCTCTCGTCGGGGTTCCGGATCAACCGGGCCGCGGACGACGCTTCGGGTCTGGTCATCAGCCAGAACCTCGACAAGCAGATTTCGGGG
>JAODBI010000006.1 GCA_025463875.1 Actinomycetes bacterium
GGGCGTAACCCTCGGTCGCGATCTCGGCCGCGCTCGCGAGCTGCGCATCGCCTGGACGGCGCGCGGCCAGCGCGCGGAAGAACGGCTCCGACTCGCGTTCGCCGCCCCACGTCGCGGCCTGCTCCGCGCACGCGAGCGCCTGGCGCCGCGCCGAGACGACGCCTTGTTGCACACCGGCGCGCAACGCGGCCTCGATGCTCTCGAGCGAATCGGGAACGCGTGTCATGCGTTCCGTCGCAATCGCCCAGTCCTCGTCGGTCTCCAGGCGCATCAGATCGAAGCATTGGCGCGCCGACTGGATCGGGCTGCCGATGACCCGGACGTCGCGCAGCCGCTCGCCCGCTTCGTACTGCTCGACGTCGAGGGTGCAGCGTTCTGTCATCACGCTCGCCGCGAGCCGGTCGTCGTCGGACTCCTGGATCGCCGCCGCCAGCGCCGCGAGGGTGGTGCGCACGAGCTCGACCCGGCGCGCCGCCCCCTCGGGCGAATAGTCGGTCATCTCGTGGTCGTGGCCGCCGATGCCGGCGTAGGTCGCGCTACACGGGTCGAGAGCGCCGAGCTGATCGCAGTAGCGATCGGCGATGTCGAAGACTTCCGACACTGTTCCTCCTGGGAGTGACCGGTACGGTGAGGAGTATGGCTCACCAATTCATTCTGACGATGCGCGATCTGCGCCGGGTTCATCCGCCCGACAAGGAAGTGCTGCGCGGCGTCAACATCTCCATGTACCCCGGCGCCAAGATCGGCGTGCTCGGGTTGAACGGAGCCGGGAAGTCCACACTGTTGCGCATCATCGCCGGTGAAGACGACGGCTATCAGGGCGAATGCCGGGTCACTCCCGGATTCTCTGTCGGGTTCCTGCCCCAAGAGCCCCGGCTCGACCCCGACAAGGACGTGCTCGGCAACGTCATCGAAGGTGTCGCGAGCACGAAGCACCTCCTCGACCGGTTCGAGGAGGTCTGCAACGCGATGGGGGAGCCCGACGCCGACTTCGACAAGCTCCTCTCGGAGCAGTCCGATCTCCAGGACAAGATCGACCACGTCGGCGGCTGGGACCTCGACCGCCAACTCGAGATCGCGATGGACGCGCTGCGTCTCCCGGCGGCCGACGCCGACGTCACCACGTTGAGCGGTGGCGAGCGCCGGCGGGTCGCGCTGTGCCGGCTGCTGCTCGGCAAACCCGACCTGCTGCTCCTCGACGAGCCCACCAACCACCTCGACGCCGAATCGGTCGCGTGGCTCGAACGGCACCTGCAGGACTACCACGGCACCGTCGTGGCGGTGACCCACGATCGCTACTTCCTCGACAACGTCGCGGGCTGGATTCTCGAGCTCGATCGCGGTGCCGGCATCCCGTGGGAAGGCAACTACACGAGCTGGCTCGAGCAGAAAGAGCAGCGCCTGGCGCAGGAGGAGAAGGTCGACGAGACCCGGCGTCGCACGCTGCAACGCGAGCTCGAATGGGTTCGCCTCGCGCCCCGCGCCCGTCAGGCCAAGGGCAAAGCGCGCATCACCGCGTACGACAAGCTCGTCGCGGAAGCCGACTCGGCCGAGAAGCGCCAGGAGAAGGTGCAGATCACGATTCCGCCCGGACCGCGCTTGGGCGATCTTGTGATCCAGGCCGAGCATCTCAGCAAGGGCTACGGCGACCGGTTGCTGATCGAGGACTTCTCGTTCTCGCTCCCGCCCGGCGGCATCGTCGGCGTCATCGGTGCGAACGGCGCGGGCAAGACCACGCTCTTCCGCATGCTCGTCGGACAAGAAGAACCCGACGCGGGCTCGCTCAAGGTCGGTCCGACGGTGCAGATCGCATACGTCGACCAGTCGCGGGAGGCGCTCGATCCCGACAAGACGGTCTACGAGGAGATCACCGGCGGCGTCGATCTCGTCAAGGTCGGCGACCGCGAGGTGCACGGCCGCGCGTACGTCGCCGGCCTCAACTTCAAGGGCTCCGACCAGCAAAAGCGCGTCGGTGATCTCTCCGGGGGCGAGCGCAACCGTCTGCATCTGGCGAAGGCGCTGCTCATGGGCGGGAACACCCTGCTCCTCGACGAGCCGACCAACGACCTCGACGTCGACACCTTGCGCGCGCTCGAGGAGGCGTTGATCGAGTTCCCCGGGTGCGCGGTGGTGATCTCCCACGATCGCTGGTTCCTCGACCGCATCGCCACGCACGTGCTGGCGTTCGAAGGTGACAGCCAGGTGACCTGGTTCGAGGGCAACTTCTCCGACTACGAGAAGGATCGCCACCAGCGCCTCGGCGGCGAAGCCGACCAGCCCCACCGCCTGAAGTACAAGCCGCTCACTCGCTAGGCCCGACCCGCGAGGAGTGCCGAGCGCAGAGGGCCGAGGGTCGTCGGCGCGAGTTTCGTTGCCTAGTGTCCGGACGTGGACGGCGACGGCACGGTGCGCATCACGCGGTCGTGTGCCATCGCGAGTGACGAGCTCGAGTGGCGGTTCACCGCGTCCGGCGGCCCGGGCGGCCAACACGCGAACACCTCGAACACGAAAGTCGAGGTGAGGTTCGACGTCGAGTCCTCGCCGTCGCTCGGACCGCGCCAACGCGCCCGACTGCTGGAACGCCTCGGTCCGGTCGTACGCGTGACGGCTTCCGAGCGCCGGTCTCAGCATCAGAATCGGGAGCTCGCGCTCGAACGGTTACAGGCCCGGCTCGCGGCGGCGCTCCACGTCGAGCCGAAGCGGTTCTCGACCAAGCCGTCGAAGAGCTCGAAGAAGCGGCGCGTCGACGAGAAGAAGCGGCACGGCGACATCAAGCGCAACCGGCGGCGACCGTCAGGTGAGGAGTAGTCGGTGAACGTCGTCGTCGACGTGCTGCTCGTCGGGCTGGGAGTCGTGGCGGTCGTCATCGTCCTCGACGCCGCGATCCGCACGTTCGTCGTTCCCCGGGGCAGCGTCGTGCTGTTCACGGTGGTGGTGTTCCGTGTGCTGAAGCGCATCTTCGAGGTGTTCGCATCGCCAAAACGCGGCTACGAAGCCCGCGACCGCGTGATGGCTCTCTACGCCCCGATCGCGTTGCTGGCCCTGCCGGCGGTCTCGATCTTCGTCGTGTTCTGCGCGTTCGCGGCGATCTTCGCGGGCCTGGAGGAAAACGGGCTCCGCAGCGCGCTGATGACGAGCGGTTCTTCGTTGTTCACGCTGGGATTCGAGCGACCGCCCGACCTCCCGTCGGCGTTCGCGGCGTTCGGCGAGGCGACGATCGGTCTCGCCGTCATCGCCCTCCTCATCGCCTACCTGCCGACGATCTACAACGCGTTCTCGAGACGCGAGGTGGCGGTGACCGATCTCGCCATCCGGGCCGGTACACCGCCCACCCCCGGACAGATGATCGTGCGCGCGCACCTGACCGGCTTCCTGCTCGAGCTGGATCGCTTCTGGGAATCCTGGATGGCGTGGTTCACGGAGGTGCAGGAGACGCACACCTCGTACGGTTCGCTCGCGTTCTTCCGGTCGCCGAACCCGCATCGGTCCTGGGTCACCGCCGCGGGCGGGGTGCTCGACACGGCTGCGATGCGATTGGCGCTCGTCGACATTCCGCCGACGCCGCAGGCACCACTCTGCATCCGGTCCGGTTATCTCTGCCTCCGTGAGATCGCCGGATTCTTCGGTTTCGACTACGACGACTCGCCCGCGCCCGACGATCCGATCAGCGTCACGCGCGACGAGTTCGACGAGGTGTGCCGAATGCTGATCGAGGCGGGCGTGCCCGTGCACGCCGATCACGACCAGGCGTGGCGCGACTTCGCCGGTTGGCGCGTCAACTACGACCGCGTGTTGATCAGTCTCGCCGCGTTCGTGATGGCTCCGTACGCGCCGTGGGTGTCGGATCGCTCGGCGGTCGAGCCGCTCCCGCACTACGGCTGGGGGAAACGGCGGATCGCGATGGCTCGGCGCGTGCAGCATTGATCAGCCACGCGAGGAAGAGGTCGACGCCTGCAATCGCGTGCATCGTACGAATCGAGTTGAAGACCTCGAACGCGTGGTGTGCGCCCCGCAGCTCTACGTAGACGACCGGGTTCCGGCTGGTCGCACGCAGCTTGTCGACGAACGCCCGGGCCTGCTCCACCGGCGCGAGCGTGTCGAGGTCTCCGTGGACGATGAGGGCCGGCGGGGCATCGGGCGTGATCCGGTAGATGGGCGACGCCTTCCGGTACACGTCGGGCGCGTCTTCCATCTTCTGCTTCACGATCCGGCGCTCGAGGATGTCGCGTAGACCCTCGTTGTACCGCCCGGTTCCGGTCCAGTCGAAGACGCCGTAGAACGGGATCATCGCCCGCACGGAAGTGTCGACGTCCTCGAAGCCGGGCTGCAGCTCCGGATCGTTTGCGGTGAGGCCGACGAGCGCGGCCAGATGACCGCCCGCGGAACCGCCGGTGACGACCACGTAGTCGGGGTCGCCGCCGTACTGCCCGATGTTGGCTCGGATCCACGCCAGCGCACGCTTGCAGTCGAGGAGATGGTCGGGCCATGTCGCGCGCGGTGACAACCGGTAATTGATCGCGACGCACACCCAGCCGCGCGCCGCGAGGTGGTACATGAGCGGCAGGCCCTGCTGATCCTTGCGGCCGATCATCCACGCGCCGCCGTGGATCTGCATGAGGACCGGCGCGCCGGCTTTCACGTCGTCACGGCGGTACACGTCGAGCCGGTGGCGGAACTTGCCGTCGTCGACGTACTGGAGGTTGCGCACCCGGCGCACGCCCCGCCGGCGGAAATGGAACGGCAGCAGGATCCGGGCCCAGCTGACGTGCCGGCCCGCCTTCTCGAGCGCGGGATCGAGATCGGAGTCCCAGCCGGGACCGAGCGCGGCTCGGAGTCCGTCGACGAACGCGCGATCGGTCTGCAAGGCGCCTTTGACACTCGAGCCGAGCCCGAACCACGACACGAGCGTGATCGAGAGGGCGAGCCATCCGGGCCACGAGTGCAGCGCGCCCAGCGCGACGAACACGACGACCGCGGCGATCTGCCACAGCATGTGGATCGGTGCGAGCTCCGTCGTCGACCAGGCTGCGAAGAATCCGACGACCATCAGCAGCGGCGGACGGTGCGGAGGATGGAACGAGATCAGCGTCCAGAGCGCGCCCCAGCACGCGAGGACGAGAAAGACCCACGAAACGGCCACGAATCAGTTTCGCGCGTCACGTGAGCGGGTATCGAAGTCTGATTCCCTCGCGCGGGCGACGCCCGTATCGACCGCCGGTCGCGGGGTTTACGATGCGGCGAGCGAAAGGGGTCACCGATGCAGCGCCTGACCGGTATCGACGCCGCATTCCTCGCTCTGGAGACGCCCTCTGCGCATATGCAGGTGCTCGGCGTCGCCATCGTGGACCCGTCGACCACGCCCACGCCCACGCGTGCGAAGTCGCCGAGTTCCAAGCCCGGGAGTTCGAAGCCCGGGAGTTCGAAGACGGCGAGTCCGAAGTCGTCGCGGTCGAACGCGCCGGGCGCGTACTTCGATCGCGTGCACGAGCTGCTCGAGGCCCGGCTGCATCTGGTGCAGCCGCTGCGGCGCCGTCTCGTCGAGGTGCCGTTCGGCGTGCACATCCCCGTCTGGATCGAGGATCCGAACTTCGACCTCGACTACCACCTTCGCCGCGCGGCGCTTCCCGCGCCGGGCGGCGCCCGCGAGCTGACGGCGTTCGTCGCCGATGTCGCCGGCCGCCCGCTCGACCGTCGCCATCCCCTCTGGGAGGCCTATGTCGTCGAGGGGCTCGAACACGGCTACCAGGCGTTCGTCACCAAGGTGCATCACTCGCTGATCGACGGTGCCGCGGGCGTCGAGATGATCGCGGCGTTGTTCGATCTGGAAGAGGGCGCGCCGCTCGAACCGGCGCAACCCGCCGAGGCGTGGCATCCCGACGCCGTGCCGGGCGACCTCGAGATGCTGGCGCACGCGGTGGTCTCGCTCGCGCAGAGTCCGGCGAAAGTGGTGCGTGCGGTCACGAACCTCGTTCCGGGCGCGGTTCGATTCGCGCGCCGGGCGCGCAACGAAGCGCTCGACGTCGCGCTGCCGCTGACGGCGCCGCGGCTGTCGATGAACCGGACGATCACTCCTCATCGCGCGGTCGCGTTCTCGTCGGTGTCGCTCGACGAGGTCAAGGCGGTGAAGAACGCGCTGGGCGTCACCGTGAACGATGTCGTGCTCACGGTGACGGCGGGCGCGCTGCGCATCTACCTTTCGGGTCGCGACGAACTTCCCGATCGCCCCTTGGTTGCGTCCATCCCCACCTCGGTGCGCGCCGAGGGCGACGACCGGTTCGGCAACCGCGTGTCGTCGATGTTCGCGGGACTCCCCGTCGAGATCGATGATCCGATCGAGCGCCTGCGCGCGGTGGCCAGCTCCATGACGGGTGCCAAGGTCATGCACGAGGACATGGGAGGCACCACGCTCGAGGATTGGGCCGAGGTGGCCGCGCCCGCGCTGTTCTCCCGGGCGATGCGCGCGTACACGCGGCTGCGCGTGGGGGAGCGGCTCCGCCCGGTGATCAACCTGATCATGTCGAACGTGCCCGGTCCGCCCTGGCCGCTCTACCTCGCCGGTGCCCGCCTCGTCGCGCTGCATCCGCTCGGGCCGATCTTCGACGACTGCGGACTGAACGTCACCGTGATCTCGTATCTCGACCACGTCGACTTCGGCTTCCTCGCGTCCCGCGAACTGCTCCCCGACGTCGACGATCTGGCGGCCGCGGTGCCCGAGGCGTTCGCCGAGCTGGTCAAGGCGACCGCGGCGGTGACGGCTGAGAGCCTGAACGCCTAGAGATCGTCGAAGAGCCAGTTCTCGCGGATGTCGGGCGCGTCGCGGCGGATGAACCACTCCCGCCCGAACGCTTCTGCGAACGCGTCGTCCGGCATTGCCAGGAAGAACGACTCGGCCGGGATCTGGCTCGCGTGGGCGGCCATCGAGGCGCGCTTGCGGTCGACGAACTTGCTCACGTCGACGGTCGTCGTGATGATGCCCTCCGGCGACCCGAACTCGTTCATCTCGGCTGCGTCGGGTGCGTCGGGTGCGTCGGGCATCTCGTCGGCGCGTTGGGCCAGCAGCCGCTGGATGTGGTCGCGGTTCATCGTTGACTCGTACACACGTTTGGTACCCGCCAGCTCGGCCGCGCGCACGCCGACGCGGTGCACGTTCACATGGTCGGGGTGCCCATAGCCGCCGTGGTCGTCGTAGATGGTGAGGACGTCGGCGTGCTCGTCTTGCAAAATGCGGGCGAGGCGGGCCGCGGCCTCGTCGATGTCGGCGCCGGCGAACGCTCCGGCATCTTCGTTCGTCGCCTCCCCGGCCATCCCCGAGTCGCGGTAGCCGAGGTATGCGACCCGGTCGACACCGAGCACCTCGGCCGACGCGTCCACCTCGGCGACGCGCCGTTCGGTGAGCGTCTCGCCGGGCGCAAGCGCGTCGGGCGAGAACTCGCCCAGCTCGCCACGGGTCGCGAGCACGAGCACCACACGGTGACCTTCGGCCTTGGCGCGCGCCATCGTGCCCGCAGTTGCGATGGATTCGTCGTCGGGGTGGGCGTGGAAGGTGACGAGCGTGTAGCCCATTGGCGATCTCCTCGTTGACGAGGGTTCTTGTGGTTCGCCGTGTATGACGTTAGCGTCAGCTTCGTCACACGTGACAGTGAACGGACCCGGGGGAATGAATGCGCGCTCACTCGAATGTAGGTCGTCTCGCCGTGGTCGGAGTGCTCGTCGCACTCGTGGCCGGTGCCTGCGGGAACTCGAAGTCGCAGACCGCGCCCCAGACCGTCCCGAGCAACACGGGACCGGTCGCCACCACGGTGCCGAAGGCCGACCTCACCAAGTTCGTGACCGGCCGTGGTCCCGGGGTCGACGACACGAAGAAAGAAATCCGCGTCGCGGCCATCACGACGCAGTCGAACCCCATCGGCGGCAAATACGTGCAGTTCAACGACGGGCTGCAGGCCTACTTCGACATGATCAATTCGCAAGGCGGCATATACGGCCGCAAGCTCGTGATCGTCAAGAAGCGTGACGACACGATCGGTCTGCAGAACAACCAGCAGGTGCAGTCGAGCCTCGCCGACGACAACGCGTTCGCCACATTCGTCGCGACCTTGCAGTTCACCGGCGCCGACCTGCTCGCCAAGGCGAAACAGCCGACGTTCATCTGGAACATCAACCCCGAGATGGCGACGCCGAAGGGCGGTCCCTCGCACGACAACATCTTTGGCTCGTTGGGTGCGCTCTGCTTCTCGTGCAGCGAGAAGTTCCTGCCGTGGCTCGCCAGCCAGGCCGGGTTCACCAAGGTCGCGGTCCTCGCGTACAGCAAGTCGACGTCGGCGTCGTCGGGACTCTGCGCGCAGGGTTTCAAAAACAGCTACAAGACGTTCGCTCCGAACATCAAGGTCGTCTTCTTCGACGACTCGCTGCCGTTCGCGGCCGACATCACGACCGACGTCACGCGCATGAAGGAAGCGGGTGTGCAGTTCGTCAGCACCTGCATGGACACGAACGAAGTGACGAAGCTCGCCAAGGAGATGAAGAAGCAGGGACTCAACGCGGTCCAGAACCTGCCGAACGGCTACGACCACGACGCAATCTCCCAAAGTGGTGGCGTCTTCGACAACAGCTACATCGAACCCCAGTACGTGCCGTGGGAGCTCATGCCGCAGTCGCCGGCCACCAAGGAGTTCCTCGACTGGACGTCGCAGCACAACATCAAGCCCGTCGAGCTCACCGAGGTGGGCTGGATCATGGGCGCGATGTTCCTCGACGGGCTGAAGTTTGCGGGCCCGGAGTTCACCAAGCAGAAGGTGATCGACGCGCTCAACACCCAGACGGCCGAGTCGCCCGGCGGGTTGATCGTGCCGATCGACTGGACCATCTCGCATATCGATCCGACGAACGACCCGGCCGCGGGCGGGAAGTACCGGTGTGCCTCGGTGCTGAAGATCCAAGGCGGCAAGTTCCTGCCCCAGTTCACCGAGCCGGGCAAGCCCTGGATCTGCTTCAGTCCGGATCCGAACGTCCCGCTGCCCAAGGACCCGCAGCATCTTTCGTTCGCGCCGGGCGGGCAGGGCTGAGCCGAACTGCCACGGGCGTCGAGATAAGAGCGGTCACCTGACGAGATGGAAAAGCTGCTCGGCGCGCTCATCGACGGCGTCGCGTTCGGATGCGTCTATGCGCTGCTCGCCGTCGGCTTGACGCTCGCCTACAAGACGTCGGGCGTCTTCAATATCGCGTTTGGCGTGCAGGCCTTTGCGTCGGGCGCGATCTACTACCAGCTGCACGTGAACGACGGGTGGGGGATCCTCCCGGCGTTCATCATCTCCGTCATCATCGTGGCGCCGTTGATCGGCGCGATTCTCGACCGTTTCCTGTTCCGTCATCTGCGCAGCGCGCCGTCGATGGCCCGGCTGATCACCGCGCTCGGTCTGCTGGTTGCGATCCCGCAGATCGTGCTGCTCAAATTCAACCAGACCGAAGCGACGCGCCCGACGGGAATCGTCCCCGGCGGCGACGTGCCGTATCACATCTTCGGCGCCACCCTCTCCCGCGACCAACTCTCGATCATGGTGTGTGCCGTCATCGTCGCGGTCGGGCTCGTCCTGGTGTTCCGTTACACCGCGCTCGGGATCCGTATGCGAGCGGTCGTCGAGAGCCCACGCATGGCCGAGCTCGCCGGTACCGACGCCGATCGGATCGGCACCGCGGCCTGGATGCTGTCGAGCCTCGTCGCCGGGCTGGCGGGCGTGCTCCTGCCGACGGTCACGTCGCAGGTCGGCGACATCTATTACACGACGCTCCTGACCGCCGCGATCGCTGCCACGGTCCTCGGGTCGCTGACCAGCATCCCCCTTGCGTTCTTCGGTGCGATCGGCTTGGGCGTGGTGCAGGAACTGCTCAACCGGTACCTGCCGACGAACAGCGTGCTCGCGAGCAACCTGCGTCCCTCCCTTCCGTTCGTCGTGTTGTTCCTGGTCCTGATCCTCTCGCCCCGCCTTCGCAACAAGCGCGAGCTCACCGACCCACTCTCGAGCGTCGATCCACCGCCGCCCGCGCCGGCCGCGGGGCAGCGGAGCCGCGAGCTCACCATCGGCACCCGCGTCGCGGGCGTGCTCTTCGGACTGGGCATCGGTTACTACGTGTTCTTCCACGGCAACGCGAGTGTCGTGGGCCAGGGCATCCAGGTGGTCATTTACTCGATCATCTTCTGTTCGATCGTCGTCATCACGGGCATCGCCGGCGAGGTGTCGTTCGCGCAGGCCACGTTCGCTGGCATCGGGGGCTTCGCGTCGGCGCAGCTCTCGTCGAGCGCGGGTATGTCGGTCATCTTCACGATCATCATCGGCGGACTTATCGCGGCTGCCGTCGGCGCCATGCTGGCGATCCCCGCATTGCGTCTCGGCGGCATCTTCCTGACGCTCGCGACCTACGCGTTCGCGCTGTTCTTCGACAATGTGATCGTGAGCCTGAGCTGGGTCAGCGGCGGACTCTTCCCGGTCGTTGCGCCCCGACCCCAGCTGGGCTCGATCGACTTCGCGAGCGACAGGTCATTCCTCGTCCTGTGTCTGGTCTTCCTGGTGATCGTGGGCGTCATCGTGATGCAGGTCCGCAGCGGTACGACCGGCCGGTATCTCTCCGCGGTGCGCGGCAGCGAGGTCGCAGCCGCGTCGGTCGGCATCAGCCCGACCCGCGCCCGGATCACCGCGTTCGCGCTCTCGGCCGGTATCGCCGGTGTCGGCGGCGCCCTCCTCGCGAGCTACGAGGGTCACGCCAACAAGATCGACTACAACGCGACGCTCGGATTGTTCTGGGTCGTGATCGTCGTCACCCTGGGCTCGCGCACGGTCGAGGGTGCGATCCAGGCCGCGCTCGGCTTCGTGCTCTTCTCGGCGCGCGTCCTGCCCGACTGGATCCCGTGGATCATCAACCACGTCCAGCCGTTCCTGCACGTCGACTCGCTGCCCAACGCGGTGCAGTTCATCTTCTTCGGCTTCGGTGCGTTGACCTACGCCAAGCACCAAGAGGGCATCCTCGAGGCCAACAAGGTCAAGTCCCTCGCCTGGGTGCAAGGGAAGATCGATCGCTTCAAGTCGGGTGGCAGGACCAAGCCGGGCGCCGCAGCCGTGGACACTCCGGGCGCAGCGCCGTGACGCTCCTCGTCGCGGACGGTGTCACCAAGACGTTCGCCGGCATCACGGCGCTCGACAACATCGAGCTCGACGTCGGTCCGCAGGAGATCGTCGGGCTGATCGGACCGAACGGGGCCGGAAAGACCACGTTCTTCAACTGCCTCCTCGGGATCCTCAAGCCCGACGGTGGGCGCGTCACCTTCGAAGGCCGCGACCTCGCGCGCGTCGCGCCGTACAAGCGGGCGCGCCTCGGAATCGCGCGAACGTTCCAGCGCGTCGAGCTGTTCAGCGGCATGACTCCGCGCGATCACTTCCTCGTCGCCGAACGCGTGCGCAACGGGCGGGGTGCGTTGTGGAAGGACGTGCTGTTCATGGGCGGCCCGTCGGCGGACGAAAACGAGCGCGTCGGCGCGATGCTCGAGCTGCTCGACCTGGTCCCGGTCGCCGATCGTCCGATCGAGTCGCTCAGCCTCGGTGTCGGTCGCCTCGTCGAGATCGGCCGGGCACTGATGACCGAGCCGAAGCTCGTGTTGCTCGACGAGCCCTCGTCGGGCCTCGACCGGCACGAGACCGAACAGCTAGCCGGCCAGCTCCGGACCGTGCAGAACGAACGGGGATTCGCCATCCTGCTGGTCGAGCACGACGTCGAATTTGTGCGCAGCCTCGTCGAACGGGTGTTCGTGCTCGACTTCGGCACGCTGATCGCGTCCGGTCCGACCGACGAAGTGTTCGCCGACAGCGCCGTTCGCAAGGCCTACCTCGGAGACATCGTCTGATGGCCGCGGTAACGGAACCGGCGACCGCTCCGGTCCTCGAGCTGCGCGACGTCGATGCCGGATACGGCCCGTTCCGTGCCATCTTCGACGTCTCGTTCTCGTTGGCGCGCGGCCGGGTGCTCGCGTTGCTCGGGTCGAACGGTGCGGGCAAGACGACGATCGCACGCGTGTGCTCCGGTCTGATCGTGCCCACGTCGGGCAAGGTGGTGTACCAGGGCGACGACGTCACCGGCCAGCGCGCCTACAAGTACGCGCGACACGGAATCATCCACGCGCCCGAAGGCCGCTCGGTGTTCGCGTCGCTGACGGTGGCCGAGAACCTCGAGCTGACGTTCCGCCGGAGCCGCGGCCGCAACGGCGTCAAGAAAGGTCTCGACGAGGCCTTCACGATGTTCCCGCGCCTGCGCGATCGTCGGCATCAGATCGCAGGCACGCTCTCGGGTGGTGAGCAGCGCATGTTGTCGCTGGCGCGGGTCATCGTGGAACGGCCGCGGCTGCTCATCGCCGACGAGTTGTCGCTCGGACTCGCGCCGATCGTCGTCGACGAGGTGTATCGCACGCTCGAACAGATCCGCGAGGCCGGAACCACATTGCTGATCGTCGAGCAACACGTGCACCACGCGCTCGGGATCGCCGACGACGCCATCGTGCTGGTCAAGGGCGAGGTGGCCTATTCCGGTCCGGTGTCGGAGCTCGGCGACCTGCAGTCGCGCGTGCTCGGCGGTGGCGGCGGCGAGGGCCCGGTCGGCGTCTGACCGCCTCGGCCGGCCCAGCACGCCCCGAACAACCGCGCTCGTCCTAGGAACCGAACAGGGACGCGTGCGTGACGCGCGCGAGGGTCTCGGAGATCGCGTCGGGTTCGATGTGCACCTGGTTTGTCAGGGCGTAGTAGTTGAGCCGCTCGAGCATCGCGACGAGCACGAGCGTCGCCACGGCCGGATCGAGGTCGGGGGGCGCGACCTCACTGACCCGGGCGATCACGACCCGCGTGAACTGTGTCAGCAGGTCGGTCCCGAGGCGGCCGAACTCGCTGCCGCCGATCTCGGCTTCTGTCCAGGCCCGGATCACCGGACCGTGACGCCGGTACACCTCGACGAACTGCGTGATCCAGCTCTGCAGCCGGGCGCGACCGTCGGCGCCGTCCGTGAGCGGCTCGAGTGCCTCGGCCAGCGACTGCATCTCCTCGGCGACCTCGGCCGCGAGCGCCCGGAAGAGCTCCTCCTTGTTGGAGAAATAGAGGTAGAAGGTCCCATGTGAGGTTCGGGCGAGCTTCACGACGTCGTCGACGCGGGTCGCGTGGTACCCCTTGGACGCGAGGACGGTCTCGCCCGCGTCGAGCAAACGGCGTTTGGTGTTCCGCCCGCGGGCCCGTAACTCTCGAGGTTCAGTCACGGCCCGCCGGCGCGCAGCGGGTTGGCTTCCACCGGCCCGGGGCACCAGGGAAGGGTAGACGGAGCCGACGTTCGTGTCATGTTTGGTGCCTCTCGCCCTGACTGGAGCGGGCCTACGCCGCTACGATCCGACGCCGACGTCAGCTTGGAGGGGACCAGTGAGCGCGACCACGTACGACACCGTCTCAGTCGGTGAGGAACGGACCCAGGAGTTTCCCGCGCTCACGCGCACGATGTTCGTGAAGTACGCGGGCGCAAGCGGCGACTTCAACCCGATGCACCACGACGACACGATCGCGAGCCAGGTCGGCAACCCGTCGGTGTTCGGTCACGGCATGCTCTCGATGGGTCTCGCGGCCCGGGTGCTGAAGGACTGGTTCGGCGCCGAAGCCCTGCGCCGGCTGCAGGTGCGATTCGCCAAGCAGGTGTGGCCGGGCGACGTGCTCACGTGCAAGGCCGTCGTGACCGCCAAGCGCGACGAGGGCGGCGAGCACCTCGTCGACCTCACGTTCACCGTCGCGAACCAGGACGGGGTCACGGCCGTCATCGGCGAGGCAACGGCGGCGGTCGCGTAGATGGGATTGCTCGACGGTCGGGTCGCGATCGTCACCGGATCCGGGCGCGGCATCGGACGCGAGTTCGCGCTGTGCTTCGCGCGGGAAGGTGCGTCGGTCGTCGTGAACGACGTCGGGGTGTCGCTCGACGGACGCGGTACCGAAGAAGACCCGGCCGCGCAGGTCTGTAAGGAGATCGAAGCGCTGGGCGCAAAGGCCGTCCCGAACTACGACTCGGTCACCGACTTCGACGGCGCGCGTGCGATCACGCAGACCGCGGTCGACGCGTTCGGCACGGTCGACATCCTCGTGAACAACGCCGGGATCGTGCGCGACAAGACGCTGCTGAAGATGGACGAGTCCGATTTCGACTCCGTCGTCGCGGTCCACCTGAAGGGTTCCTTCAACTGCACGCGCCACGCCGCCGAGGTGATGAAGGACAAGGGCTACGGCCGGATCGTCAACATCACATCGTCCGCCGGGCTGCGCGGCAATTTCGGGCAGACCAACTACGGCGCGGCCAAGGCCGGGATCATGGGCATGACCTTCGTTTGGTCGTTGGAGCTCGGTCGCTACGGCATCACGGTCAACGCGGTCGCGCCCGCGGGCGCCACTCGGATGACGGCCGCGCTCTACGAACGGTCGGGCAAGGAACCGCCGCCCGAAGAGAATCCGGCGCTGAACGCGCCCCTCGTCGCGTTTCTCGCCTCGGAGCAGGCCGCGCACGTGAACGGCCAGATCCTCGGGCGCACCGAATACGCCTACACGTTGTTCCAGCACCCCAAGCAGATCGCGTGGATGTGGAAGGACGGCGGCTGGAGCGCGTCGGAGGTCGCGGAGAAGTTCGACGCGACGCTGGGGCAACACGTGCAGCAGGTCGGCATGGTGATGCCCAAGTCGATGGAGAAGTGACCGCGCCGTCACCGTTGCGCTGGCCGCTGGGTGTCGTCGACGTCGCGTACGCGCGGCATGCGGATGTCGTCGAGCGCGCGCGCGCCGCGCAGTCCGACGGGTTCGAGCACATCGATTGCATGGTCGGGACCGACCCCGCGTCGCTCCCGTTGCCGATCGGCTGCCCGACCTCGTTCCCCAAACCCGTCGATGCATGGTGCACAACGCCGGCGCCGAGCGCCGCGCTCGACGGCGCGTGGGAACGCGCGGTGCGTTGGTGGCGACGAGCGCCGCAGGCGCTGTTGGAGCCGTGGGCGGGCGCCACGGTGAACTCGATCGAGTCGATCCGCGCATTCCGGGCCGAGGCGGGCGACGTCCGCCTGCTCGTCGACACGGGCCATGTGGCCGACTGGGGCGGCGATCCCTACGAGCTGTTGGAGCTCGCCGATCACGTGCAGCTCCGCCAGGGCAAGCCCGGCCACACGCAGCTGCACGTCGACGATCCGACCGGTGTCGTCGATTTCGCCGAGGTGTTCCGCACCTTGGAACGACTCGACTACCGCGGGAAGCTCAGCGTCGAGTACTTCGACCTCCCCGACAACGGCTGGGGGCTCGACGACCCGGTGCAATGGGCGTGCGACCTCGCCGCCCGGCTACGGCGCGGTTAGGTCGAGCCGGCTCTACGCGGCGGGGCCGGGCCAGACCGGTAGCGGCAGTCCCGGAGTCGGCATTCCTTCGAACGCGACGAGGTTGCCGGGCAGCGCGTCGGCGACAAAGAGCGTGCGGAGATCGTCACCGCCGAAGCAGCAGTTGGTCGACAGTCCCTCGCCCTCGATCGGAAGGAAGTCGACGATCGTGCCGTCGGGGTCGACCACCCGCACGCCGTGCTCGATGGTCGACGCGACGTAGAAGCGTCCGTCGGCGTCGAGACAGAATCCGTCACCGCCGCCCCGGCCGAGCTTCTCCACGACCCACTCCCGCTCGCCGCCCTCGCGGACGCGCTGCAGGCCCCGGCGTTCGACCACGACCACCGTGCCGTCCGGTTCGAAGGCGATGCCGTTGCAATAAGAGAAGCCGTCGGCGAACGTGCGTACCGTGCCGTCGCGCTCGTAGACCATGACCCGACCCCGGCCGTCTTCGGTCGGCGGGAAGTGGCCGGGATCGGTGAAGTACACGGCGCCGTCGGGCGTGACCGCCAGATCGTTCGGGCCGAGGAAGCCGTCGTCGCTCAGGTACGTGACGGTGCCGTCGGGAGTTGCGAGCTGGAGTCCGGGTGCGGCGGGAACGGCGGGCGGAAACGTCGCGAACACACCGGGCAGCACCGAGAAGTCGATGCCGCCGTTCTGGGTCACGAGGATCGAATCGTCCACGGCGAGCGCGGCGCCGTTGGCTCCGCCGCGCGTCACCGCGATGCGCTCGACCTCCATGGACCCGGGCCACACCCGGAAGAGCGCGCCCGCCGCGACACTCGTGACCACGAGGGTGCCGTCCGGGCACCATACGGGACCCTCGGCAAAGGGAATGCCCTCGCCGACGACGACCGATTGCATCACCTGCTCACCACCCGGGCAGCGTAGAACGGGACGGGCGGACTGCGCGAGCTTGCGCGCCGGTTGGCCGCGTCGTTCGGCACTGCTCGTCGGGCCGGGTTGCGTCGGCGCGTTGCTTTGTCCCGATCCACTCGGGGCGCGTAGCGTCTGGCGTCGTGCGCATCATCGCCCAGCTCGGCATGAACTCGGCGGAGGTGACGCGCATACGGGCGGCGCATCCGGACGTCGAGTTGATCGAGTTCACGGGTGGCGAGCCGCCCGCCGATCTCGCCGCGGACGCCTTCTTCGGCGGCTATCTCGACTGGGACGGGATCGTCGCGTGGCTCGACGCGGCCGGGGTGGATTGGGTGCAGCTCTCGGGTACCGGCGTCGACAAGGTGGCGTCCGCGGTGTTCGCGGGCGATCGGATCGTCACGTGCGCGCGCGGCGCGAGCGCGGTGCCCATCTCGGAGTGGGTCATGGCCGCGATCCTGGCGTGGGCGAAACGCTTTCCCGAGACGTTCCTGTCCGAGCCGCCGAAGTACTGGAACTTTCCGAAGCCGGCGCTCGATCGGGTCGAGGGTTCGACCGTGGCGCTCGTCGGTCTCGGTGGCATCGGTGCGGCGGTTGCAACGCGCGCCCTCGCGTTCGGCATGCACGTGCGGGCACTACGCCGTACGGATGCGCCGAGTCCCGTCCCGGGCGTCGAGGTCGTCCGTTCGCTCGACGACCTCTTGCCCGATGCCGCGCACGTGGTGCTCGCCGCACCGGCCACCGCGCGCACGCGTCATCTGCTCGACGCGGCGGCGTTCGCGAAGATGGCGCCGGGCGTCCACATCGTCAACATCGCCCGCGGTGCGCTCATCGACCAGGACGCGCTCCGGCTGGCACTCGACGACGGGACGGTCGCGATGGCGACGCTCGACACCGTCGACCCCGAGCCGCTTCCGGCCGGCCATTGGCTCTACTCGCACCCGAAGGTGCGACTGACCGCGCACATCTCGTGGTACACGCCGCAACTGCAGGCGACCGCGGTCGACATCCTGATCGACAACATCGGGCGCCGCCGACGCGGCGAGCCGCTGTTGCACGTCGTCGATCCGGCCGAGGGTTACTGAATGCCGGGCGCGGCCGTGGTCGGCACCGGCTTCGGGTGCCGGGTCCACGTTCCCGCGCTGCGGAACGCCGGGTTCACCGTGCACGCGTTGGTCGGACGCGATGGAGCGCGCACGAAACGCCGCGCCGAGCGGCTCGGTGTCGCGAACGCGTGCTCGTCACTTACGGACGCGCTCGCGCTCGAAGGGGTCGACGCGGTCACCATCGCCACGCCCCCCGACACGCACGCGACGCTCGCAATCGAAGCGTGCGCCGCGGGCCGACATGTCGTCTGCGAAAAGCCGTTCGCGCTCGACGCGAGCGAGGCCGAGGCCATGCTCGCCGCGGCCGAGGCCGCAGGCGTGACGCATCTCGTCGGGCACGAGTTCCGATGGGCGCCCGATCGCGCGCTCGTCGCGCGCGCCATCGCCGACGGTGCGATCGGCGAGCCCCGTACCTTCTCGTTGGTGTCGTACGTGCCGTTGGTCGCCGACCCGGCGGCACCGGTCCCGGAGTGGTGGTTCGACGGCTCGCGCGGCGGCGGCTGGCTCGGCGCGTCGGGATCGCACGTCATCGACCAGGTGCGCACGTGGATGGGTGAGATCGCGTCGGTGAGCGCCGCGCTGCCGACGGTCAGTGCGCGCACCGGGAGCGCGGAGGACAGCTTCGTCGTGCACCTGACGACGCGCTCGGGCGCGCGCGGGGTGCTACAGCAGACGGCCGCGTCGTGGTCGCCGGGCGTCATCGGGTTGACGGTCGTGGCGGGCACGGACGGCACCATCGAGGTCACCACCGACGGCGTGTTCTGCTCCGATCGTTCGGGGCGCCGGGAGCTCGCCGTACCCGCCGATCTTGCGCTGCCGGCTCCGCCGTCGCTCTCCGAAGACCCACGCGAGCGCTACACACACCTCGAGCTGGGGCCCTACATCCGGCTGGCCGAGGCGCTGCGCGCCGGAGTGGAGGGCCGGAGCGTGGACAGCCCGGTTCCACTGCCGACCTTCGTCGACGGGGTGGCCGAGATGCGGGTGATGGATGCGATACGCCGCTCGGCGGCCGCCGACGGAGCGGTCACGACGGTGTCTGGGTAGAGGAGAGGTCATGCATGTGCTCATCGCCACCGACGGTTCGCCGAGCTCGATCGAGGCGGCCCGGCGCGCTTCCCAGCTCCTGCGACCGGCCGATCACGTCACCCTGCTCAGCGTGCTCACCGAGGTGCCCGGCGACGACGCCGGCGGCTTCGAGGGCTCCGTCTATTCCGCCGGCGAGCAAGATGCGTTGTGGAAGCAGGAGTTGGCGGAGGCAGGCGAGGAGCTCGAGCGCACCGCGGCCGCGCTCACGTCGACGGCGGTCGACAAGCGCATCGAGGTCGGTGACGTGAGTGGGACGATCTGCAAGGTCGCGGCGGACTTGCACGTCGACGTCATCGTCGTGGGCT